>CAZDYU010000090.1:0-18655 GCA_964509755.1 uncultured Occallatibacter sp. | reverse complement strand
CGGATCAGCCAGTTGGCTTCCAGAAACAAGACTCGCGGACCAAACCGCTTGCCGGCATTTTGCAGGGAGAGCATCTGCTTCCAGTGTATCGTTCGCGGGTCATTTGACAGGCAACGTGAAATACCGTCTAAACCTGCTTGATCTGGAGCATGATGACATCCGCAATATCGACCAACATGCCATCCGCGTCGAGCTTTTCGTATTGGTTGCTTCCAGGCATCTTTCGATAGACATTTTCCAGAAAGATGAGCTTATGATTCTCCTCGTCGTTGGCTATAGAAAAGCTCATGACTCGTCCCGTAATACTGCCTTGGTTTTCTTTCAATACAAGCTCAACGAAAACATCTTTTCTCTTCCCTTGGTCATCAAGATCAGGAAACAGGGCATTGTAAATAATGGGTCGTCCTGTGATTAGGAATCTTTCAATGTGATTTGTCCAAAAGCGCCCCAGCCCGGACTTATCGATGCCAAGCTTTTCGGAAACCCACTCCGAAGTTCTCCATGAATCAAGGAGTCCTCGCCCTAGTCCAAGCGACCAGCCGATGCCGAGGGAAAGAAACAGGTAGATCGCTAAGTATCCTGATGGAAGCTCACTGAATTTCTTTAACAATTCGGAGGGTGAGAGCGGAAGCCACCAGCGGATGAAAAACATTGCGGAACTTTGGTACAACAAACCGGCAAGTATCCAGAAACAGCCGTAAAAAAGAGTCAGAATAAAATGAGCCAGTACGCTAAAGATCAGAAACTCGGCAACCTCTTCGGTTGCGCCCTTTTCTCGCCTTGTGCGGGGAACGAAGCGATCGCTTCCCCGGCGGGCAAGGTATCCCGGCAACACGGCAAGAACAATCAGCACAACCTTTGAGAGGTCGATGTCCATTTCAAATTATTGCCGGGTAGACGAAGTGACGGTTGTCGATTCTTGCTCTGGCGCTTGATCCCTTGATGAGGCCGCGGACCGAACTGCGGTGACAAAGGGATTCTCCGCCCGCGCTGGACCAACAAAGTGATTGGCCGTGCTGAATCTCTCGTTGAATTTGTTTGGCTTTATCGTTGCTTGTTGGGTTTCGGCCATCTCACACCTCTCTGAATCAGTTTAACCAAGTTTTAAGACTGCTTCTGCTGCGTTCCGGCAGGTGCAACGGGGTTGGTCGGTGTTTGGGTCGAAGCTGCCTGGGATTGAATAAAAGGATTCGGCGTATTGGGATTCGCCGGTCCCTTCGACCAATGAGCATCCTTTTGCACCCAAATTGCACTGTCCTGCGCTAGAACGGGATTTACAATTTTTGAAAACTGATCCGACAAGCTCCCTCCACGTAAAAAGTATACGCCATTTGCTTTTCCCGCAAAAATTCATCTTCCTTTCATCTGATTCCTCTAATTATTGTTGTGACAGGCTGTGCTTCCCCGCGCGCCTGCACTTGAAATTCTTTTCCCTGGAGCCTATTCGATGGCCGATCTGGCAACTACAGTGGATGCGGCGCCCGCTGGGGCATCGCTGCTTGACCGCAAAATGAAAAAGTCCTCTGCGTGGTTCAGCGGCGCGGTGGTTTTGGTGGCGCTGATTGGCGGTCTTGGCTACATCGGCTTCCACATCGCGCAGGATCTGGGAAACATCGCCATCGTCAGCATCTGGCCTTATGCGCTGCTGGGCGTGGCGCTGCTCATCGCTCTCGGCTTCGAGTTCGTCAACGGCTTCCACGATACGGCCAACGCCGTCGCCACAGTAATTTACACACACTCTCTGGACCCGAATATCGCAGTTGTATGGTCGGGGCTCTGCAATCTGGCCGGTGTGCTAGTCTCTTCGGGCGCAGTCGCTTTTTCCATCATCACGCTGCTGCCGGTCGAGTTGATTTTGCAGGTCAGCTCCGGCGCGGGCTTTGCCATGGTCTTCGCGTTGCTGATTGCCGCAATTATCTGGAATCTGAGCACCTGGTGGTTCGGACTTCCGGCATCAAGCTCGCACACCATGGTCGGCTCCATCATGGGCGTGGGATTGGCCAACCAATTCATGAACGCGCATGGCGGCACCAGCGGCGTGGATTGGGAGCAGGCAACAAAAGTATTCAAAGTACTGCTGATCTCGCCCGTGATTGGCTTTGGCGCGGCCGCGCTTTTGCTGTTGGTGGCCAAGCTCTTCATCAAGTATCCGGCGCTCTATGAAGCGCCCAAAGACAACACGCCTCCACCGTGGCCAATCCGCTTGCTGCTGGTGCTGACCTGCTCCGGCGTCAGCTTTTCTCATGGCTCCAATGACGGTCAGAAGGGCATGGGACTCATCATGCTCATCCTCATTGGAACAGTGCCAACGGCCTATGCTCTCAACCACGCCGTCAGCGCTCGCGACGTGCAGGATTTCATCGCCGCATCCGAGCAGGCCGGGCACATTCTGGACCGGCATGTGGACGCCAACGGAATTATCGGCGCAGATCCCCGCTCCGAGGTCACCGACTACATCCGCACCAAGCAGATCCAGCCGGATACAGTGCTGGCGCTGCGCGAGCTGGTCGAAGATCTGAACCACGAAGTAGCTCTCTACAAGGAGTTCAAGGCCGTTCCCGCCAGCCAGCAGACCAACGTCCGCAATGATATGTATGTGGCCAGCGAAGCGATCCGGCTGATGCAGAAGAACAATAATCCAGCCTTTACCTCCGAGGAGAACGCAGCCCTCAAGAACTACAAGAGCAAGGTAGACAAGGCCACCAAGTTCATTCCGCCGTGGGTCAAGGTCGCCGTGGCATTGGCGCTGGGCCTGGGCACCATGGTCGGTTGGAAGCGCATCGTCGTCACTGTGGGCGAAAAGATTGGCAAGGAGCATCTGACCTACGCGCAGGGCGCTTGTGCCGAGCTTGTCGCCATGGCTACCATCTCAGCCGCCGATAACTTCGGCTTGCCGGTCTCGACGACGCACGTCCTCAGTTCAGGCGTCGCCGGCACCATGGCGGCCAACCGGAGCGGCCTGCAATTTTCCACTATTCGCAACATCGCAGCGGCATGGGTCTTTACGCTGCCGGCTGCGGCCTTGCTCTCCGGTTCGCTCTTCTGGCTCTTCCGCCAGTGGACTCACTAAAGCGGCTTCCCCCACTTTTCAGGGCGTCTGGCATTGCCGGACGCCCTTTTTACAGGCCTCCAAGAGACACTAAAGTCTGCATTGGCGCGCAGGGCTGCCCGGATTCCGGTACCATATTGAAGGTACCGATTAAAGAATGAGCCTGAAAGCCAAGCTGGAAGCAGTCATCTACGCCGCGGAGGAGCCGGTCACACTGGCCCAGCTCGCCGCCCTCTTTGCCGACGAAGCCCTCGAGTGGAAGGCGGAGCAGGAGGCCGTGTCTGCCAAGCTGGCGGACGTTCAACCTTTCCTCGGCGAGGAGTTCGCCCCGCCGGAACCGGAGCCGACTTTGGCGCGGGATCTGGATGCGGAACTCGACCTGGAAACCGATCCGGCGACTGAGCCAGCAACCGAGCCCGAGATCGATCAGGTTTTTGATCCAGAGTCCGATTCTGCCGCGGCTGTCGTGGATTCGGAGATTTCGGCCAGTCCCGAAGCGAATGCGGAAGCCATATCCGAAACCTCTGTGGAAGCTGCTCCCGAGTCTGCCGAGCTTTCCGATGAAGCGGCCACAACCGCTCCCGCCGAACCGGGAGCCGAAACCGCCCAGACCGCCGAAGCCACCGCCGAGGCCGAACTCGAAGCTCGCCGTCAAGCCAGGCTGCGCGAACGCGAGGTCCGCGCCATCATCCGCCAGCTTCTTGAAGAGCTGATCTCCGCCTGCGCCAGCAACGGCCGCGGCGTGGAGATTCGCGAGATCGCCGGCGGCTACCGCATGGCCACCAAGCCCGAGTGCCATGACGCCGTTCGCCTCTTCATCAAGAGCCTCAAGCCGGCTCTCAAGCTCTCCCTGCAAGCCCTGGAGACGCTGGCCGTCGTCGCCTACAAGCAGCCGGTTACCGCGCCCGAGGTTAATGAGATTCGCGGCGTGGATTCCTCCGGCGTCTTCGGTTCGCTGCTGGCGCGCAAGCTGATTGCAACGGCCGGCCGCAAGCCGGTCATCGGCCGGCCCATCCTCTACAAAACCACGCGCGAGTTTCTGCTCCGCTTCGGTCTCAAAGATGTCTCCGAGCTGCCTTCAATGGAGGAGTTCGAGAAGATGGCGACCATTGAGCTCGACGAGCCGGAAACGGCCGCTGCTGATGGCGCCGCGATGAAGCCTAACCCTGCTCTGGGGCCTGAATTTGAAGAAGCTGGACGCGAAGAGTTGGAAGCCGCGCCCGGCGAAGAAATGGAAGAGCCAACCGAAACCACTGAGACCGCCGCGATGGCGGTCAGCAACGAAGCCCAAACCCCGCAGAGATAGTCCCTGCCGCGCCTCCCGCCACCGTGCAGGAAGAAACTGAGAAATTCCGCTATGACGACAAAGAAGAAAATTGCAGCTCCTGCCGAATCCAAACCTGAATTGATCGAAACAAAAGCTGCCAAGCCGAAGGTGAAATCGGTCCGCGCCGTCAAAGCGGTAGCGACAGAGTTGGCAAAAGGGCCTGCAAAGAAATCCACGGAAGAACCTGCAAAAGAGTCCGCAAAGAAGCCAGCGAAGAAAGCGGCAAAGAAATCCGTGAAGAAGCTCGATGCGGAGGCGGGTGAGGGTGTCAAGCCTCGCAAAAAGGCGACCAAATCAACAGCGGCTTCAGCCCCAGCGGCAGAGTCTCAAGCCTCCTCGCCGGTTAGCCAGCCCGCTGCCGCAGAGCAAGCCGAGTATCAAGCCATCATCGCCGACGCGGCGCAGGATGCAATCGATTCGGAGATCGAGAAAGCCGATTCAGAATTGGAGGCTTTTCAATTCACCGGAAGCTTCTCCAACCTGCCCGATGCTCCGGAATCAGATGCCGGAGTAGAACCCGAGGCCGATTCCGGCAATACAACCGAGCCGGAGTTCACCCCGCAGCCGCGTCCTCCCGCCAAGCTTGAGCGTTTGCAGAAGATTCTGGCCGCCGCCGGCGTCGCCAGCCGCCGCAGCGCCGAGACCATGATCGAGCAGGGACGCGTGCAAATCAACGGCAAGACCGTCACCGTGCTGGGCACCAAGGCCGATGCCGGCCGCGACCATATCCGCGTCGACGGCAAGCTGCTGCAAGGCCCTGAGCGGCTGCGCTACTTTGTTCTCAACAAGCCCAAGGGCTTTGTCACTACCGTCAAGGATCCCGAGGGCCGGCCTACGGTGATGCAGTTCTTTGACAAATTCAAGGAGCGTCTCTACCCCGTTGGCCGCCTGGATTACATGAGCGAAGGCCTGCTCCTCGTCACCAATGACGGCGACCTGGCCAACCGCCTCACCAAGGCCTCCTCGGGCGTCGAGAAGACTTATCTGGTCAAGGTCGCCGGCCAGCCAACCGAAGACGAGCTCAATGTTCTGCGCGGCGGCGTCACCATTGAATTGGGAAAGCCCGGATCGCGCCAGGTCCGCACCTCTCCGGCTCGCATCCGCCAGGTTCGCCAGGGCGACAATCCCTGGTACGAAGTGATTCTCATCGAGGGCCGCAACCGCGAATTGCGCAAAATGTTCGAGGAGATTGGCCACTTTGTCGAGAAGATTCGCCGCACCGGCTACGGACCGCTGGTTCTGGATCAGGAGCCTGGGAATCTGCGTGAGCTTGAGCCGCGGGAACTGGATGCATTGCGCCAGGCCGCCGAAGGCAAGCTGCGGACACCTAAATCCAAGGATGTGCGCCGCCGCAACCTGCTTGATGCCGGTCTGCTGCCGACGGTTCTGCCCAAGCCCAGCAGCCGTCCGCGCCTGCCGGTTCCGCCGCCAGCACGTCCGTTTGATTCGACCCGGCAGCCGGAAGAATCGGGTGCGCCATCCTCGCCGCGCCCGGTGCGCAAAGAGTGGGATTCCAAGACAACTTCCAGAGATCGGGTGAAGAACGACTTTGGTCCGAAGAAATTTGGGGCGAGGGAAGCCGGACCCAAGAGATTTGATTCAGGCCGTCCCAGCCGTCCGGCAGCATCATACGGAAAGGGCGGACCAGCCAGTTCCTTCCGTCCCGAGCGTGGTGGCCCTGAGCGTGGCGGAGAGAGTTTCCGCCCTGAGGCTGGCCGCACCTCTGCTCCCAATCCCGTTCGCAGCTTCTCGCACGCTGAAGACGAGCGTCCCAGCCGGGGAGGAAGCGGCGGCCAAGCCAGCTTTGGCTCCGCCCGGCCCGCGGGACGCAGCTTTGACCGGCCAGCTTATGATCGGCAAGGCTCTGGCCGTCCAGTTTCAGATCGTCCCTCATCTGGACATCCAGATTATGCCCGTCCCAGCACCGGTGGCGGCGCAAGGCCCAGCTCAGCCGGAACAGGCAGAACAGCTCCCGGTCGTCCCTTTACCGCCAAGCCCGCCTGGAAGAAGCCGGAAGGTGCAGGACGTTCCGAACGCCCAGAGCGGCCGCGTCCCGACCAGCCTCGGAGAGATCAACCTCGTAAGGATCAGCCGCGTTCCGACCGGCCCGCCTTCAAGCGCCCCGCTCCGCCCGTTCGCGATGCACGGGATTTCGATGACGATCTCGGCCCGGTTCGGCCGCCAAACCTCCACATTGAGGAGGTCACCGGACCAGACCGGTCCAGCCAGAGCCGTCCCTTCCCGGCGCGTTCCAGCTATAGCCGCCCCACTTCACCCCGGCCGGCGTCGAGCCGGCCACCGTCGCCCAGGCCTGATTCCAGTCGCCCAGCCGCGCCGCGTTCCTATTCCGACCGGCCAGTTTCTTCTGGCCAATCCGGTCCACCGGCCAAGCCCTACCGCAGCGAAGGCGGCCTCGAGCGTCGCTACACTACCAGCAGCGGCCAACCCCGCGCAGGCGGCGCACGGCCCAACAGCAAACCCGGCGGGTGGAAGTCCAGTAAGCCAACCGGCCGCTCGTATGGTTCCGGCTCGCGTCCCTCTTCTGGCTCGCAATCCATTGAAGCTCGCACCGGCTCCGGCTA
Organism: uncultured Occallatibacter sp.; assembly: GCA_964509755.1. Taxonomy (GTDB): domain Bacteria; phylum Acidobacteriota; class Terriglobia; order Terriglobales; family Acidobacteriaceae; genus Telmatobacter. Next base: position 11,697 of record CAZDYU010000090.1, on the reverse strand, counting down.
CCGTCCGTCCGCCGCGCCTCGGTCCTATAAACCCCGTACCGAAGGCGCATCCGACTACCGCCCAACCACGGCGAAGCCTTATCCCGGTTCAGCTTCCCGCGCTGAAAGGAAGGCTGGTCCTGGCTGGAAGCCCAAGCCGAGTTTTGGTGGCCCGGGCAGGCCCGCATCCGGTACGCGAAGCGGGTCCAAACCCGGCGGTTTCTCAAAGTCAGGCTACAAGGGCAAGCCCAGTGGCGGCTCCGGCTTCAAACGATCCGCCCCCCGCGCTGGCGGCAAACCCGGTGGAAAGAAGCGGGGCTGAGTTGCCACCTCAGCCGTTTTCCTGCATCGGACGCGCGTGGACAACCATCCACAGTATTCCGAACTTGTCCCTGAGCATACTGAAGCGGAAGGCGAAGAATGTCTCGCCCATGGGCATCAGAATCTCGCCGCCTTCCGCCAGGAGCGCATGGATGCGTTCCGCCTCTTCGCTGCTATCCGCGTGAAGAGTAAGATAGGCGCTTCGCATGGGCTGAAACCGGTCCGGTGGGCCATCGCTGGCCATCAGCATCGTCTCGCCAAGCAGGATGCGGGCATGGAGAACGCCATTCTCCATGCCCGGCGGAAAGTTTTTCGGTTCCGGCATCTCGCTGTAGGTCATTATCCCGGTAATCTTTCCGCCAAGATGTTTTTCGTAGAAGCGCAGAGCCTCCGCGCAGTTGCCGCCAAAGTTCAGGTAGGTGTTCAGTTTCATTGTTTCGATCCTCCTTTTGGGAAATGGTTAGCTTTTGGGGAATGAATGGGTGAAGGGAAGGGTGGAATCAGCGGCGTGGGGTCGCGTTCTTGCCAACGCCGATAGGTCTCGGCCAGCATCGCCTCGCGATTTTCTTCCATCTTCGCGATGAAGGCGCAAGGCGCGGCCGTCTCTTCATGCCGCGCTGCCCAGATAAGCAGTTCCAGCATCGCCGGCGCCAGTGCAATGCCCTTGGCCGTCAAGCGATAATGCATCTTGCGGCCATCCTCCGCAACCGGCTCGGCGGTAAGAATGCCCGCCTCTTCCAGCTTGCGCAGGCGGTCTGCGAGGATATTGGTCGCGATGCCCTCGCCGGCGCTTTGGAACTCGCGGAAGCTGCCGTATCCGCGCACCATCAGATCGCGAACAATCAGCAGCGACCAGCGGTCGCCAAGAATATCCAGCGACACACTGACCGGACAACCCGAGCGGTGTTTCGCGATGGAATTTCTAGTCACGAAAGCAGAATAATAATTCTACTTGCAGTTTGCAATCTATTTATGTTTAGAATTTGAAACCGGCCTTCGCATCCTCGCACCGCGAAGGCGAAGTTCGATCGAGAGCAATCAATTCCCCAATACGAATTTCAGGAGGTCACCATGAGCGCAATAGAAAACTCTCCCCGCATTACGCCGTTTCTCTGGTTCGACGCAAACGCTGAAGAGGCAGTGGATTTTTATCTGACCGTCTTCAAAAACTCCCGCAAACTGGGCATATTGCGGCGTGGCATCGACGACCCCAGCGGATTGAAGGGGGACGTGCTCACCATTGCATTTGAGCTAGACGGGCAGAGCTTTACCGCGCTCAACGGCGGTCCATACGCTAAATTCAATGAAGCCGTTTCATTTGTAATCCGATGTGACACCCAGCAAGAAGTGGACGATTACTGGCAGAAGCTCACCGCCGGCGGCAGCGAAGTTCAATGCGGCTGGCTCAAAGACAAATTCGGACTCTCCTGGCAGGTGGTTCCCGCGCATATCGCAGAACTTGTCAAGCATCCCAAGGCCATGCAGGCAATGCTACAAATGAAGAAGCTTGACATTGCGGAACTGGAAAGCGCCGCGCAATCTTAATCAGGATCAAATCGCAATGGAATCAAAGGAGCCCCGCATGGCCAACACCTTCGGCACAGACATTCTTCTCCAGGCGCCGGACCCCAAAAAGGCGGCCTCGTTCTACGTCGAGAATCTCGGCTTTGAGGTTACCGATGAAGAGCCTCACATGATCAGCCTGCGCGGCGCGCACATCAACCTCTTCATCGAGCGCGGTCCGGCGCTGGGTCCAGTGCTTGAAGTAACGGTAGACAGCGTCGAGGCCGTGCGGCGCAGGCTCGTCAAAAGCGGCTGCGAAGTCATCAAGGACGAGCCGGACTTCCCCCGCTGCTACATCAAAGACCCCTGCGGCCTGATCTATAACATCACCAGCTAACAGCCAGGTGCGATGGGTGCCCCATCTCCGGATTTTCGGAGATGGGAGGCTACGAACCCCAACTCGCTTCCTTGCATTCCGGCATCGAATCCTCTGCAAGCGAATCGCGAGCCGCTGGCCGCACCGCGGTCGCTTTGCGGATAATTATTCTTCTAGCGCTTACAATGGAATCAGTCGCAAATCGGAAGCCCCAAGGATCGTCTCCAAAGACCCAATCCACGCAACCCCCGCCCCGGTTTTTGATTACCGGATTCGCTGTTTATTCGCCAAAAAATCCGGCGACCCCACCCCCCCTACCTTGTGGAGGCCATTTATCGGCCCAATAATTCGTGTAACATAAATATAATCAATAGTTTACAGTTTAACCGTAGTTGCTGATCGGTGCCTTGAAGAGGCCGATTTTCCCGTTTTTTTGACAAAAATCGCCGCTTTTGAGCCCCAAATGCTCATTTTTTGCAACTTTTCGCAGTCTTCGATTCGTGCCACCTTCCTTGGCCTTGCGGCATTCCCCAAGCGCCAACCCAAGTGCGCGCTCACTGCAAATGCACTCATCAAACCGCAAAAGTTATACTCAATCTTCGGACCTTCACTCGAAATATTTTCAGCGAAAGGGAAAAGGTCCGCAATGGGAGACCTAAAAACATGACCGCGAAAGTGACCGTGGAAGAAGTCGAGCGCGTGGCCGAACTGGCTCATCTGGAACTCACGCCGGAGGAGACTCCGCGCATGTTGGACGATTTGAATGCCATCCTGGACTACGTCGCCGAATTGAATGAACTCGACACATCGGGCGTCATGCCTCTGGCGCAAATCAGCGACCTGCTCGACGCATCGGGCAAAGGCGTTGTGCGGGACGACCGGTTGCAGCCTTCGCTCGATCGCGCAACCGTTCTCGCGCAAGCGCCGGAGAGCGATGGCGTCTTCTTCAAAGTTCCCAAAGTCATTGAGAGGTAGCAGGTTTTTGAATGCCGGTAATCCATGCGGTGATTGATAAGCCGCAGCAGGCCACAGGAAGGAAGATTCACTTGGAAAGCCAAGCCAAACCAGTCCAGAACTTTGTAGAACATCCCAAGACTCTAGCCGCTCTGCGCGATGAGATCGTGAGCGGCGCAACCAAGGCCGTCGATCTTGCCGCCAGCTATTACGACCGCATTGAGCAGCTGAATCCGCGGCTGAATGTCTATCTGAGCCTGACCAGAGAACGCGCGCTGGCGCAGGCGGCAAAGATCGATTCGCTGGCTGCCAAGGGCGGTCCGCTGCCTCCGCTAGCCGGCATTCCGGTGGGCATCAAGGATGTGTTGGTGATGCAGGGCGCTCCGGCGACGGCTGGGTCAAAGATTTTGCAAGGCTACTGTCCGCCGTATGACGCGACGGCTGTTTCTCGTCTGGAAGCGGCGGGCGCGGTGCTGCTGGGCAAGCTGAATTGCGATGAGTTTGCCATGGGCTCGTCGAATGAGAACTCGGCGTATGGGCCGGTGCGGAATCCGGTGGATACGGAGCGCGTTCCAGGCGGCTCCAGCGGCGGCTCGGCGGCGGCGGTTGCAGCCAATCTGGCCGTGGTCACGCTGGGCTCGGATACGGGCGGCTCAATCCGCCAGCCGGCGAGCTTTTGCGGCGTTGTCGGTGTGCTGCCGACTTATGGGCGCGTCTCGCGCTACGGGCTCATTGCTTATGCCTCGTCGCTGGACCGCGTGGGGCCATTTGCCGCCAATGTGCGCGACGCGGCGACTTTGCTGTCTGTGATTGCCGGGCACGATCCCAAGGACGCTACAAGCTCACCTGCTCCGGTGGCCGACTACGCAGCCGAGAGCGACAAATCCGCCGATGGCCTGCGCATCGGCGTGCCTGCCGAGTACTTCGCCGAGGGTCTCGATCCCGAGGTGCGCGGCTGCATCGAAGCGGGCATCGCGGCGCTCGAAAAGGCAGGCTGCGTTATCAAGCCGGTCGCGCTGCCGAACACCCGCTACGCTGTTCCGGCCTATTACCTGATCGCCACAGCCGAGGCCAGCGCCAATCTGGCCCGCTTTGACGGCGTGCGCTACGGGCCGCGCTCCAAGGATTCGGATACTCTTTCCGACATGTATCGTCACTCGCGCGATGAGGGCTTCGGCGCGGAGGTCAAGCGGCGGATTCTGCTGGGGACTTATGCGCTCAGCGCCGGCTACTACGATGCTTATTACTTGAAAGCCCAGCAGGTCCGCCGCATCCTGGCCGAGGAGTATCTCCGCGCCTTCGCCGAGGTGGATGCCATCGTAACTCCCACCGCGCCCACGCCCGCCTTCAAATTAGGCGAGAAGACCGGCGACCCGCTAGCCATGTATCTCGCCGACATCTACACCGTCACCGCAAGCCTCGCCGGAATCTGTGGCGTGACCGTGCCCTGCGGCACAACCAAGGCCGGTTTGCCGGTAGGAATGCAAGTGCTAGCCGCGCATTTGAATGAAGCGACAGCCTTCCGGGTAGCGCGGGCGGTGGAGAGAATCTAGGGACTGAGGGACGAGAGATTCGGCTGCCGGATGGGGCACACGCTGGGAAAGCGGAATGAGAATTCCTGTCAAACCGAACAAGGAAGGAATCAGCATGGGTTTCTCGAAAGTGGTTGGCAAATTGTTTCCTCCGTATGAGGTCAAAGTCACATGCCAGGACATCAACACTCTTCTTAAAACGGACGATGGGCTCTGTATCGACATAGTGAGAAGAGATGCCCTCATGCTGGCAAAGGACGCTGATAAAACCGTGTATTCGATCCGAATTAACGGTCTTAAGCCAGACCAACTGGCCCTAACCTTAATTTTCAACGTGTTAGTGCGAAATTTAGAGGGTGGTTGGTATCACGTCTACCGGGGTACCTTAGGAATGGAGGGATGCGACATGCTGAGGCTCTGGCACAAAACCGCGAAAGAAATGATAAAGCGTGGATATTCCACCGAAGAGGAATATGCCATTGATGCCGAAGGGCTTAACAGGGAAATTCGGTTGGTAGGCTAGGATTTAGCAAGTAGATCGACCGGGTTAGGTGATTAGAGGTGGAAGGTGCGGTTGACCTCGTAGTGCGGAATGACCGTGAGGCGCCCGATGGTAACTAAGCCAGTATGCCGAGAGAAGCCAGTCGCAGTTTGTACAACCTGCGGTGCAGTGTGCTACGGCCTCGATCTTTATGGGCGATGCGGCCGTATGGTCGGGGGTAAGCGTTGCCGTGGTCTTAAATGCAGCAGATTGAACGAAACCGACTGGGCACAGTGTGAAGCGTGTGAAGGATCTGGGCAGGTTGCTGGGTCAAGATGCGAGAAGTGCGACGGGGTCGGCTGGAAAGACGTGAGAGGCCGATGAAGGGCGATGGACAAAGACAAGTTTGTGAAGTCGCGGGAACGAGATGGTCATGTGCCCCATCCTTGGCGTTCTTTGCGAAGGGTGGGAAACCACGAAACCTAACTGGAACCTAATTCAAGGGAGCAGATTTCATGAACAGAAGATCGTGGTTGGCAATCGTCGGAATTGGAACATTGCTTTCTGTCTCACCAGTTATTCACGCATCCTCCCGCAAGGTGCACGTGGTGGTTCTAGGCGCAACGCGGAAGGTCGCTTACTCCAAGATCGGCGATCCGGCGGGCGCGGCTCAGGGCGAGACTGAACTCAAGATTCGCGCCCTGCTGGTAGATGGCATTCTGAAAGAGTGGACGACCGGCGAGGCGCATGACGTGACCGACCGCAGCTTTGTCGTCCGCCGCGTGCTGAAGATCAACGACACCTTGCCTGGCTACAATCCCGGGCCTAGTGACAGTCCCGCGCCTGGCGACAAAGCCGTGGCGAACGATAAATCTCTACCCGCTGCCAAGCCAGCGCTGGTCAACAAGCCGAAGCCTGAAGGCGAGCATGAGCACTGGGTCTGGCAGCGCGGCCCGTGGCTGCTTGTGGACCGCGTGACGGGGCACATCATCGCCCTCAAATTGCCTGACTACGATCCCGGCGTGAGTCAGGTGGCATGGTTCCGCGACTACGGCGCTTATTGCGGCGTGACGGCCAGCGGTAAAAGTCTCTACGGGGTCGTTGCGCAGGTGGAGGCGCGCAAGGCAGTGCTGGCTAAAAAGCTTTTGGCCTTTGATCCAGAGAGTCACGCCCAGCCAGCCTGCGGCCCTGCCGAATGGCAGCGCGAACCGCTGCGCGTCACCTTTCATCCCACTGGCAAAGAGGCGGCCAGCTTCGACGTAATTCCCGGCTCGGCGGTGCTGGTGGAAGATGCCGGCGACGAAGACAAGCAAGGAACAGGGAAAAAGGAATAGGGAACAGTTGCGCGTTAACGCCTGCCGCTGGCGCGCAGGAAATTCCAGAGAGCCCAGACCATGAAGGATTCGCCCAGAACGGCTGGAATAATTAACAACAATTCGCGATACGTGAGGGTCATAGGAACCACCTTTCCGCTTCACAGCCCACAGGCAACTCGAATGGAGAGCCTGGCTTGTGTGCAAAGCGTCACTCCTTCAGAAGACGCCCGCGGCAGTAATGGTCGAATACGGGAAACGTAAAAGATTTATAAGTGGCGGCAAATCGGCTTCTGCCAGGTAGCGGTTCGGCCGGCGTCAAACCGCTCGAAGAAGCCCAAAATTGCCCTTCGCGGCCCCTGATCCATGATCCATGATCCATGTTCCTGGCTTTGCACCTTGACACGCCCACGCCCGCGCGTATCTTATCTATGGAGGCACTCTTCTGGAACCCGGCCGAAATGTGCGCGCGGAAGTTTTGCGCGATCTTCGGATGCGGCTTTGCTGAGAAGTGCTGTGTCGAACAGGAAGCAGACGGCAGTTGGGTCGTATCGAGGTGTGGGCGCGGGGCGGAATAAGCGCCCGATCGTTCCAGCCGGACCCTCCTTCCACCGCCTGGGATGGACCGGATCAACGGCCCGAACCAGTCTGGATCGTTCCCGGAGACAAATTTTCGCGGGCTCCCGGCAAGCGGCGGGATAGGCCTGTGCCCCGCAGGGCGGCGCGGTTGCGCGGCTTAGGGGCAGACAAGAGACGAGTGTGGCAATGAGCGTGGCAACGTGTTTGGCAATCCTGATCTTCCAGCAGCCGGCCGGCGGCGGCAATCTAACGATGCTTCTTCCGCTGCTGCTGATTCCGGTTCTGTATTTTGTGATGATCCGGCCGCAACAGAAGCGCCAGAAGCAGTGGCAGCAGATGCTGGGCTCGATCAAGACCGGTGACCGGGTGACGACTGCGGGCGGCGTTCGCGGCATCATCGTTTCCATCAAGGACGATGTGATCGTAATCAAAGTCGCGCCGGACGGGATCAAGATGGAAGTGGCCAAGAACGCGATTGCCTCGGTGACCACCGACAGTGGGCAGTGAACAGTGGGCAGTGAACAGTAAATCGTGAATAGTGAACAGTGAATCGTGAACAGTCTGCAGTGAACAGAGCTTGCGCCAAACGATCTATCGGGGTTGATTTCCGCTAGTTATTGGCAATAAAAACTGACCACTGACAACTGTCCACTGAACACTGTAGAGAAACGGGACGATGAAGAAGAATCTCAAGAACAGAATTATCCTGGTTGTTGCCGTCTTGGCGATTTGCGTCTTTGGCATCTTCGGCAAGCCATCCGGCGTTACCGGCAAGGATCTGGGCGAGGCTGTCACCAAGCGCATTCACTTGGGTCTGGACCTTCGCGGCGGCGCTCACCTGATCTTGCAGGTCAAGGTCGAGGAGGCGGTCAATGCCGACACGGACAACGCGGTGGCGCGCATCAAGCAGGATCTGAAGACAGCCAACCTGAGCTTTTCGCAGGCGTACAAGCCCGATCCGGCTAAACCGACTCTGATCCGCGTGGAAGGCGTGACGCCGGCCAAGGCCAATGACGCGCATTCGCTGCTGGATTCCAAGTACTCCTCCGAGTACGATTTGGCCGATGGCGACACCTCGGGCAGCTTCACGCTGACCATGAAACCGATGGTCGAAAAGGCTCTGGAAAAGAAGACCGACGAGCAGGCTATCGAGGCCATCCGCGACCGCGTGGACGCTCTGGGCGTCAGTGAGCCGCAGATTCAGGAGTACGGCCTGGGCGACAACCAGATTCTGGTGGATCTGCCCGGCGTCGAGAACGAAAGCCAGATCGAGTCCATCATCCAAGGCACCAACCGGCTTGAGATTCACGCCGTCGTCGGCGGCCCATACAAGGATGCGCAGGAAGCCACTGCCAGCACCGGCGGCAGCATTCCGCCCGACGAGGAGCTGAAGAGCTTCTCCGGCGTGATGGAGGGCGGCGCATCGGCCGACAGCGTCTACGTTTTGCAGCGCGCCTCGGTGGTAGCCGGCAACGACTTCCGCTCCGCCGACCCCGGCATCAATTCCAACACCGGCCAACGCGAGGTTGACTTCACGCTGACCAATGAAGCCGGCGACAAGTTCTACGACTACACCAGCAAGAATGTTGGCAAGGCGATGGCCGTGGTCATGAACGACCATATCCGCGAAGTGGCCAACATCAAGAGCGCGATTCGCGACAGCGGCGAGATTGAAGGCAGCTTCTCTCCCGATGAGGTAGCGGCGCTCAGCAAGTTGCTTCGCACTGGCGCCTTGCCGGCCTCCCTGGAGCAACTGGAGAAGCGGTTTGTGGGCGCGTCGCTGGGCAAGGATTCCATCGACAAGGGTGTGACGGCGGCGATTGTCGGCATTCTGGTGGTGATGGCCTTCATGCTCATCTACTACCGCGGCTCGGGCATCAACGCCGATGTGGCGCTGATTCTGAACCTGATTATTCTGCTGGGCTTCATGGGGGCGTTTTCGGCCACTTTGACCTTGCCCGGCATCGCCGGAGTGATTCTGACTATCGGCATGGGCGTGGACTCGAATGTGCTGATCTTCGAGCGCATCCGCGAAGAGGTGCGGGCTGGCAAGGCTCCGTCGGCGGCTGTCGATCAGGGCTTTGCTCATGCCTGGATCACCATCGTCGATACGCACGTGACAACGATTGTCTCGGCGGCCATCCTCTTTGTCTTTGGCAGCGGTCCGGTGAAGGGATTCGCGACCACGCTGACCGTCGGATTGCTGGCCAACCTGTTTACCGCGGTCTTTGTCTCGCGGTTGATCTTTGACGCTCACTTGAACAAGATGAAGCCGGGTCAGCCGGTTTCCATCTGACGAGGGGCCAGTGATTAGAGGCTGCTGCAAGCGGCTTTAGGTTTCAACTCATGCTGGAGTCCCCTGGTGGACGCCAGCCCCGGAGAAGGGAAGAGATTCAGTGGAATTCTTTCGCGGCGTAAATGTGGACTGGCTGAGGTTGAAGTGGTACTTCCTCGCCTTTTCGATGATCTTCAGCGTGGCCGGCCTCATCTCGATGGGCCTGCACATGCACAGCATAGGCAGCCCGGTACCGCTGGGCGTGGATTTCAAGGGCGGCACACAGGTGCAGGCGCAGTTCGCTCAGGCTCCGGATGTTAACCGGATTCGCCAGGCGATGGACGCCTCAGGCATCGCGGACGCCAGCATTCAGACGATCAAATCCGTCGATGAGCCTAACGGCAATGAGGTGCTGATCAGCCTGCCCGAGCAGCGCGACGAGAGTTCGCTTGACGCCGGCCGAAGCCGCATCGTTGGCGCTCTTCAGGCTCATTACGACAATCCTTTTGTGGTGCGCGATGTCGCCGTCGTCGGTCCCACGGTCGGCAAGCAGTTGGAAAAACAGGCCTTGCTCGCCACGCTCTACTCGATGGCGGGGATGCTGGTCTATCTTTGGATTCGCTTTGAGCTGATCTATGGCGTGGCGGCCGTTGTCGCCTGCTTCCATGACACGCTGATTACGGTCGGCTTCTTCGCTCTGACCAACCAGGAGATTAGTTTGACGGTGATTGCCGCCATCCTGACGCTGGTCGGCTATTCGATGAACGACACCATCGTTGTCTTTGATAGAATCCGCGAGAATCTGCGCCTTAGCCGGCGTGAGTCGCTGCCGGATGTGGTCAATCGGAGTATCAATCAAACTTTGAGCCGGACCGTTCTTACTTCAGGACTGACCTTCCTGACGGTGCTGTCTTTGTATATTTTTGGGGGCCAGGTTCTGCGCGGCTTCTCTTTTGCGCTGGTGGTGGGCATTATCATCGGAACGTACTCTTCGATTGCCATCGCCGCGCCAATGCTTGTAGCTTGGCAAGAGTGGCGCACGCGGCAAGGCAAGGCAGTTGTTCTGCCAGCCGCCAAGCGCGCCAGGGTTTAGGGTTACACGCGAAAGTTTAACCGTTTCTTCGTGTTTTTTTGCGATAGGTGTTCTATTTCGATCAGGAGAGAACGCACTCCTGTGGTAAGTTTTGGGATGCTGGGAACATTTTGATGTTGCCCGGTGTCTAATTAAGTAGTAAGCAACTACCCGATTCGAGGCTGGCAATGTTTGAAGATTCCACGTTTGAATCCGCGGGCAGGATCAAGAGCAAGAGTGGGCGCTGGGCGCTTGTAACAGGAATCGTGAATGGTTCGATTCTGATTCTGCTCATTCTCATTCCGCTGATCTATCCCGAGGCGCTGCCCAAGGCCGCGATGCAGATGGCCCTGGTAGCACCACCCCCACCCCCGCCGCCGCCACCGCCACCACCACCGCCTGAGGCGGTGCATGTGGTCCAGGTGCATTCGGAGATGATGAACAACCAGCTCACGGCGCCTACCCGCATTCCGCACGACATTCTGATCGCCAAGGAGAGGGAAGCGCCGGTCGCATCCTTCGGCGTGGCCGGATCGGACTTTGGCGGCAGCACGGGCGGCGTCATGGGCAGCATCTTTGGCGACGCCAAGATGAAGGTCCAGGCCGCACCTCCAAAGAAGGTTACGATTTCGGGCGGCGTGATGGCCGGCATGGCGATCTCCAAGCCTTCGCCCAATTATCCTCCCATCGCCAAGGCGGCTCGCGTACAGGGCACGGTGGTTTTGCAGGCCACCATCTCCAAGACGGGCTCGATTGAAAACCTGAAGGTAGTCAGCGGTCCGGCAATGTTGCAGCAAGCCGCTCTGGATGCCGTCAAGAACTGGCGCTACAAGCCGTACCTGCTCAGTGGTGAGCCGGTTGAAGTGGATACCACGGTCAACGTGATCTTCACGCTAGGCGGATGATGAATGTCTTTGGCCCTTTTCGCTTAGATGGGGAAAGGGCTTTGCTTTTGACCTGAAGGCGCATCGCATTTGAGGCGCATTCCCAGCTTTCACAAGGCAGTTGCAGTACACAAGATAACTCCTTAGGAGGAACGATTCAGTGATTCTCGCTCAACTCGCACACTTCGCTTCGCACACGGCCGCCAACTTGGCATTCATCTTCGACGGTGAAGAGCAGACGGTCAGTTTCAGCCCCATGGGGCTGTGGGACCACATGGGATGGCCGGCGCGCGTTATCGCCATCATCCTGTTCATCGAGTCGATCTGGTCGCTGGCCGTAATGATCGACCGTCTCCTGTACTTCAACGCCGCCCGCAAGCAGTCGCGCGAGTTCGCGCCCAAGGTTGCCGGCGCGCTGAAGGACAGCA
>CAZDYU010000089.1:0-18661 GCA_964509755.1 uncultured Occallatibacter sp. | reverse complement strand
CATGGAACGGAACAACCAACGCCATTCCGACGGCGATTTCGCTGAACGGAACGGCCTGCACGGTGAATTAACAAGCCAGCAGCTTGCCTCAAAAACAACATGGGCGGAGCAGGTTATTGCACCTGCTTCGCCCATTCACTTTTTCCCTCCCACGCCAAACTCTCTCCCGGCTCGCCAAGCCATGAGAAAATCTTCTCGGCGGCACTTCTCTTTCCAACTTCCCGGCCGCGGACAACAATTCATGAATATTCCTTCACGCGCATTGAATCTGCTCTTTGGCCGCCCGCTAGCCACCAGCGAAGAACGCGCCGAGCACATCGGCCCCGTCGCCGGCATTCCCGTCTTCGGACTCGACGCGCTCAGCTCCGCCGCGTACGGTCCTGAAGCCGCGCTCACTCTACTTATTCCGCTCGGCCTGGTGGGTGTGCATTACATCGTCCCGGTAATTGCGGCGATTGTAGCCTTGCTGATTGTGGTCTTTTTCAGCTACCGCCAGACCATCGACGCCTATCCCCACGGCGGCGGCTCATATACTGTCGCCAGCCAAAATCTAGGTGAAGGCGCGGGGCTTCTGGCCGCGGCCGCGCTCATGATCGACTACACGCTCACCGCTGCCGTCGGTATCTCGGCCGGCGTCGGCGCGCTCATCTCTGCCGCTCCTTCGTTGCAGCCATATACCTTGCAACTCTGCCTCGGCGTATTGCTTCTTCTTACCTTGGTCAACATGCGCGGCGTTCATGACACCGGCTTGGTTTTCATGATTCCAACTTATCTTTTCACGGGTACGCTGCTGGTAGTAATTGGCGTCGGCCTGTGGCGCGTTTTATTTAGCGCCGGCCATCCTCATGCGGTCGCGGCCCTGCCTCCACTGCCCGCTGCCACTACCGCCGTCAGCCTTTGGTTGCTGCTCAAGGTCTTCTCTTCCGGTTGCACCGCAATGACCGGCGTCGAGGCCGTTAGCAACGGCGTAATGGCCTTTCGCGACGACACGCGCAAGAACGCCAAGATTACGCTGACTATCATCATCGTCCTGCTGGCGATTCTTCTCGCCGGCATAGCATTTCTCTGCCGCGCCTACGGCATCGCCGCCACCAATCCCGACGGACCCGGCTATGAGAGCGTGCTCTCCATGCTCACGCGCGCGGTGATGGGGCACGGAGTTTTCTACTATCTCACCATTGCTTCCGTTCTGCTCGTCCTGGCGCTTTCTGCCAACACAGCCTTTGCCGATTTCCCCCGCCTCGCCCGCTCCATCGCCCTTGACGACTACATGCCCCACGTCTTTCTGCTGCGCGGACGCCGCCTGCTTTACTCCTGGGGTATTTATGTTTTGGTGACTCTCACGGCGCTCTTGCTGATCGTCTTCGGCGGCGTTACTGACCGCCTTATTCCGCTCTTCGCCATCGGCGCATTCCTGGCATTTACGCTCTCGCAGGCCGGCATGGTGATGCATTGGAAGCGCCAGGGCAATGCCCGCGTGCGCATGGCGGTCAACGGCCTGGGAGCTGTGGCTACGGGCATCACTACCATCGTGGTGCTGGTGGCCAAATTCGCCGCTGGCGCGTGGATCACCGCGCTGCTTGTCGTTGTCATGATCCTGCTGATGCGCACCGTCAAGCGACATTACCTTCGCGTGGACGGCGACACCGATCTCGACCGTCCCATCGTGCCTGCGTTGATCAGCCAGCCCATCGTTGTGCTGCCCATCGACCGCTGGAGCCGTATCACCGAAAAGGCCATCAGCTTTGCGCTGGGAATCTCCTGCGATATTAGGTGCGTGCATGTGCAGACGGGCGACGAGCCTGACCCAATCTGCGAGGAGTGGGAACGGGATGTTGCCGCTCCGCTGCGCCTGGCCGGCAAGTGCGTGCCCAAACTTGAGATTCTGAAGTCGCCCTTCCGCTATGTCCTGGCTCCCGTGATCGATTACATCCTTGCCGTCAAGAGCGAATCCAATTTCACCAAGGTCTGTGTTCTGGTGCCTGAATTGGTGGTGCGCCATTGGTGGGAAAATCTGTTGCATAACCGGCGCGCGGAGTTGCTGAAGGTCATTCTGCTAGTCCGCGGCAATCGCCGCATCGTTGTGATTAATATTCCCTGGTATCTTGAAAGGGATTGATAGGCAAGAGTATTCGGCAGGAGGTGAAACCCGCCAGCCAAACGAGCCAGACTGCCCATTTTCGGAAAGGATTGTCTCGCAATCTTAATAGATGCGTGGGGATTTCAAATACCAGGAAAATGATTCGTTTGAACCGGGATAGGCTGTGACACAACCGCCGTACTCTGTGTATATTTCTGTCTATGAGTAAGAAGATACCGGCAAATATTTTGCTGCTCTTCACGTTGAGCGCGTCGACGCAAAAATGAGCCAGAAGGACAGCTTGGCAATTCGCGAAGAATCAGTGCCGGAGAGTTTGGCCGCCGCTCGCGTGCGCTCCATTGAAGAGCGGATTTTCAGCCCTCCTGACGACGTATTCCGCCTTCGTCAATCAATTCAAAAAGTGGTTGCGGCACAATGGCAGCGGTACGTGCCGCCCGCGTTGAGCGCAAGCCCCTTGGAAGGCGGCACAGCCAAAGCCGTCAAGATTCGATTTCTGGCAGAGATGTATTTGCGAGCTTGCTACTCGATGATTGCCGTGAGCGATCGCTGCCCGCTGCTCTTGCGCATGCAGATCCGCTGTCCGCGTCAGTTGCCATTGCCGCGCGCGGTTGTATTATTGGCGGGCACGCGATTTTTCTCATCCTTGAATTGGCTGCTTCCGGCGCGCGTTCATCGGCAACTGGCGCTGATGGCTACGATGATCGGCCTAATCGATCAGTTGCTTGACGAAGCGACTGCAAATGGCCCGGATGAAGCTTTGCGGATTGCATTGCTTCTCACCGCAGAGCCTGCGCCGCACTCTCCTCTACAGACCACGCTGCACACTCTGGTTCGCAGCCTGAGAGCAGACGAAAGCAGTTGGCAAGCTTGCTACTGGACCACCGTACTCCTCCCCGCGACGCAGAAATACTGTCAGGAAGAAGCGCTGGCTGCAACCGGAAAAAAAGACCCGAGCGGAATGGGATATCGCTGGGCCGGAATTGAAGCCGTAATCAGCGGTATGTGGTATGTGATTGGTTCGTACATTGGCCTTGACAATCACCGCCAATCCCATCAGCGGCAGAACTGGAATGCCCAGCAAAAATGGATGGCCGATACCTCTCTTCTCATGCAGATGATCGATGACTGGATCGATCAGGACGAGGACCGCGCGGTTCGATCCACCGCTGTACTCAGCCGGGATTGGAGTCCGGCAGGAATTCAGAGACTCTACTGGAAAACCATTGACGATCTCACGCTGCTCCTCGATAAGAACGGCGTGCGAAACGAAACGATCGGAAAATTGTTCGTCGATCTGTACACGGACTATATTCACGCCGGACTGGACGCAATGAAAAACGGAATTGCGCTTTGATCCACGAATGAACCTCACAAGTCAACCGGTATACAAACAGGTTTCCGCTCATGGCGATTGCGGAATCGGATTCGCCCCCCACTCGCCGCATCCCGGCCTCATGGTGTATCGTCCAATCCGTATGGCAAATTCCGCGAATCACGCTCCGCGTCCGGCGCCTGAGGCCGAAGAGGTCTATCGGCGCTGGATTCAGTTTCTCGATGAGGAGTTCACCCGCCACCAGGCTCCTGAGCGGCGCGCCGAGGTTGTGCGCGACCAGCTTTATCAGCTCTATCTGGGCCATCCGCACGGCGGCAAGCTCAACCTGACCCTCACCTCCGAACTGCCCGGCAACGTGCTCTCGCTCTCGCTGGACCCGGAGAACGTGACGTTGGAGGCCGAGCACTTTCCCGACGCCGACCACGAGCTTTTTGCGCCCCGCAAGCCGCTGCTCTGGTTCTGGCAGATGTTCGACCGCTCGCCGATTGGCACCAATCACTGGCTGGGCCTGCGCTTCCGCTGCATGTTGGGCCGCCACATCTTTGCCCGACTGGGCGCGGGCGTCAAAATCTATCACGGCGTTGACCTGACCTTCGGCTACAACCTCTCCATCGAAGAGGGTGTCACCATCCGCCAGCGCGCTTTGCTGAACGACCGCGGCGGCATCACCATCGGCAAGGGCGCCGTGATCGGCTCGTTTGCCCGCGTCTACTCGCACAGTCACGCCGCGCATGACTTTGCCGAGGTCAACCTGGCCGCGACCGTGATCGGCCCGGCGGCGCGCATCGCCAGCCACGCCATCGTGCTGGCCGGACAGCACGTTGGAGCCGGCGAACTGGTCGGCAGTTTCCCGGCGGATCGCATTTGAAAAAGGTGCGCTGGATGAAGATGCAGTTTCACACCCTGAGAGTCAGAGCCGACCTCTGCAAACTGCTACGATCAATCCTCGTGAAGGGCCCGCTTTGGCGGCCTTTTCTTCCTAAGCCCCTTTGGAGAATTCCTTAACCGGGAAGTCCGGGACGGTTCGTATGCACAACTTCCACCTTCTCGCCTTCCACTTTTTCGGCATGGGTTGACTCGGCCGCCGGCTTATCAAGCTGCTCGGCGTGCTTCAAAGCACTCCGAGATAGTTCGTGAGCCCTCTGGCTGAGTTCGTGAGCTGTTTGATGATCCGCTTTTCCGTGGGCTACGGCTGCGGCGGCATGGGCGTGAGAGGCCAGATTGTGAAGTTCCGCGGCCTGGTCGTGCGAACTCTGAGGCATTGTGATCTCCTTGCCTGTTCGATGCAAACCGACAGCCAAGGACCGAGATTTAATTCACCGGTTCAGGCAGGAGTGAAAGCCCCTCAAGCTTGAGATGCGCTTGTAAGCACGGGAATTTTACCAGTACTGATTGTCGCTCCGTTGCAAGAAGACCTTAAAAGCGTGGAATTGAAATGTGTAGCTGGGTGCCCTTAGCCGATGCTGCCTCTTACTGCGCCTGATTCTTCGCGCATCAGACGCGGCGAATAAATTATCCTACGCAAATGGAATTCGAGCCGGCAGCAAGAGTCAACAGCCTAAATGATCCAGGTCAGCAACCTCTGCCTTCCGATGACTCGATGCGGAGCCTGACTCCGCGCGCGCGACGGCTTTGGTGGGCGGCGGTTGTTTCTTTGCTGGTGATTTTGGCAGTCGAGTTATTTGTCCCGGCGAGGCAACAGTCCCAAACTCCGGACGAGGCGAATCACCTGCTAGGCGGCGTACGCTCATGGAAGTACGGTGATTTTGGGACCAATCCAGAGCATCCTCCGCTTGCCAAGCTCGTAGCGGCGCTGCCGGTCCTGAGCGTTCCGTCTCCCCCGGCAATCCCATACGCAAAGTTCTTCAAGATGGAAAACTTCAGCAGTGGAGCCGAATTTCTTTATACCCACGATGCGGATGACATGTTGTGGCGCGCACGCGTTGCCATTTCAATCTTCACCTTTACGTTGGCGCTGCTTGTGCTTGCCGCCGGCTCTGAGATGTTTGGGCCGCGCGCGGGGTTAGTCGCGCTTCTGATCTTTGTTTTCGAGCCCAATCTCCTCGCGCATGGAGCCATGGTCACCACCGATATGGCTTCTTCATGCTGCTTTTTCGCGGCGGTCTTTGCCTATTGTCGATGGCGAAACAATCCCACCGCGTGGCGGATCCTTCTATGTGGAATTGCCGCCGGCCTTGCGCTCGCCGCCAAGCATTCCGGATTATTCCTGATACCTGTGTTCTTTTTACTGACGCTCATCGATTTATTCACTTCAAAGCATTCTTCCACGCGTGCGGAGACTCAAGCGGGTCGCAAACCATGGCATTTGAATGCGCTTTATACGGCTATCTCCCTAGCCGTTGCGGGAGTCCTGGCCTACGCGATTCTTTGGGCGTTTTATGGATTTCGCTACCAGGCGCGGCCGGGGGACTTGGTCATGGTCCCCACTCTTGCAGAGTATGTGAATTCCACTCATTCTGCCGTTGTGGAAATGGTAATTCCGCGCCTGGCCGCATGGCATTTGCTTCCCGAGGCTTATCTCTTCGGTCTGGTGGATATTGCCACTGCCGCCAAGCGCGATCCAATGTTTCTGCTCGGCGTCGATTACGCAACAGGCCGCTGGTTCTATTTTCCCGTTGCCTTTTTAATCAAGTCGACATTGGGGTTTCTTGCGCTCCTTCTGGCTGCGCCGTTTCTTGAAAATTTGTGGAAATGCGGCAAGTGGCGTGCGACGGCTTATTTACTGGTTCCCGCACTGATGTATTTCGGGGTCAGTTTGGCATCCACCATGAATATCGGTATTCGCCATATTCTGCCCGTCTACCCATTTTTCATCGTGATTGCCGCCGCGGCGGCGGTTGCTTTAGCGCAAGTGAGAAGCTGGGGAAAATATGCCGCAGGCGGTTTGATATTTTTTCATTTGGCGTCGTCGGCACATGTTTTTCCGTGCTACCTGACTTATGCAAATGAAGCATGGGGAGGCCCAACCAATACTTATCGGCTGCTTACCGATTCCAATGCCGATTGGGGCCAGGGCTTGCGCGCAGTCAAGAGCTATCTTGATGCAAACGGCATCAAAGACTGCTGGTTCGCTCACTATGGCTGGGATGTTGACCCGGCTTATTACCATATTCCGTGCAGACCGCTGCCTGAAGCTCTTTCCCATATGTTCGGCGGGCCCTTGCCGTTTGTCCCGGCACGCATCGAGGGCACAATTGTGGTAAGCGGCTCTGAGGCAGATGGAGATTACTGGGGCCCTGGCGATCTGAACCCATACGAACAATTTCTCCATCGCCGGCCTGACGCGCTTATCGCCAATAGTATTCTTGTCTTCCACGGCCAGTTTGCCGTGCCGCTTCTTTCCGCTCTATCTCACATGAGTCATGCGCGACAGCTTGCGGATCGGCGGCAGTGGGATCAAGCTCTAGCTGAAGCTAGGACATCCATTGACCTCGCGCCTAATTCGGCGGAAGCCCATGCCGTGCTCGGCAACATTCTGCTGGAAATGGGCAATACTGAGGAAGCGGGGCGGTCATTCAAAAATGCCCTGGCTCTTGCACATTCGGATGATCCGCAATTCCAGATGATGCGAATTCTCAAGATTCCCCCGAAATACTCTAAACCATAACCTATAACTTGGAGCATCGAGTAGAAATTATCGCTCTTCCCTAACATGCGCTGTTATTTTTTCGGCCCGAATAAGATCTGTACGCCCATATAGGCAATCCAATTCGGCTCACTATTCTGGCGGGTCACGGCTTGAATGCCGCGTCCGCCAATAAAGAGCAATCGCAGGTGCCCGGCGCGGTCGAGTGTTTGGCGTCCGCCGAAGTCTACCGTCAACTGGCGCTGCTTGGGCGTGGTACCAATGCGGTTGGCGTCTTGCAGATCGTAAATTTCGCCATATAACTCCAGCCGTTCGCTGAACTCATGGCCGGCGATCAGTCCGCGTCCCCAGCGGCTGGGAACCAGCTTATTGCCGAACCAATGCCCCACTTCGCCATCGAAGCCCATAGGCCCCAACTTGGCCGTGAACTCCACCGGCAGATAATACTGCGGGCCATTCTCCACAATGCCTCGCCGCACGGCACTGGTGGGGTTATTGATCAACACTTGCGGATAAGTCCCCAGCGAGAAATTCATATTCTCATCGGACTTGGGTTCACCAGCGCGGTGATGCTCAAAGTAGCGCCACTTGACGCCGAACTGCGACTCTCCCAGGCTGGCTCGCGTGGTATTGTGTTCGTCCGTTGCGGCGGCCAGGGAGGGCGAGAACATCAACTGAATCCGGTCGCCCCAACCGTAGTTGATGTCGACATTCGGAATCTGATAATAGGAGTTGCCGGGGTTGTGGCTGCCGAGCCAGCCCAGATTGATCTCCCATTGCCGGTTGCCAGGCGTGCCAGGATCGTCGGTGATAAACGGAGGACCACCCTGTGCGCGGGCTGGCAAAGCGGCCACGACCAGCACAAGCAGCAGAAGCAGTTGTAAGAGCCTGCGCATTCTTGAGATCGAAATGCTCCGTGGATCGACTGAGCGGCAAATCGGAAAGCTATAAGCTCAAGTTATCATTTGCTGCCCGATCATTGATCCCTGACTCCAGCTTCAAGCCAGCCAAAGGCGAGGGGCATTACCAAAGAAGGCGGTTTATTAAGTTGAGGAATTCATGGCGCGCAAGCGCCGTCTGCCCCACCGCAGGCGGCGACTGTCCCACCACAGGTGGCAGGTGGTGGTAGGTTGAAGATATGCCAGAAACCGTAGTTCCATCCACTCCCCCCGCTCTCGACCTGGAATCTCTAGCCGCCGATGTGGTGGCGCTGGCCCTCAAGAGCGGCGCAAGTGACGCCGAGGCCGTTGTCCGCGAGGGCGACGAGTTCAGCGTCACTGTGCGCATGGGCCAGGTGGAAACCCTCAAGGACTCCGGCTCGCGCGGCCTTGGGCTGCGGGTTTTTCTCGGCACGCGCTCGGCCTCGGCATCAACCAGCGACCTGACCGCGGAGGGAATTCGCCAGCTTGTGGATGGCGCCCTCGCGCTGGCCAAAGTGACCGAGGAAGACCCTTTCAGCGGACTGCCGGAGACGGCTGAATTCGGCTCTCTTCCCGGCGATCTGCGCCTCTATGACGAGGACGTTTATTCACTGCCTGGCTCCGAGCGCATCGAGTGGGCGCGGCGGGCTGAGGCGGCGGCGCTGGCCTCAGACCCGCGCATCACCAACAGCGACGGCGGCAGCTTTGACGCCGCTACCGGGCGCAAGGTGCTGGCCAACTCGCGCGGCTTTGTGGGCGGCTATCGCACCAGTTATGCCGGCGTCTCGGTCGCGCCGCTGGCCGTCGACGTGAACGGCGCCATGCAGCGCGACGGCTGGTGGTCCAGCGCGCGGCGTTTGGCGGATTTGGACTCGCCCGAAGCCGTCGGCAAAGAGGCCGCGCGCAGAGCCTTGCGCCGCCTCGGAGCGCGGCGCGTTCCCACGCAGCGGGTTCCCATCGTCTTTGCGCCGGAGGTAGCGCGGTCACTCATCGGCTCGGTCTTTGAAGCGGCCTCGGGAGACTCCATCTGGCGTAGCGCGTCTTTCCTCGCCGGCCGTTTAGGTGAGCAGATTGCTTCCTCAAATCTGACCATCATCGACGACAACACGATGCTGCTGCCGACAGGCATGGGCGGCTATGGAACTTCGCCTTTTGATGGCGAAGGCCTGCCCTCGCGGCGAACAGTAGTCGTCGAAAATGGTATGCTGCGCAACTATTTGCTCAACACTTATACGGCGCGCAAGCTAGGCATGAAGTCCACGCATAATGCTTCGCGGGGGTTGGCGGGAACGCCGGGCATTGGCTGCGGCAATCTCTATCTCGAAGCCGGCACACTGACGCCCGAGGAGATCATCGCAGCCGTGCCCGCCGGTTTGTATGTCACCAGCCTGATGGGCTTCGGAGTCAACGTCGTCACTGGCGACTACTCGCGCGGCGCAACAGGACTGTGGATCAAGAACGGCGTACTTACCCACGCCGTCGAAGAGATCACCATCGCCGGCAACTTGGCCGAAATGCTGCGCAACGTAACGGCGATTGGCGACGACTTGGAGTTTCGCGGCGCGGTGGCCTCGCCCACGCTGCGGATTGATGGCATGACGATTGCAGGAGCCTGAGGGCCTATTCGCGGTGGATTTTATATTGCATTTTCCCGGCAAAACGTGTAAATTAATTGTGAGACGATTTCTCGATAGAGGAATCTCTAATTCCGAGGCCCGCGCGCAAGTGCGGGCCTTCGCGCAATTGGAAGTGCGTTATCCACTTCATCGCTTACCTTGACGAATTCGGACACATCGGTCCCTATGTTAGTCGAACGCACAATCAACACAATACCAGCCCGGTATTTGGGTTGGGTGGCTTCCTTCTGCCCTCCGACAAGGTACGCTCGTTCGCCACTTGGTTCTACCAACTCAAGTGCCGCCTGTTGGAGTTCGAAATAAACCGTGATGGCATTCCTGCCTATCAGTGGGAGAAGAAGGGATCGGCTCTCTACACAACCAAAAACGTACTCCAATATAGCGAACTCAGAAAAGCGACCTTCCGAATCATGAACCGTATCGAAAAGGATGGTGGGATCGTATTCTATGTGGGTATTCAGAAAACTCATCCTCCTGAAATAAATAACTCCAAGGATTTATATTGCGCGGTGCTCCATGAGTCAATTAAGCGGCTCGATCAGTTCTGCTCAGGCCGTAACTCCCAATTTCAGATTCTTCTGGATGAGCAAGAAGATATTCTCCGCAGACAGATAGTAGCCGAGGCGTCCAAACAAATGTTTGGAGAAGCGGCAAAAACCATGATTGAGCCTCCTATTCAAGCAGAGAGTCATCTTTTTCAGACACTTCAATGCGCGGATTGGTTGTGCGGGCTGATCGGCAGAGTGGGGTGTTATCAGGTTCTTCCCCAGGAATACGAAGATTTGAGTTGGACGGAGAAATACTTCGTGAGTAGACTTCGCCGGGCCGCTCCAACGAGCGGCATTCGACGGCAGAGAGCAGTCCGGGGCGCCGGCCAAGGAATGGACGCCTGATCTTACGGAAGAACGTGCGAACTGTGGCCCCAACTTTGTAATGAGATGAAACCAAAGTGGAGACTGAACCCCTTACACAATCGCTGCCCTTCGACCCGGCCGACGCCAAGGCCGCGCTGGCGCAGTTGCCCACAACTTCCGCGGTCTTTGCGCTCTACGGCGCGGAAGCTCACGCCGAGCCGTACATTGGCCGCACACCCAATCTGCGCGGACGGCTGGAGCGGCTCTTGCAGCCCTCGGCAAAGCATCCGCGCCGTCTGCAATTAGCCGGGCGCGTACGGCAGATTCGCTGGCGGCTTACCGGCTCGGAGTTTGAATCGCTGCTGGCGCAGTTTCACCTGCTGGAAGAGGTTTACGGACCCAAATCCCTGGAACGGATGCACCTCGGCGCGCCGGCCTTCATTCGTTACCTGGGCAGCAACGCCTACCCGCGCATCACCGTCACCAACCGCCCCAGCCAGCGCGAGGCCCAATGGGCTTACGGCCCATTCCAGTCGCGCGCCGCAGCCGAGCGCTTTGCCGACGAGGCCCTCAAGCTCTTCCTGCTGCGCCGCTGCACCGAGGAACTCGCGCCGCATCCCTCTCACCCCGGCTGCGTTTACTCCGAGATGAAGATGTGCCTCGCTCCCTGCTACCAGGGCTGCTCCGATGCGCGCTACGGCGAAGAGGCCGCGGCGGTCCAGCAGTTTCTGGCCACGCGCGGCGAGAGTTCTCTCGTCACGCTCCGCACCCAGCGCGATGAGGCCTCGGCCAACCTGGAGTTCGAAGCCGCCGCCGCGCTCCACTCACAGGCCGTCCGCGTCGAGAGTGTGCGCGCGCTGGCCCCGGAGCTGGTTCGCCCGCTTGGGCAGCTTCGCGCGGTCATTCTGCAAGCCTCGGCCATTCCCGGCCAGGTCGCCGTATTCCTCTATGAAAACGGAAGGCTCGGCGGCCCGGTTGCATTCTCGACTTTCGGCATGAGAATCCAGAATGAACAATCCGGTTCCACTTCGCTCTTCGCGCATCCCATGGCGATCGAAGCGATTCCGGAAACGACAGGGAACAGGGCGGCGGAGACTGAACCAACGGAAGAGGCGATGAAGGGTGCGGGCTTCAGCCCGTACATATCTTCTGCAAACAATGAGGGGGCTTTAGCCCCTGAGGGAAGTTCTTCAGAAGCCGCACCGCCTCTTTCCGAGGCCACAATTGCCTCGCCCGCCAAGCTGCCCCGAGGTACCCTCGAAGCCCGCATGGATGCCGCCCTCGCCACGCTCTCTAACCACTCACAACCTCCGTCGCCAACCTTTCGCCAAGGCCATCTGGCCTTGCTCAAGCGCTGGTATTATCGCCCTGAAGCCCGCCGCGCTGGCGAAATCTTCTTTCCCGACGCCGCTGGCCGCTGGCCCATCAAGGCTCTTTTGCGCGGTGTCGGCAGAGTCGCGGCAAAGATGCTGGCATCCGCAGCCACTCAGAGTTAAGCTATTCGCAATCTCCCGTTCATGCACCGCACAGAGACCATCCGCTCGATGCTTCTTCAAGGCCGCCACCGCTTCTCCAGCGGCCGCGTCGCCGAGGTCGTTAGCCTGATCGTGGCCAACCCCAAAAAAGCGAATCGATTGCTCGAATGCCTTTGGGACGAAGACTCCGCCGTGGCCATGCGCGCCGCCGGCGCTCTGGAAAAACTCACCCGCCCGCACCCTTCCGTACCAGACACCGTTTCCCAAGCGGTGATGCAAATGCTTCAGCGCTCCTGGAAGGATCCTTTGCTGGGACTGCTCGCCGAGGCCAAGGAAAACAAGCTCCGCTGGTGCCTGGCATCGATACTTCCGCGCTTTACCCTGTCACTCTCAGAGTGCCGGTGCGTGGCTGAGATCCTGATCTCCTATCTTGACGACAAAAGCTCGATTGTCAAGACCTGCGCCCTGCAAGGGCTGGCCGATCTGACCCGCCAGGACGCCTCGATGTTGCCGGAAGTCATTGATCTCTTGAGCATTCTTAGCCGCTCCGGCACTCCAGCCATGTGCGCGCGCGGCCGCATGTTGCTCAAGAGGCTGGAAGCGCTTCGCGCCCGAAAGTTCATCGAGTTTATATCGGGAAGCTCCCGTACCGGGAAATTCCGCTCTTGAGAGTTGCCGCAATTGCATTTCTTCCCTTGGATGAGCGTTTTCTCACGCCTACACTGACTTCATGAGCAGTTCCCTGCGCCTTGTCCCGAAGCCGCCCACCCGGCAAGGTCCGCCAGTTGACCTGAAAGAGTTGTGCGCCAAGGCTATTCAGTATCACCAGAGCGGCCAATTGGCTGAAGCCGAGCAAATCTACCGGCAAATTCTGGAACTCGATCCCCGTCATACCGACAGTTTGCACCTGCTAGGAGTGCTGGCGCACCAGGTCGGTCGCAATGACGTCTCCGTCGAACTGATCCGCAAGGCGATTGCCATCGACAAGCGCCCTGCCGCCTATCACTCCAACCTCGGCACGGCTCTGCAGGCGCTGGGCAAATTCGATGAGGCCGCGGCCTGTTATGAGCGCGCGCTGAAGCTCAAGCCCGATCTGGCAGAGGCGCAGATGAATCTTGGCGTTGTTCTTGAAGCGCAGGGCAAGCTTGACATGGCCGAGAAGCACTTCCGCAACGCGCTGGCTTTGCGTCCTGAGTTGGCTGAGGCGCACGTCAACCTGGGAAACATTCTGCAAACGCAGGGCAAGCAGGCTGAAGCTGTAGCCCGCTACCAGCGCGCGCTGCAACTCAAGCCGGAGATGGCTGAGGTCCACGGCAATCTGGGCAACGCCTTCCAGGCGAGGGGTGATTTGGACGAGGCGGTGGCTAGTTACAAGCGTGCGCTGGCGCTCAAGCCCGCGCTGCCAGAACTTCACACCAATCTGGCCAATGCGCTGATGGCGCAAGGCAATCTGCATGAGGCTGAAATCTCTTATGCGCGCTCTCTGGAACTGAGGCCGGGTTACGCCGAGGCCTGGTACAACCTGGGCAATCTGCGCCAGGCAGAACACAAGCTCGGCGATCCGGACAAGCTCTCTCAGGCCGCCGCCTGCTACGAACGCGCCATTGCCCTCAAGCCGCAACTGCCCGAGGCGCACTACAACCTGGGTAACACGCTTCATGCCCTCGACCGGCTTGAAGCGGCGGCAGCCAGCTTTGAGCGCACACTGGCTCTGCGGCCTGCCTACGCCGAGGCCCACTACAATCTGGGCTGCGTTCTTGAGGAGATGGGCCGTCTGGACGAGGCATTGCTCTCCATGACTCGCGCCCTGGAAGCCAAGCCCGATTATCCCCAGGCCCGCTTCGGCCATGCTCTGGCTCAACTGCGCTCTGGCGACTTCAAAACCGGCTGGCGCAACTATAACTCCCGCTGGCGCTCTCCCGATCACAACACGCCGTGGCGCGCGTATCCGCAGCCTCTCTGGCGTGGTGAAAAGCTTGCCTCCGGCAGTCTGCTTCTCTGGGGCGAACAGGGCATTGGCGACGAGATCCAGTTCGCCGGACTGATTCCCGACGCTCTCCGCACCGGCAACCGCATCGTGCTCGACTCCGATGCCCGCCTCAAGCAGCTCTTTGCCCGCTCCTTCCCAGAGGTCGAAGTCGTCTCCGGCTTTGGTCCCGCCGAATCGCAAAGCTCCGAGATAGCAGCCCAGCTTCCCACCGGCTCCCTGCCTGGAATCTTTCGTACTTCGGAAGCCGCCTTCGCCGTCACCCGCTCGCCTTACCTCAAGGCCGATCCGCTGGAGCGGGAGCGTTTCCGCTCCAAATACAGCGATGGCCGTCGCCTGATCGGCCTGGCCTGGCACACGCGCAATCAAAGTACCGGTCGCAGGCGCTGCATTGACTTGGCCGCACTCGCTCCGCTCTTCGCGCTTCCCGGATTGCGTTGGATCAGCTTGCAATACGGCAGCTTCGACGCTCTGGAAGCGCAGGCAGCTCAGGCTTGCGCACCTCTGCTCATCGACCGCACCGTGGATCAATTTGCCGATATGGATCGTTTCGCCGCGCAGGTTGCCGCAATGGACCAGGTGGTCACAATCGACAATTCAACGGCCCATCTGGCCGGAGCCTTGGGCCGTTCTGTCTCTCTTTTGCTGCCCTTCGCCGCGGATTGGCGCTGGCTTGAAAATCGCTCCGCCAGCCCCTGGTACCCAACTGTGCGCCTTATTCGCCAGCACCAACCAGGCGACTGGACTTCGGTAATCGAGACAGTCCGCGGCGCTATTGCCGAAACTCCAAACGAATCGAAGAATCCGGCCGGGAGCCCCGCGGCCGGGTTATGAAGGGAAGCCGTAGGACTGCGCGGAATTCTGCATTGCTTTGGGCACGGCTTCGCAACTGGCTGAAAGTCCGATCAGCGTAAACTGCACTTGTTTATGCGAGTGCTCCAGCATAAAATCTTCGGCAAAGGTGGGGCGGTCTGTCGGTGAACCACCCCCGGTGTTCGCCGAGGAGTTGGATCTATCGACCGGCCTGAGGGAATGTTGGCTCTTGCTCCGGCTGGCGGAGAGGCGGCTTCTTGTGTCGCATGAATTAGCGAATCCCATATCTGCTCCAGTCGTTCGGTTGCTAGCTTGAACGATGCCCGCTGCGATCAAACCTTGCGGCGAGGGTACCCGTCTCGACTTTATTAAGCCATACGCCCAATCGGGCTGGCCAGCTTGCCGCCTGCGCCACAGCAGGTGAATCATCGAGACGGCAATTTTCATTCAATCTCGACTCTTTATAAGCCTTGAGATTGAACCGTGAGAAGGATCATGGGGCAAAACCAGGAGCGAAGTGGATCAAATGGACTGATCTTGATTCGGAGAACCTAAGGCAGGAGGGAAACCCCTCCAGCTTCAGTGCTACGCCAAAACGGAACGTATGTCAAGGAGGAGTTCCACAAAAGAACCTTCGACGCGACATGCGGGCCTGCTCGCCAAGCAGCGTTGCCAGAGTCTATCTCAGTGGCAAGCTGTACACGGGCGTCTGGCTGCCGGCGGGCGGCTTGCCCTGATACACTTTTCCTTGGAGTAGTGCGGGCCGAATCGGTCCGCGGGCTGAATGCCTGCTCCATAGGCGGCCTGAGTATCTTCGCGGTTTTTGCGCGGCGGCTAAAGCGCTTTTTTTCTCCACCCCCAGCGGCTGAATGTTACCGGTGAGCGGGACGGCGGAAGAAGCATGGCGGCCGTAAAAACGGGCGGAGACGCGTCAGAGTTTGCGATAACCCAAATCTTCCGAGGGCTTCGGGAGAGACCGTTCCACGGCTCGATACGGTGGTGCGGGGAGGATTCATGCGGCGGTATTTAACGCTAGTTTGTTTATTGTTCCTGGCGATTCCAGCCGGGATTTCGATCTCCGGCTGCTATCGCAATCCGGCAGCAGCGTACTGCAACGGCGTTGGTTACGGAATGAAGATCACGGATTTGGACAAGATCCTCTTCCAGCAGTACGCCACGGGCATCTCGATGGCCTTCGGGCAGACGCGCAATCTGGGCCTGCCGCAGGCCGAAAACTGCAAAGACGACACGGTCAACGTGTCCTCGTTCAGCTATGGCAGTACAAATCGCCAGTTTCTGGACATTTCGCCGAGTGGAAACATGTGCGCCGGAACATGGAACCGGAATACCGGAGGCGGCATTGCCGACTATACCATCTGCTCAAAGCCGAATCCATTGCCCTCAACCAATGGACTGCCTTATGGCACGGCTTTTGTTACGGCCTCGGCACAGTCGGTCAGCTCCAATCCGGTCGAGGTCTTTGTCCACGCCGCGGTAAGCTCGGTAGCTCTGGTGGGGCCGCAAAGCTGTCTTTCGCAGTACCAGACTGCTACGCTTGACGCTCAGGCCTGCTACACAGACAGCAACAATCAGCAAGTGCAGATGTGTGCGCCCGCCACCACGCAGGCATGTCCATACAAGAACACCGATCCCCGTTGCAACAATGCCAGCTTGTACTATGTCTGCCCCGGCGGAGTGCCGAAAGGCGCGTCGATTCCCAACTGCACGGCCTCCATCGGCACTCTCACCTACACATCAGCCTCTTCCATCGGCCTCATCACAACAGACACCACGGACAACATTGTGACGCTTACAGCCGAGCAGCCGGGCACCACGTCGATTACCGCTTCGGTGGCCGGCACGGGTTCGTCGGCCGGCTACTTCACCGTCTGCCCGCCGAAATCAATATCGCTGACTTTGGCCAACGGTGGCACAACAGGAACAATTCCCGTGGGCTCGCCAACCCAGAATCTTGTTACCAGTGTTTATGACTCCAACGTTGCTTCCTGCCCTCCGACCAACGCGAACCCAGTGGGTGGATGCCCACTCAGCGGCCCTTCTCTGGACTATCAGTCCACGGATCCGATGGACATCTCGGTGGACAGCAGCGGTGCCGTTACCGTTTCGTTCCCAGGCGTGGCTTCCATCTACGCCATCTGCCAGCCGGGCTCGTGCAACTCCGGGCCCCTCAATATGATCGGAGAATTCGGCACCGACCTTTCTCTTTCCTCGAATCCGGTAATCATCTCCACTCCTCCGAGCACGGCCAGCGACTACATCTGGTTCTCTTCTCCAGGACAGTCGCAGTATTTTGTTCCGGTGGAATTGCTCAGCGGCACGGTTGGCTCCCCGGTGCGCATGCCTTACGTGCCGAATTCGATGATCATGGACCGGCTAGGCACCAATCTTTACTTCGGGTCGCCGCATGAACTGATGATTTACAGCACCAACTCCAACACGCTCACCACGCAGAATCCCAGTGTGCCCGGCGTGGTTCTGGCCGTCTCGCCGAACAACTCGCAATTGCTCATCAACGATCAGGCGCGTCAGCTCTTCTATCTCTACACGATCAACGGCGCGGGTATTACGACCTTTGGCGGGATGGGAAATGCGGCCGCCTGGACTCCTGACTCGAAGACGCTCTACATCACAGACAATGCATCGCTGAACAATCCAGCGGCGGGCATTACCGGGCATACCGACACGCTCTACGTCTACAACCAGAATAACTGGACGACTTACAAACTGAAGCCCAGCACATTGTCCAGTTCACTGCCACCAGGCGTTCTGCCTACAACGGCAGGCCAGCAGATTGCCGATACGGTGCCGGTCAATGTGGCAATCTCCAGCACGGTGCAGACACCGGCTCTCATCATCCCCTCTGTAGGGGCCTTCCTCCGTGGATCTCCCACCGAGGATCACACCTGGTGTCCGAGTGGCACGGTCGGGGATTACAACAGCATTTCCTTCTATCCGCAGCCCGATTCGGTGGCTGTGCAGTCCGATACGCTGGCTTCCACCACCGACGGAAAGCACATTCTGGGCGCGGCAGTCACCTCCAGCGGCTTTGAGCTGAGCGATATTGGCGTCGATCTTCCCGCCGTCCAATTGACTCCAGAGATTTCAGTTCCGATCAGTTGCCCTGAGGCTACTAACGCCATTACCGGCGTTGAGACGCTCTTGCCGCTCACTGCCGGTCCGTGGCTCAATGCAACGCAGGCGCTCGATCCCACCAAGGCTGCCGCAACCGCCGTCAATCAGGTGATTCCCTCGCCCGAATCCAATCTGGCATTTATCACCTATACCGCCGAGGCAAACAATACCGCCACCGCGGCGCAGTTGCCTTACTACCTGCCGAACGCCAACGCCAGCAGCACCAGCCCGAAGGCTGGCACGGTGGAATATCTGCAGTTGACCACGCAGACAGGTGGCACGACGCCCATTGCGCCGCTGGCCGGCGCCTTCACGCCAGACAGCACGCTCTTCTTTGTCTCCACGGCGGGCGATAACATGATCCACTACATCAATATTCCCGCCGCGGTGAGCGCCACCAACCCGCCCACAGACACCCAGCAGATCAGCCCCAACCTGCCCGCTTGCACCTCCGTATCGCAAGGCGGCGTCGATGCCGGGTGCACCTATCCCGGCAATGGGAATGGTGAGATCGTTCCGGCAACGGCGATTGCCGTCAAGCCGCGCTCCACCACTTAACCAGCAGCGAAGTGAGCAAATTAGGCCGGCCTCGCGCCGGCCTTTCTTGCCTTTGTCTGTCGCTGAGATGCTCATGCGTTCAGGTTTCGCCGCAATCGAGGGCATCCTCGGCGTTCAAGACGATGGGGCGCATCGGCGCTTCCGGCAGGCAGTCGAGTCCCTCCTTTATCTCCCAAGGAACATCTTCACACCTCCGCCGGAATCATGGTTAGTTCGAAGCCGA
>CAZDYU010000088.1:0-18698 GCA_964509755.1 uncultured Occallatibacter sp. | reverse complement strand
CCGACTGAAGTCGTGCCCTGGTTACAAAGCCATTGGGAATTGCCTCCAGAAGAGTCTTTCCGCAGCCTGTAAAGCCCGTACCCTTCATCCATTTGAGTTTTTCCGCAGCCTGTAAAGCCGTACTGATTCTGTTGGCTTTATGCGGGGGTTGAAACCCCCGCCTCCCTCCGTTTTGAGTTTTTCCGCAGCCTGTAAAGCCCAGCTTTTCTTTCCGGCCTTTTGCGGCCCCCTTCGACTCCGCTCAGGGCAGGCTAGAAGTCAGGCCCTGATTACAAAGCAACACGTTTCTGAGGCTCCAAACCTCGATGCAGGCCACAGATGACGGTGTGCAACGGCCGTTTTCAGGATGATCCCGGCGCGATGCGACCATCCACCCAAAGAATTCGCGCGATACATGTTCACTTGAGCACGAATCTGGTCAGAACCAGTCCGCCGATTGCGTCCTGCATGAAGTGGGCTGCGATGCCGGGTCGCAGACTCTTGCGCCACCAAGTAAGCATACCGAACAAACATCCAAATTCGGCGATCACAATAACCATCCCCGGACCCATGTACGCGTGGTATATACCGAAGAGAATGCCTTGCAGAGCGATTCCGATTGCCGCGCTGCCGGTCCACACAATGAACTGATGTTGCAAGTAGCCTCGAAAGATAATTTCTTCACAAATGCCAGCGGTCAGCACCAGAAGTAAATAGACCGCCGTCTCCAGACCGGTGTGCGGAAGTATGTTCTGGAGTACTTTTGGATAACCGGACCCAAAAGTGGGTAGAGCGCCCGATTTTCGGTGTACGAGAAAAAGCATCACCCCAAAAACATCCCCGCAATGGAAGCTGAAATCAAGTTCGCCATCGTCCCGGCCAGCATCGCGCGCACGCCTAACTTGGCTAACTCATTGCGGCGCTCGGGAATCAATGCGCCGATGCCGCCGATCTGCATTCCTATCGAACCTAGATTGGCAAAGCCGCAGAGCGCAAAGGTTGCGATGATAAACGAGCGTGGCGCGAGAACGGCCTTCAGCGCGCCCAAATGAATGTAGGCGATAACTTCATTGAGCGCCATGCGCGTGCCCAGCAGATTTCCAATTGCCCCGCAATCATGCCAGGGAACTCCGATCAGCCAGGCCACGGGCGCAAAGAAGAAGCCGAGTATCTGGCCGAGCGAGCTGGGAAGCCAATGCGCGCCGCCATGAGCCCAGCCCAGCAGGCCGTCCAGCAGCGCCACAAGCGCGAGAAAGCTGACCAGCATGATGGCCACATTGAAGGCCAGCCTGCCGCCGTCGATGGTGCCGCGGGCGATGGCGCCGACGAGATTCTCTTCCTTGTGCAGCTCGTCCTTGGGCATGACGACGCGGCCTTCAGTAGCGGGGACGGCGGTTTCTGGAACCAGCATTTTGGCGATCAGAATGGTGCCCGGCGAGGTCATGATGACGGCAGCGAGCAAGTGCTCCGGCGCGACGCCCTGCGCAATGTACATGGCCATGATGCCGCCCGAGACATGCGCCATGCCGCTGGTCATGATGGTCATCAATTCGCTGTGCGTGGCCTTGGCCAGAAAGGGGCGAATGGTCAGCGGCGCTTCGGTCTGGCCCATGAAAATCGACGCCGCCACATTCATGCTCTCAGCGCCGCTGATGCGCATCGTCTTGAGCATCACCCAGGCCAGCGCGCGAATCACAATCTGCATTACGCCGATGTGATAATGCACGGCGAAAAATGCCGAGATAAAGATGATTGTTGGCAGCACCTGAAAGGCAAAAATTGAGCCCATGGAACCTGTGGGAACACCGAGCGGGCCAAAGAGAACGCTGGTGCCGGCATAGGTGGTGGCCAGCATGGCTTTGACCACGCCGCCGGCCCACTCCAGCGCCTGCTGGCCGTAGCTGAAGCGCAGCACGCAGAAGGCGAAGACGAGCTGCAAGCCCAGCCCCCAGCCGACCGTTCGCCAGCGAATGCGTTTGCGGTCGGTCGAGCCCAGCCACGCCGCGATGAGCACGGCCAGAATTCCCAGAACTCCGGTGTATCGAGCCAATGCGAACTCCTTGTTGAAAGCAGGGGTCAGGGATCAGAAAAAGAATCCGTTCCGAGATAGCGATTGTCAATTCTCTGTCAATCTACCTTATAGCATCGCGCAGGCGGGCTGCGGTTGTCTTGCGGGCAGCTTGCTTCCTTTCTTTTTCGCTCGCAGTCGATACAATAGGTACTGGGATTGACGATGCGGAAGCCGTTCCACAAGAAACTCTCGCTGCTTTTGGCTCCGGCGCTGCTTTTTGCGGCTGGCTGCGGCAACGGTCTGGTCTCTGCAAACTCCTCGAATGCGGTCTTTTCCGTCACTCCCGGCGGCTCTGCGATCGACACCAACTGCACCGGCTGCAATGCGACCAACGCACAGGGCGCATTGGTGCATCAATATACGGCAACGCTCACCGGCGGCGGCGCGGCGGAGGTGGCTTGGTCAGTGGCTGGCGGGGACGCAACCAGCGGGCCGGGCAGCATCAACGCCAGCGGCCAATACACTCCGCCCAGCTACTTGACCGCCGACCGCGCCGACGTGGTGATCACCGCGACTCTGACGGCGAATCCCAGCCTTCGCGCCTATTCAGTTTTGACGGTGACGCCGGGCTTTTTGCAGCCGCTTACGCCGGAGAATATGGCGCTGGGCGCGAGTGGAAGCGTGACCGTTACCGGCGTACTGGCCGAGGCGGGCGGCACGGCGGGCATCGACTTCGAACTGGCCAACTCGGCGAGCGGGCAAGGACAAGCTGGTGTGCAGGGCTCGCTTGGCGGCGTCAGTTGCCAGCGCGGCGGGCACAGCTTTACCTCCTGCACGGTCACTTACTCAGCGCCGGCTTCGGTGCCATTTACTGGCGCGACTTACGTGGTGGCTACGGTGAGCGGCGTTGCAACCGCCGCGCCAGCCAAGGCAGCATCCGTGGTGCTGGTCAATACGGCTGGCGTGATGAGCAACCCCGCCGCGCATCAGGGCCAGTTGCCGGCGACTGTGCTGCTGGGCACCTCAGGCGGCAACAACCACGACTACGACACGCGCGGCGAAAAAATTGTGGACTGCTGCAGCGGCACACTGGGCGCGATTGTGGAAGACGCAAGCAAGCGCGCGTACCTGCTGAGCAACAATCATGTGCTGGCCAAGAGCGACCACGCCAGCGTGGGCGACACGATCATCCAGCCTGGTCTGATCGACAATAACTGCTCGCCGCTGGGCGACGGCGGGAACGTGGAGTCGGTGGCCTCGCTGACTGGCTGGCTGCCGCTGAGCTTGAAGCAGACCAACGCCGACGCGGCGATTGCGCAAGTTACCTCGCGCACGGTGGACGCCTCCGGCAGCATTCTTGAGCTGGGAGGCAGGCAAGCCGACGGAACATTGGCCGCCGCGCCGCCGGGAATTAGTTCCTCGGGCGGCCGTGGCGAGGCAGCATGGCTCGATCAGAAGGTGGCCAAGAGCGGGCGGACTACGGGGCTGACCTGCGGCGGCATCTCGGCGCTCGATCTGGATGTGACGGTGGATTATTTTCTGGATTGCGCGGAGACCAAGCCTTACCTGACCAAGACTTTTACACATCAGATTGGCGTCAGCGGCAACCAATTCAGCGATGCGGGCGACTCCGGCGCGCTGCTGGTGGATGCGGCGAATGCCGAGCCGGTGGGGCTTTATTTTGCGGGGGGCATGGACTTATCCGGAGTGAGCCAGGGCGTGGCCAATCCTGCGCCGGATGTCTTGAATGAGTTAGGCGCGCAGTTAGGCGGGAGTTATACCTTTGCGGGTACTTCCGACCACGCGGTCAGTTGCTTGAGTTATGGCGACAATACCATTTCAGCAGCGCAGAACCGCGCTCTCAGCGACGCCGAGACGGCGCGCGGCCAGCAGGCTTTGGCGCAGGCCCGTATGCTGGTGAACCCATCGGCGGGAATTCTGGGCGTGGGCATCGGCAAAAGCAGCGACCGGCCGGGCGAAGCCGCGGTGATTCTCTACACGGACGAGAAGATGACGGTGAATGTGCCGGCCACGGTGGATGGCGTGCGCACCGAAGCGATCCCAACTACGGCTCGTGCGGTGAGTTTCGGCTCAGCGCCGCAGAATCCCTTTGAGGCTGGATGGGTTGCGCTATCGTCCACAACGCTTGCGCAGGCAGCGGTGATCAAGAATCAGACTGCCGCGAATTTGATGCGGCAGTACCCAAGTTTCTTCGGCGTGGGCGTGGGGCAGAGCCTGGACAATCCTCGCGAGGCCGCGCTGATTCTTTACGTCGATCGCAATCGCCTACCCGTGCAACTGCCCGCGGCCATCGACGGCCTGCGAACGCGCTACGTGGTGATGGACAGGCTGCACGTCACGCGCTCCTATGCCTCGCCAGCACCGTCGCGGCTGCACTGCATGGCCCATGTGCCCTCAGCGTATTGAGGGGAGTGCATCGATCCCATAGGTTTCCTCTCGCGTTAAACCATGCCGGGCTGCCTCTGGCGCAAATTCCGCCGTGCAATTGAACCTAAAGACGGCAGTCGATCCAGCCTTGAATTGGTTATCATCTTCTCCTTGCAGCGATTGACGATTTCACTATTTGGGCGAGGTGCGGAGCAGCTGAAAATCGACGATCGAGAAGAAGCCGAAGCATGAAAATTTGCAAGATCGAGGTTTTGCAGGGGCTAAAGAGGCTGTGGAAAAAGGGCTATTCGGGGGTTGCAATCACGCTTGAGCGTAGCAGGGGCTAAAGCCCAACGTTGATATGATTGGCTTTGCGGCCCGACTGAAGTCGTGCCCTGGTTACAAAGCCATTGGGAATTGCCTCCAGAAGAGTTTTTCCGCAGCCTGTAAAGCTCAGCTTTCCTTTCAGCCCATTGCGGCCCCCTTCGACTCAGCTCAGGGCAGGCTATAAGTCGGGCTCTGGATTACAAAGCAGAAAGTTTTAGAGGCCCCAAACCTCGATGCAGGCCAAGGATGACGGTATGCAACTGACATTTTCAGGTTGAATCGAAACTCCTCATCCGTGCGTGTGCCGCTAAATTGGACAGAATTCATCGAATATTAAACTCTCCCTCAACGAAGACTCGCCCCCTCTGTGATCTTCTTTGAACAGAAGTCGGAATTCAATCCCCGCACAAAAAAAGGCAGACAAGATGATCCGTGAGAAGACTTTCCCCAAAAACCGCCGTCAAGGCCCCTCGCTTCCCCTGATAGCTGCAGTTCTGGCCGTGTTAAGTATTAGCGCCACGGCCCATGCCGGCAACATCGTCGCCGACCCCGGTTTTGAGTCGGCTGGCGGCGGGGGCACCTATTACGCGGGACAGAGCATCGACGGAGGCAACTGGATCGTAGGCGGCGGAGCTTCGACTGTCTACATCGACAACCAGGATCCGTATGTTTACGACGGCAACAACTCCGCCAACCTCACCGCATTCACTCCTTACGCGTCGAGTTCGCTCTACCAGGATCTGACCACGGTCGTGGGCCAGTCGTATGTTATAAGCTTCTGGGCCGATTCGGATTCGCCTAACACCCTGTCGGTCACGGAAAACGGACTCTCGATTGGCGGTTTGCCGGGCAGCGTTGCGGACAACGGCTTCCCCAATGCGAACAACAGCTCGCTCTTTGTGGATTACACTGGCGAGTTTGTGGCTACCTCTACCATTACCGATCTGGAGTTCACGGCCTACGCCAATCCGACCCTCGCCGAATACATCAATGGCGACGGATCGGTAGTGATCGACGACGCCAGTGTTACGGCGGCGCCCGAGCCGGGATCGATTGTCTTGATGCTGACAGGGCTTGTTGGTTTGGGTCTGCTGGTTGCAAGAAAGCGCTTGGGGCAAACTCTTTCCTCCGGCTCCATGCTGGCCTAGGGTTTCCGTTGACCCAGGGTTGCGCGGAGTTTCCGCGCGCGGCTCAGTTCATCCTAAAACGATCCTTTGGCGGCGGGCTTCCGGCCTTGCCGCCACCTCCCGCGAGTACGCGAAATTTTCGACACCAAGCCTACAAGGAGCTTTCCCGATGATTGGTTCTGCATCTCTCCGCAACTGCCGGCGCCTGGCTGGCCGCGCCTTCTCTCTCTTCTCTTTGACCGCCCTGGCCGCTGGCATCGCCGCCTCCGCGCAGACAGCCTTCACCCCCGGCAACCTTGTCGTCAGCCGCTCGAATTATGCCGGCACATCCGCCACAGTCACAATCGGCGAGACCCTGCCTCCCAACTGCGTTGCCAACAAGGCAAATAAAGTCACCTGCGGCACCGCGGCAGTCGATGGGACATTCCCCGAGGTTTTCAACAATGTCAACACGGCAGTCGATGGCAGCTTTGGCATTACATCGCCGGTTTTTCTTGACGAGCTGACCCCGGCAGGCAGCGTGGTCAACAGCATTGAAGTTCCCAACAGCCTGACCACATCCGGCGATCAGTTGGTGACCAGTTACAGCTCCAAATCGGAGGAAGCGCTGCACCTTTCGCTCGACGGCAATTACCTGACCTTTATCGACTATGTAGCTCCCGTCAATACGATCGATGTCTCCAACGCCAATACGCCGGCCGTGATTGACCCGACCAACCCGGTGCCGGGCTCGTACTATCGCGCCGTCGCTACAGTCAATGCGGCGGGGCAGTTCACATTCACGGAAACCAATGCCTACAGCGGCAACAACGGCCGCGCCGCAATCTATGTGAATACCGGCGGCAACAACTATTTCTATACCGTCGGCAATGCAGGCAATGGCGGCAATCCAGAGCCCGAGCAGGTGGTCAATGGAGCGGGCGTGCAGTTGATTCAAGCCCTCAATGAAACCGAAGCCGCGCAGACCACCGCCGGAGTTGGTTTGCCGACGCCCGTTGCAAGCTTCAATGTCACGCAGTTGGGCGATGCGGCCGACAAGGTTGGCAAGGACGATAACTTCCGCGGCATGACTCTCTATAACAACATTCTCTACGTCACCAAAGGCAGCGGCGGCAACGGCGTGAACACTGTATATTTTGTGGATACAACCGGCACGGCCTGCCCCAGCACCAGCGCGACGCCCGGCGTCGGATTGCCAGTGGCCGGCGCGGCATTGCCCACCACAAACCTGGCTCCGACTTATAACTCGACCACCGGCCTGGCCAATAACATGTGCGTTCTAGCCGGCTTCCCCACCGTCTCGAACAAGGTGTCGAACCCGGTCGCTTATCCCTTCGGCCTGTGGTTTGCCAACGCAACTACGTTGTATGTTGCCGATGAGGGCGACGGCGTGAACACCTATAACTCCGCAACCAATACTTACACCGACGCAGCCGGTGCAACCAATACCGGCGGCCTGCAGAAGTGGATCTTCAACTCGACCACCAAGACCTGGCAGCTTGCCTACACACTGACCAAGGGATTGAATCTTGGCATCCCTTACACCGTCCCCGGTTACCTCACCGGCGACAACACTTTTGCGGATGGCACCGGCCTTCCCTGGGCGCCGGCGACAGACGGCCTGCGCAACCTCATCGGCACCATCGGAGGCAATCGCATTCTGGGCCAGACAGTCACGATCTGGGCCACATCCTCCACGGTCAGCGGAGACGGCGACGAGGGCGCGGACCCCAACAAGCTCTATCTGATCACCGACAAGCTGGCCAACACTTCACCAACCGTTGCCGCGCTGGAGACCTTTACCGATCTCTACGACGCGGGAAACGGCGAGCTTCTGCGCGGCGTTTCCTTTACGCCGGGCACGACGCTGGCCTCCGCTTCTTACTGATTGTGCTTGCGCGGTGAATTGAGTCTACTCAGCGGCAGGGCGGAGAATCAGCGCCTGCCGCTGCATTTTTGCCGTCAACGCCTCGGCGATCTGGATGCCGTGCAAGCGGCCATTCTCGATGAAGATCTCATTGGTGCGCGCGCCGGCCACGATCACTCCCGCCAGATAGATGCCAGCCACGTTGCTCTCCAGCGTCTCCGGGTTAGAGGCCGGCAGCCGGTCCTCGCCCTCCAGGCGCACACCCAAAGCCTCCAGAAAATCGAAGTCGGGATGGTAGCCGGTCATGGCAAAGACAAAGTCGTTCTTGACTGTCTCGCGGCCCTGCGGCGTTTCAATGACAACCGAATTGGTGTCAATCTCAATGACTTGGGAGCGGAAGTGCGCCTTGATTTCGTGCCTCTTGATGCGGTTTTCAATGTCCGGCTTGATCCAGTATTTAACGTGTGGCGGAATCTCCGCTCCACGGTAGACCAGCGTGACGCGCGCGCCGCTGCGGTAAAGCTCCAGCGCCGCAATGGCCGCCGAGTTCTTGCCGCCAATCACCACCACGTCCATCCCGAAAAAAGGATGCGGATCGAAATAATAGTGATGCACCTTGCTGAGGCTCTCGCCGGGGATGTGCAGGTAATTCGGCAAGTCGTAGTAACCGGTGGCGATGGCCAGCTTGCCAGCCTTCAATGATCCGCCGCGGCCAAAGCGGTCCATCGTGTGCACGGTGAAGCCGCCGTCAGCGCCCGAGACTCGCTCGACGCGATGGTACTGCCGGATATCCAATTTATAGTAAGCCGCGACATGGCGATAGTATTGCAGCGCCTCATTGCGGCCCGGCTTGGGATTGGGGCTGGGAAAGGGAATGCCGCCAATCTCCAGCAACTCCGGTGTCGTAAAAAAGGTCATATGCGAAGGGTAGTGGAAGAGCGAATTGCAGACGCATCCTTTTTCCACGATCGCAACGCGCAATCCGATCTTCTGCGCTTCGATTGCACAGGCCAGCCCGGTGGGTCCGGCGCCTACAACCAATAGATCGAAGATGTCGTCCCGCGCTGCCGCCGCTTTATCTTTGGTATCGCTCATCTCTCTAGATTACCCGAATCCTGCCGATAGCTGCTTCAGTTCCTGAAGCTGAGGTTTCGTCAATGGGAAAGCCCCTTCGGTTCAATCCCAGAACGGCGACAAACTATGTCGTAATTGCCAGCTAAAAATTGCCGATATAGACTTTGGAGGTCTGGCGATTGAACACTGGTTCAACCGGAAGTGTGATGAAAAGACTTTTACCTGCGATTGCCGCGATCTTCGGGTGGTCTTGTTTTGCCTGGGCAGCGGCACCGCCCGCGCTGACCACGCTGCGAGCGGTGCGCGCCCTGAGCAATGCCGAGGCCAGTCAGGCTCTGCCGGTCGCATTTGAGGCAACCGTTACCTACTTCCCCGGCTATTCGGGCCTTCTTTTTGTACAGGATGGCGATCAGGCAATTTTTGTGTATCTCACCGCCGATGCCAAGCTGCGAGCTGGCGATCGCGTTCTGGTGCGCGGTAAGACACAGGCCAGCTTTCGCCCCATTGTCATTCCAGATAGCGTGACGCTGCTCCATCACGGCGACTTGCCCAAAGCCGTGCGGGCCACCTTCAGTGATTTGGTCCTCTCCCAGGACGACTGCATGTTAGTCAAAGTTCATGCAGTGGTCCGCACGGCTGAATTGGGTTGGAGCCCGGAGGTGCGCATTACCTATCTGCAATTGCTCACCGATGGCGGCTATATCGACGCAATGGTAGACAGCAGCGATCCCAATCTGCTCCAGGGCCTGCTTGATGCCGAGGTCGAGATCACCGGCATTGCCGGCGGGAAATTCGATCCCAAGATGCAGCAGGCTGGAGTGATTCTTC
Organism: uncultured Occallatibacter sp.; assembly: GCA_964509755.1. Lineage (GTDB taxonomy): Bacteria > Acidobacteriota > Terriglobia > Terriglobales > Acidobacteriaceae > Telmatobacter. Next base: position 9,097 of record CAZDYU010000088.1, on the reverse strand, counting down.
ACGTTGCTTCGATGGCCAATGTCAATGTGTTGAAACGCGCCAGCGCCAATCCTTGGTCTCTGCCTGTCACGCCGATGGACAAAGTATTTTCCGCTTATCACGTTCAGGATCAAACTCAGAGGGTCAGAGTTCATGGAAGCATCACATACTACGAACCTGGAACGGCAGTCGTGCTGCAAGACGGCGCTAAAAGCCTCTGGATCGAAACCCCCGAACGGAGCTCATTGCAAATAGGCGACATCGCCGATGCCACGGGCTTTCCCGATGCCCATAATGGCTTTCTGTCGTTGACCCACGGCGATTTCCAGGTTAGCAACATACAAGCACCCATCAAGCCAGTGCCCGCCACCTGGCAGCAACTGGCTCTTTGGAGCGCCAACAAGCCGGATGGCCACCTCTACGATCTGGTCTCGATCGAAGGCCTGGTAGTCACTGCGATTCGAGGCGCCGCGCAGGACGAATATGTTCTATTGGCAGACGGCCAACTGTTTTCAGCCATCTACCGTCATCCGGATTCTGCCAGCCGCCTCCCCATTCCGGAGATGAAAAAGGTGCCTCTCGGCTCCAAAATTCGCGTGACCGGCATCTGCAAGATTGAAGGCACCAACCCCTATAACATTACTCAAGAGGCGCCCTTTAACGTGCTTTTGCGCTCCTTTGACGACGTTGCGGTGGTTGCCGGGCCTACCTCGCTCAATATCCGCAATCTCACTCTTGTTGTCTGTGCGTTGATTCTGGTTCTGTTCGCCGTCCTGGCCAAGGGCTGGACGCTGGAGCGAAAGGTGCGGCGGCAGACGGCCGCGCTGGCAGAGATAGAACAGCGGCGCAGTCACATTCTCGAGGACATCAACGGCTCGCGCCCGCTGGCTGAAATCATTGAAGAAATTGTGGCGCTGGCCTCTTTCAAGTTCCATGGCGCACCCTGCTGGTGCCAGATTGCAGGCGGAGCCCTGTTGGGAAAATGTCCGCCTGAAATTGCCGCCCTGCGCGTCGTTCGCCATGAGATTCCTGCCCGCTCCGGCCCGCCGCTCGGCGCAGTCTTTGCCGCCTTTGGGCCGCTTGTCAAAGCTGATGCCGTTGAATCGGAAACTTTGTCGATGGCGGCCGGCCTGGCCACGCTGTCCATTGAGACTCGCAGGCTTTACAACGATCTGCGCCACCGCTCTGAGTTCGACCTGCTCACCGACATTCACAATCGCTTTTCGCTCGAGAAGCATCTGGACGCGCAGATTGAAGAGGCGCGCGGCAACGCTCAGATCTTCGGCTTGATCTATATTGACCTGGATGAGTTCAAGCAAGTGAATGACGAGTACGGCCACCACATTGGAGATCTCTATCTGCAGGAGGTGGCGCGGCGCATGAAGCAGCAACTCCGCTCGCACGACCTGCTGGCGCGGCTGGGAGGCGATGAGTTTGCCGCTCTGCTCCCCATGGTGCGCAGCCGCGCCGGAGTGGAAGAAATTGCCCAGCGTCTTGAACACTGCTTCCGTGAGCCGTTCATTGTTGGAGGGAATTTTATTGAAGGCTCGGCCAGCTTCGGGATTGCCCTCTATCCGGAAAATGGCGCCACCAGAGACAGCCTGTTGAGCGTTGCCGACGCGTCCATGTATGTGGCCAAAAATATCAAGCGTCCCGCGGAAACAAATTTGGCTGCCGTTGTGAATCTGCCATAGAAGAATTGAATGAAGATTGCATCTGGAATACCGGCTTGATTGCCACTCCGCCGCTAACCTGACTTATCTCTTGCCCGCAATTTGCGCCTTTTCCATCGCTATAATGAAATATATTGTTGCGCCGGAGCGCACAAACCAGAATAGCCAAGGCCAAAGCCATCGGGGAGAGATGACCATCAAACGCAAGCATCCACTTGAAAGCATTCTCGAGAACCGCATTGCCATCATCGATGGAGCGATGGGCACTACGATCCGCACTTATGGCATGACGGAAGCGGATATGCGCGGAGAGCGCTTCAAGGACTCGGCCAAGGATTTGCTGAATAACGGCGACATTTTCTCGCTGACGCAGCCCGCGATGATTTGCGACATTCATCGCCGCTTTCTCGAGGCTGGCGCGGACATTCTTGAGACCAACACCTTTGGCGCAACCAGCATCACGCAAAGCGAGTTCTTTGTGGACGACCCGCGCGAGCAGGGCGGCCGCAAAGATCCCGCGTTTTATCAGAAGGTTGTTGAGGATGAGTTTCTCAATAATCTGGCATGGGAGATCAATGAGACCTCAGCGCGGCAATGCCGCGAATGGGCTGACCGGATTGCAAACGCGACGGGACGTCAGCGCTTTGTTGCCGGAGCAATCGGCCCGCTGACGGTTTCGCTTTCCAACTCTCCGGACGCCGACGATTCCGGCTTTCGCGTTGTCACTTTCGACCAGGTGAAGGCCGCTTACATGCAGCAGGTGCGCGCCCTCATCGCTGGCGGCGTGGATATGCTTCTCGTCGAAACCATTTTTGACTCGCTGAATGCCAAGGCCGCGCTCGTCGCCATTCGCGAGGTCTTCGATCAGGACGGCCTTGCCGCGAACGGCCGAGAACTTCCCATCATGATCTCGGCTGCCGTGGGCCGCGGCGGCGAGACGATGATCTCCGCGCAGACCATTGAGGCCTTCTGGAACGCGGTCGAGCATGTGCATCCGCTCTCGATAGGGCTCAACTGCTCGCTTGGTCCGGATCTTATGTATCCGTTTCTTGCCCAGCTTGCGGAGAAGTCTCATGCGGCAATCTCGTGTTATCCGAATGCGGGCTTGCCCAATCCACTCTCGCCCACTGGCTTCGATTTTGGGCCTTCGGATATGGCTCGCTATCTGGGCGAGTTTGCCAAAGGTGGGCTGATTAATATCGCAGGAGGCTGCTGCGGCAATACGCCGGAACATATTGCCGCGATAGCTCAGGCGCTCGATGGCAAGCCGCCGCGCAAGCTGTGGCCCGTGACTGCCGAGTTAGAAACCGAAGAACCGCGCCCGCTGCGTCTGTCCGGCTCACAGCCCTTCACGCAGCAGCCCGGTGTCTTCATCATGCTCGGCGAGCGCACCAACGTAGCCGGCTCGCCAAAATTTGCCAAGCTCATCAAGGCAGGCAATTACGAAGAAGCTGTCAGCGTGGCGCGCCAGCAAGTCGAGAATGGCGCCAACGTCATCGACATTTGCATGGACGAAGGCATGATCGACGGCGTCGCCGCGATGACTCGTTATTTGCAGTTATTGGCCAGCGAGCCCGAGGTCGCCAAGGTTCCCTTCATGGTGGACTCGTCGAAGTGGGAAGTGATTGAGGCTGGGCTCAAGTGTCTTCAAGGCAAGGGCATTGTCAATTCGATTTCGTTGAAGGAAGGCGAAGCAAAGTTCCGCCAGAATGCCGCTGCCGTCCGCAAGTATGGCGCGGCTGTAGTCGTAATGGCCTTCGACGAAAATGGTCAGGCAGCAACGTATGACGAGAAGATTCGGATCTGCGAACGGGCTTATAACATTTTGCTTGAAGTCGGATTTCCGCCTGAAGACATTATCTTCGATCCCAATATTCTCACCGTCGCCACAGGCATGGAAGAGCACAATAATTACGCCGTTGACTTTATCAATGCCACGCGCTGGATCAAGGCCAATCTGCCGCACGCCAAAGTCAGCGGCGGCGTGTCGAATATTTCCTTCAGCTTTCGCGGCAACAATAAAGTCCGCGAAGCAATGCACTCCGCATTTTTGTATCACGCCATTGCGGCCGGCATGGACATGGGCATTGTGAATGCCGGAATGCTCGAAGTCTACGAGGAGATCGAACCGGAACTGAAGGTGCTGGTAGAGGATGTGCTGCTCAACCGCCGCTCTGACGCTACTGAGAGATTAGTCGCGCACGGCGAGGCACTGAAGGCGGATGGATCAAGCGCCGGAGGTGCTGCCGCGAATGAAAAGAAAGCCGAGGAATGGCGCGGCGGCAGTGTCGAAGAGCGTCTCTCGCACGCGCTCGTCAAGGGCATTGACGCGTACATTGAGATCGACGCCGAAGAAGTGCGCGTCAAGCTGGGCCGCCCGCTGCTGGTGATTGAAGGCCCGTTGATGGATGGCATGGGCGTGGTCGGCGATCTCTTCGGGGCAGGCAAGATGTTTCTGCCGCAGGTGGTCAAGTCGGCCCGCGTGATGAAGAAAGCCGTGGCGCACTTAACGCCGTATATGGAGGCCGAGAAGCTGGCAATGGCCGCCGCAGGCCATGAAGTCAAAGCCCAGGGAAAGATCCTGCTGGCAACCGTCAAGGGCGACGTGCATGACATCGGCAAGAACATCGTCGGTGTTGTTCTTGCGTGTAATAACTATGAAGTTATTGACATGGGAGTTATGGTCCCTTGCGAAAAGATTCTCGAACGCGCCAAGGCCGATAAGGTTGATCTGATCGGCCTCAGCGGTCTCATCACGCCCTCGCTTGATGAGATGGTTCATGTGGCTCGCGAGATGGAGCGCCAGGGATTCAAACTGCCGCTGCTTATAGGCGGCGCAACCACCAGCCGCGCGCACACCGCCGTCAAGATTGCTCCGCACTACAGCGAGCCGGTGGTCCATGTGCTAGACGCCAGCCGCGCCGTGCCCGTGACTACGAGCCTATTGAGCGACGAGGGCAAGGCGGCCTTTGTCGCCGAGCATCGCGCCGAATATGAAAGGCTCCGCAAGGCACATGCCGCGCCGCGCGCGAAACTGGTCTCTCTTGAGACTGCGCGCCAGCGCCGCACGCACATCGAGTGGCGCGCGGATAATATTCCCGCCCCCGAGTTTACCGGCGTGCGCGTATTGGACAACTTTCCTCTTGCCACGCTGCGCGAGTTCATTGACTGGACGCCATTCTTCCACACCTGGGAGTTGAAGGGCGTGTACCCGCGCATTCTTGACCATCCGGAACAAGGCGAGCAGGCCCGCCAGATCTTCGATGACGCCAATGTGTTGCTCGATCGCATCATCGAGGAGAAACTTATCACGGCGCGCGGCGTCTACGGTTTCTTTCCCGCGAATGCCGTTGGCGACGATGTCGAACTCTACGCGGATCTGACTCGCGCACACATCACTGAGCGCTTCCACTTTCTACGTCAGCAAGCCAACAAGGAAGGCAGCGAACCTTGCCGATCGCTTGCCGATTTCATTGCGCCCACAGAGACCGGACTGCGTGATTACATCGGAGCCTTTGCAGTGACCGCCGGCATTGGCCTCAAAGAATTATGCGATGGCTTCCGCGCCCAGCACGACGATTACAACGCGATCATGGCCGAGGCTATAGCCGATCGCCTCGCAGAAGCCTTTGCCGAGTGCCTGCACAAGCGCGTGCGCGATGAGTGGGGTTATGGCCACTCGGAAGCACTGAGCATCGATGAACTAATCCACGAAAAGTATCGTGGCATCCGGCCTGCCGCGGGTTATCCTGCCTGCCCGGATCACACGGAAAAAGGTACGCTCTGGCATTTGCTTGATGTGCAGGCGAAGACCGGAATGCGGATTACCGAGTCCTTTGCCATGTGGCCCGGATCGAGCGTCAGCGGGCTTTATTTTGCGCACCCCGATTCGCGCTATTTCTCGCTCGGAAAAATCGACCGCGACCAGGTTGCCGACTATGCCCAGCGCAAAGGCATGAGCGTATCAGAGATCGAGCGCTGGCTCGGTCCGAACTTGAATTACGACCCAGCGGGATAGTCGCGGAAATCAAGCGCGAAACCTGCGCAACGCTTCATCAACGCCGCTCTCGTACGCGTCGATGAGCTTGTCCCATGATGCGTTCTCGCCTTCATCGATTTGCTTGCGCCGCGCATCCGCATCGAACCAATCGATGGTTCTCTGAATCCCTTGCGCAAACGAAACCGTGGCGCAGTAGCCGGGTACAAAGCGCTTGATCTTGCTGTTATCGAAGACTACGCTCACGGCTTTATCGCCCGTCAAGCTGCCCACTGAATCCCTCATGCAAGCGCCGATGAACTCCGACGGAATGTGAACCAGTTGCGGCTCCACGCCCGCGGCCTGCGCGGTGATGCGATAAAACTGATCCCAGGTCATCACCTCGTCGCTGGTGATGTGGAAGGCGTGGCCAATGGCTTGCCGGTGCCCCAGCAGGCCCACCAATCCCTTGGCAAAATCGCTGTTATGGGTAATCACCCAGAGCGAAGTTCCGTCTCCCGGCACAATCACTTTCTTGCCTCGCCGCATCCGGTCCACCGCCGTGTAAGACTTCTGCCAGCTATTCACCGCCAGCACAATCTGCGTCTCGCCATAGGTCAGCGAAGGGCGCACAATCGTCACCGGAAACCCCTCTTCGCGATAGGCCTGCAACAACCGCTCTTCGCAAGCAATTTTATCGCGCGAATACTGCCAGTAGGGGTTCACAAGCGGCGTCGATTCCGTAATTAGATAATGCCCCACCGGCTTCTGATAGGCGCTGGCCGAACTGATGAAGATGAATTGGTTGGTCCGTCCGCGAAAAAGGCGGATGTCGCGCTCCACATCGGCTGCCGTGAAGGCGGTCCAATCCACAACCGCGTCCCACGTTCGCTTGCCGAGCGCCTCGGACGCAGCCGTTTCATCCCTGATGTCGGCCGTGATCGTCGAAAGATTTATCGGAACGTCAGCCTCGCGAACTCCTCGCCTCAGCAGCGTCAAATTAATGCCCCGCTCGACTGCCAACTTCGTTGAAGCCGTGCTGATAATTCCCGTGCCGCCAATAAAAAGGACTTTCATTTCGCCTCCGAAGGCAAGAATCTCTTCCCTTCAATTTTAGGATACCGCCAGCCTGCGTTCCGCCAGGAAGCAGCGAATTCTGTTAGAATCGCCCTTGAAAATCAAGGATTATTGAGGCGCAGCGACGTGTATCTGGAATTGCAGAAAAGGCTCACGCAGCATCTTCGCACGGTTTTGGCGGCCAACTACGGCCTTCAGCTTGAAAACATTCCGTTGGAAATTCCGCCGGAGCTGAAGTTTGGCGAATTGGCCACGCCGATTGCCTTCGAGTTGGCGCGCAAGCTGCGCAAAGCGCCCAAGGTCATTGCGCAAGAGATTGTGGCCGCACTGGCCGGGCTTGAAGGCTTCGACCGATTCGAGGTTGCCGGCGCGGGATACATCAATGCGCGGCTGAATCGGGCCGCCGGCGTCCTTGCAACCGCCAGCACCGAAGCTGGTTCGCAGGCGGCGACTGGCATCCATTCGCTCGTAGAACATACCAGCATCAATCCAAACAAGGCCGCGCACATTGGCCATCTGCGCAATGCGATTCTAGGCGATACCTTTGTACGCCTGCTGCGCGCCGCCGGGCAAAAAGTCGACGTGCAGAATTACATCGACAACACCGGGGTGCAGGTGGCGGATGTGGTGGTCGCGCTTTTTCATCTAAAAGGCCGACGGTCGGCATCTGAAGTTGAGGCTTGGATTCATGAAGTGGAGAACAGTGGTGGGCGCATTGATTTCGAGTGCTGGGATCTCTATTCAGAGGTTTCCAAGAAATACCAGGAAGAAGACCAACCACCAATGAATCGAGGCGCGGTTTGGAAGATGCTTCGCCGGGATTACCTTCACGAAATCGAGGAAGGAAATAATGATGTCGCTCATGCAGCCGAACTGATTTCGACCGCTGTCCTGCGCCGTCATCTGGAAACCATGCTGCGCCTCGGCATCGAATACGATTTTCTTCCCCGCGAAAGCGAGATCCTGCACTTGAAATTCTGGGAGTCGGCTTTCGAGCAACTTAAGAAAACTGGCGTTCTTTACTTTGAGAAGGAAGGCAAGAACAAAGGCTGTTGGGTAATGACTCGCCCCGGCGCTGAAGTTACAGAGGGCGAGACAAATGAAGACGCAAAAGTTATTGTACGCTCGAACGGAACGGTAACTTATGTTGGCAAGGATATTGCTTACCACTTATGGAAGTTTGGCCTGCTGGGTAAGGATTTTGGTTACAAGCCATTTTTCACTTATCCGCATCACGAGTGCTGGATCTCGGCTGAAAAGGGAAGTGCGGAGCATCCGCAATTTGGCGGCGCGCAGGCGATCTATAACGTGATCGACGCGCGGCAGAGCGACCCGCAAGCCAACGTGATTCAGGCACTGCGCGGCATGGGGCACATCGATCAAGCCAATCGCTACACGCACTTCAGTTATGAGATGGTTGCGCTTACGCCGCGCTGCGCCGTCGAATTAGGCTATGACGTTTCCGAAGAAGATTTGAAGCGGCCGTACATTGAAGTCAGCGGGCGCAAAGGTTTCGGCGTCAAGGCCGATGACTTGATTGACAAGCTCATCGCCGCCGCGCGCGCCGAGGTGGATGCGCGCCAGACCGGCCGCGACAACGCCGAACGCCAACTCATTGCCGAGCAGATTGCCATCGGCGCGCTGCGCTACTTCATGCTCAAGTTCACGCGCAATTCGGTGATCGCTTTTGACTTCAAGGAGGCGCTGAGTTTCGACGGCGAGACGGGCCCTTACATTCAGTATGCCGTGGTGCGCGCGCGCAATATCTTCCGCAAGGGTGGAACAACGCCCGATGCGGTGTTCGCCGAATTCGCGAAGTTAGGTGAGTCCGGCGCATATTTGCAAGGCGCGGCCGCCGAAGATATTTGGGCGTTGTGGCTGCGCGCCGGCCGCCGCACACTGGTTTTGGAGCAGTGCATAACTACTTCGGAGCCGGCGTATTTGGCCAAGCACGCATTCCAGTTAGCGCAGGAGTTCAATAATTTCTACCACAAGCACCACATTCTCACTGAAGAAGATCCGGCGCGCAAGACTTTCTTGTTGGCGACAGCCGCAGTTGCACTGCGGGAGTTAGTGCTGGCGCTCAGTTGGCTGGGGATTGAAAGCCCGGAGGCAATGTAAGTGCCTGCGGTGCGGACAATCACTTGCTTATTGCTACAGAAGGTTCGCGGTATCCCAGGTCCGAAAATCCGGACCTGGGGCACCCGATAGCCACATATCATCTCCGCCTTTTTCCGCCCTCAGTTTTATGCGCCAGATGTTCATAAATACCTCAATCGGTTAAAAGCTCGTGATGAAGGTCGAGAATATCGAAAAATCGTCCCTCAAAAGCTAAACAGGCTGCGGAAAAAGGGCTATTCGGGTGGTGCAATCGCGATTGAGCGTAGCAGGG
>CAZDYU010000087.1:0-19048 GCA_964509755.1 uncultured Occallatibacter sp. | reverse complement strand
GGATACTTACTCTCCCGACTGGAACCCAATAGAAGAGTTCTTTTCCAGACTCAAGCCGCTGTTGCGCAAAGCCGCCAAACGATCCATGGACGAACTCGGGAAAGAAATCTGAAAACTGCTGGACGGCGTAACGCAATGCGAGTGCGAGCACTTCATCGCCTCTTGCGGATATGTAAACACTTAATTTGAAACCGCTCCAGGTTTTTTTAAGAATCCACTTTCCTAATTCAGCCTTTCCAAAGGAAGGCCGGAGTCTCCCGTTTCATCCGCTCCTCGCCACAATTCCACATTCGAGTCCTGAGAGCAAGCCAAGGCCAGCGATTTGCAGTCGCGCATCCCGGCTGCCATGCTGTAACCTGTTTGCAGTGAAGAGGTGGAGCGCCAATCTTCCGCGCTTCTGAATCGTCTAACAGACATGGCCAATCGGCGCCGGCCCGGTACACTAGCTTCCATTCACCCCAGTTCTTTGAATCGTGGAAAGGAACAAAAGATGAAAAAACTCTTTGCTTTGCTCTCGCTTTGCTTCATGCTTCCCTCGGCCGCCCTCGCCGGCTCCACGCGCGAGAACCTGCAAGAGCGCATCGACGCCGCCAAGATCGTTCTCGACCAGATCATGGCCGCCAGGGACAGCAGCATTCCTTCGGATATCCTGGCCCAGGCCACATGTGTAGGCGTCGTCCCCGGCATGGTCAAGGGCGCATTTGTCTTTGGCGGGCAATACGGCCAGGGCGTGGTCACCTGCCGCACCGGCCATGGCTGGAGCGCGCCGGTTTTTATCCGCATGGCTGGAGGCTCGTGGGGATTGCAGATCGGCGCGCAGTTCACGGACCTGGTTCTGGTGGCCGTCAATGAGCGCGGCTTTCAGGATCTGTTAAAGAACAAATTCAAGATCGGCGGCGATGCCTCGGCCGCGGCCGGTCCGGTGGGCCGCAGCAGCCAGGCCTCAACCGATTGGAAGATGAACGCCGAACTGCTCAGCTACTCGCGCAACAAGGGCCTCTTTGCCGGAATCGATCTGGACGGCACCAGCGTCAGCCAGAATGAAGAGGACACCGAGGTCTACTACGGCCAGGAGCACAGCTTCGAAGCGATCTTGAAGGGCACCGTTGCCGTTCCCGAGGGCGCGGTTCCCTTTGTTCGCGGCGTGGCGCAATACTTCGTCGCCGCCAAGCACGGCAAGTAGCGTACTTGAATCACGACCGGTAGTGTGCCCCACCATCGCTGGGTGCCCCTCGATTCCGCGTTCTGCGCGGAATGGGTGGGATACCAATACACTTTGATCGACCGCATCAAGAATAAACCCCGCCCCAGAGGACTAAACTTGAGCTTTGCCTTCTAAAAAATGCTTGAGACCCTCGAATTCTGGCTCGTACTGGCCGTGGCGCGCACTCTGGGGCGTCTGCCGCGCGGTCTAGCCCGTCTGCTGGCTGGCGCGCTGGCGTGGTGCGTCTACAACGCCGCGGGCCGCCTGCGCCGCGTGGGCCAGCGCAACCTGCAACTGGCTCAATCGCAGCTCACAAACCGGCAGCGCGATCGGCTTTTACGCCGTCTCTTCCGTCATCTCGGCTGGCAGCTTGTCGAGTTCTGCCGCATGACCCGCTACACCGCTGAGAACATCCGCGACTGGATCGCCGTCGAAGGCCAGGAGCATTATCTGGCTGCCAAGGCGCGCGGCAAAGGCGTGCTCATCGTCACCGGCCACTTGGGCGCATGGGAGCTCTCCAGCTTCTATCACTCCTTGATGGGCCATCCCATGGGCATGGTCATTCGCCGCCTTGACAACCACCGCCTCGACGCCTACGTCAATGGCATCCGCTGCCTGCATGGCAACCGCGTCCTGCACAAGGACGACTTTGCCCGCGGCCTGCTCACCGCCATGCGCGCGGGCGAGACAGTGGGCATTTTGATGGACACCAACATGACCCCGCCGCAGGGCATCTTCGTCGATTTCTTTGGCACACAAGCCTGTACCGCCTCGGGCCTGGCGCGCGTCGCTCTCAAGACTGGCGCGGCGGTTCTGCCCGGCTTCATGCTTTGGGAACAGGCCCAGCGCCGCTATGTGCTCCACTTCGGCCCTGAGCTGGCCTTTACGCGCTCCGCCAATGCCGAGGCCGACATTCTTGCCGCCACGCAGCAATGCACCCACGCCATTGAAAGTTGGATTCAACGCTATCTCGATCAGTGGCTCTGGATTCACCGCCGCTGGAAGACCCGCCCACCCGGTGAGCCAAGCCTCTACTGATGATGTGTTGCGGCCAGCACGCCACTCTCGCCGGTTTCCCGTTTGTTTCATCTGCCAGTTTTTGATTTTTTCAGCAGATTGTCGTATGCTTCTCACTATGAATCAGTCGCTATATGCCGCCCGGCGCTTCAACTGTTGTCTCTGTTGCAGCTAGCAATAGCCATTCTTCGCGACTGAAGATACCCTTCACATCGGTAATCCTTTTGGGATAGCTCCTTGTGCCTCCGCAATGCGGAGCCGCAAACTGCTGTGCGCGCATAGCTGGCGCGGAGGGATGCTTCCGCCGCACGTTCTTTCTTTCAATCCAAGTTTCACCAAGGAGAAAGCTACCATGCGCATTCCAGCTTCACTCGCTTCGTTCGTCTCCAAGAGTTTCTTCGCGGCACTCGCTCTGGTCCTTGTTCTCCCTCACGCCGCGCAGGCGCAGAGCCTGGGTTATGAGGGCCCAACGGGCGTCTTTGTCACGCCACTTGCCCTTACCGCCGCCTCACCCGCCAAGGGTGTAGGCGTGCCATCTGTCTCCTATCACTTCCTGGCCGGCGGCCCCATCATTGGCGACTTCAGCACCGTCTCCACCACCGTCGGCTTTGCCAAGCGCTTTGAGATCGGCTACACCCATGAGCTGCACAACGAGGACGGCGGCAGCAAGACTCCGCTGGCTCCGGCGCTCACGCCGCTGTGGGACTCCGGGTTAGACATCGTTCACTTCAAGGCCAACATCACGCCCAAATTCCTCTCCAAGGTGGGTATCTTTTCCGTGGGCGGAGTCTATCGCACCGGCGACCATATCGGCGAGAATATCAACAACCTTGCCGGCGTGTTGATCGCCAACGACGGGATCGTCCCCGTCTATGCCAACCAGAAGACCGCCAACGGCGATATTTATTTGGTGGGCACCAAGATCATCACCCAGGTCAGCAAGAAGGTGCCCATCATTGTCTCTGCTGGCTTGCGCGGCACCAATGCCTCGCTGTGGGGCTTGGGTGGCAACGCTCCCGGCTTTGAGGGCAAGGCCTTTGGTTCGGCGGCCTTCGTTTTCACCGGACCGGCCAAGAGCACCATCATCCTGGCCTCTGAAGTCTCTGAGCAGCCGCAGCACATCTCCTCGGCTACGGCCACGGCCACGCTGGGCTCCTCCAAGGCAGCTACGCTCTTCGATATTCCCACCACGGAAGTCTATGCCGTCCGCGTCGTGCCCTTTGCCAAGAAAAAACTGAATATCGACGCAGGCGTTCTGCACGCCGGCGGCTATATCGACAACCCGCTGCTGAACGAGGTGATCACCGGCAACTTTAAAGGTCCATCTGCTGGTGGCAAGGTGAACCTGGATATTCGCGCTCGCGTAGCCTTCGGCGTTTCCTACGGGTTCTGAGAAGCAGCAACCAGCGGACAGCAGACAGTTAGCAGTTGAAAACCATGTTTGGCAACTGAGAACTATCAACTGTCCGCTGTTAGCTGTCCGCTGTCAGCTTCCTCCCGAGCGTCCGATTTCCCTTCCGCGTCCATACGTTGTAGGATTTTCTCGGAAGGCCCGAAGGCTTTTGGCCGCTCTGAAGAGGAATTGGAATCCCATGAATCGCAAGAACTCGATTTGCCCCACGCAACACGCACAGCAACCCAATGGCTTTACGCTGATGGAATTGCTGATCGTCATCGCTATCATCCTGATCCTGATGCTGATGGCGATTCCAACCATTGGCAGCCTCAAGAAGCAGGCCAACGAAACCTCAGCCATGAACTCGGTGCAGGTGATTGCCAAGGCCGAGATGCAGTACTCCAGCACCTTCCCATCCAACGGATATGCCTGTACGCTGACCGCGCTGGGCGGCGATCCGGCCTCCGGCGCGCCCTCGCCAACTTCGGCCCAGATCCTGCAGGCCGATCTGGCCAGCGGCATCAAGTCCGGCTACATGTTCACCATCGGCAACTGCACCAAGGTGAATCTCAACGGCACCGATCGCATTACCGGCTACCAGATCACGGCCGTTCCCATGACCGTGGGTAAAACCGGCAACCGCGGCTTCTGCAGCGACGACACCGGGGTCATCAAACAAGACCCGGCAGGCGGCACCAACTGCACCCAGAACGTCGGCCAATGAGGCCAGTCAATTGCTTGCGGCGCGGCGGCTTGGTCCTGGCCGCCGCGCTGTTCTGCGCTACCGCGCTCTTATCTTTTGGACAGGGCTCATCGCCCTCGGCGCGCGATCTGGCCCAGCGCGTCGATCGCCATTACAACCAGTTGCACTCGCTCCGCGCCGGCTTTACCGAGAGCTATGAGGGCTTGGGAATGCTCCGGACAGAGAGCGGCACACTACTGCTCTTGAAGCCCGGACGCATGAGGTGGGATTACAGCCAGCCCGCCGGCAAGCTCTTTCTCCTCGACGGCAAGTACGCCTGGTTCTACTCGCGCGGCGACTCTCAAGTCCAGCGCATCCAGGCCAAAGAGCTCGACGATCTGCGTTCGCCCTTGCGTTTTCTGCTGGGCCACACAGAACTGGAAAAAGAGCTGAATCGTCTGACCCTCCAGCCCGCTCAGAACGGCCAATTCAAACTCAGCGGCCAGCCCCGCGGCCAGGAGTCTCGTGTCGCCCGCCTCTCGCTGACCGTGACCGACGACGGCGCCATCACCGCCATTGAAATCGAAGAGACCGACGGCGCGCTGACCCGCTTCACCTTCACCGCCCAGCAGCCCAACGCGCCAGTCCCAGTCGAGAGCTTCCACTTCACCCCGCCCCTCGGCGTACCGGTCGTCGATGCACTGCCGCCGGTGTAGGGGCCAGTTATCAGTTTTCAGTTATCAGTTATCAGTTTTCAGTTATCAGTTTTCAGTGAGCGGTTTTCAGTGAGCTGCTGGCTTCTTAAAGGATTCCAGCAGCGCGTAGATCATTTTGCCAACTTCATGCGAAAGACTTTCTGCTTCATCGATCAGCTTTAAATCTCCGAATCCCAGTGAACGTGCAATCTCCAGTTGGGTTTGCAATTCATGATTTGAACCACGAGCGATACCGAGAAACTGTTTGAACTCACCAACAGAGAGTCTTCCGTGTCCTTCAGCGATATTGCTTGGCACCGATACTGCCGAACGTCTGATCTGGCTGGTTAACCCATAGATTTCCTCACGCGGAAAATTCTGGGTCAAGCGGTAAATTGCCACGGTCAACTGAATTGATCTTTGCCACACTTGCAAATCGCGGAATGCCTGAGCCATTTGATCACCCCGTATTGCCGACAACTGAAAACTGAAAACTGACAACTGACAACTGAAAACTGACAACTGACAACTGATAACTGACAACTGACAACTGATAACTGACAACTGACAACTGTCATTCGTACCGCAGCGCCTCGATCGGGTCCAGATTCGCCGCGCGAATCGCGGGAATCATGCCGCTGACCAGACCCGTGAGGGCCAGAATCAGCGTAGCCACAACCACCGATGCCGGTGAGATAATCAGGTGAATATCGGCTGCCTCGGCGTTCTTGGCCAGCGCGCTATAAAAGGTAATGCGTCCCACCATCAATGAGACCACATAGGCTAGCGCAATCCCCGTCACGCCGCCAACGGTGGTAATCGCCAGCGCCTCGGCCAGAAACTGCGTCAGTATATGCCAGCGGCGCGCGCCCAGCGCCTTTTCAATGCCAATCTCGCGTGTGCGCTGCTGCACGGCCACCAGCATGATATTCATCAGTCCGATGCCGGCTATGCCCAGCGTCAGCGCGCCCACCAGAGAGAGCAGCACCTGCAGGGCGAGAGAAAGAATGCTGAATTGATGAAGCTGAGTCATCAGGTTTGCCACATGAATCGCTTCGTGGTCCGAAGGGCGAAAGTGATGCGCCGCGCCCAGGCTCTCGCGCAGAGCCTTCTCGGCCAATTCATTGCTGCCGTGGTAGTTGAACCAGACGCCATCGATGTACATGGTGTCTTTGAGGTCGCTCATGGTGTTGAAGGGCACGTAGATCTGGCGATTGACGTCGTTATCGTCGCCTTCCTGCATCTTGGCCTTCAATACGCCAATCACGGTGAACAGCTCGCCGTTGAGGCGGATCGTCTCGCCCAGAGCCCAACTGCCGCTGAAGAGCTTGGTTTTGGCCTCGGAGGCAATCACGCAAACATGAGCGCGCTGCTGGTCTTCGGCTTCGTTGAAGAAGCGGCCCTGTTCGGGCTCCATCTTGAGAATGTCCTGATATTCAGTGCGGACGCCGTTCACTCCCCAGGTGTAAGTATGCAGATCGTTCTGAACCGTCACGTCCTTGTATACGAATGGCGAGATATGCTCGATGCCGGGGACGGCATTGGCGGCGCGGTCAACATCGTCCAGCGTAAAGCGGACCCTTACGCCGGCCTTGTCGCCGCCCGCCTGCTCACTGGTGCGCCCTGGAAAGAAGCCGATGGTATTGGTTCCCCACTCGGCAAAAATCGCCTCAATGGCGTGGCTGAATCCAGCGCCGTAGGCTAGCAGCAGCACCACGGTCGCAATGCCCCAGGCCATGCCGATCATCGTGATAGCCGTGCGGCGGCGGTTGTAAACCATCGCCTCCCAAGCCTGGCCGAGTATGTCTTTGAACATGGTCGCTCCTCCAGTTTTCAGTTGTCAGTTGTCCGTTTTCAGTTAAAACCGACGGGCCTTGAACGCCAACTGGATTGCATAGTCTTTTCTTGATTTTTTATTCGTAAAAGCTCAATTCGAAAAAAGCATCCAGAAACTGACAACTGACAACTGACAACTGACAACTGACAACTGAAAACTGACAACTGACAACTGACAACTGACAACTGAAAACTGCCAACTGACAACTGAAAACTGACAACTGAAAACTGACAACTGCCCCCTCACTCTCTCCGCAGCGCTTCGATCGGGTCCATCGCCGCCGCCTTGCTGGCCGGATACAGCCCCGCCGCGACGCCGCTCACCACCAGTGAACCCATGGCCAGCGCCGCCGACCACGGCACCAGTCTCGGCGGATCCCAGCCCGGCATCTTGTCCGTCAAAAAATGCTGAAGAAGAGCCATGAATCCCGCCGAAAGCAATATCCCTATCGCTCCGCTGATTCCGGTCAGCAGCAGCCCCTCCCAGAAGAACTGAGCCAAGATACTTCTCTTGGTCGCGCCCAGAGCCTTCAGCAGCCCAATCTCGCGCGTCCGCTCCGTCACCGAGACCAGCATGATGTTGATAATTCCCACCGCGCCCAGTCCCAGCGTCACAATGCCCACTCCGCCCAGAAAAACATCCATCGCATCGAAGATCGCGCCAATCATCTTCTCTTCCTTGATGGTGTCCCACTCGTCGAAGGCGTCCTTCAAGCTGGGATCGAAGCCATGATTGTCTGCTATCACCCGATGCACGGCTGCCACGGCGGCCGCCGAGTTGCCCTTGTTGGCGGGCCGGTATTGCAGGCTGAAGACCGCATCGCGGGGAATGTTGCTGCCCCTCAGCGGATAGAGTTCCTGCATCGTGGTGACGGGAATATATATCTTCTGATCGTCCCAGGTATTGTTGCCGCGGCCAATCTTGTCCACCTGTCCAACCACGGCGAAAGCGGTGCCGTTGATCGTGATCGTCTCGCCCAGCAGAGGGTGGCCGGGAAAAAGCAGTTGCGCGACCTTTTGTCCCAGCACGGCTACGCGGCGGTTCTCGTGCAGGTCGTTGTCGTCCAGAAAGCGGCCCTGGGCCATGGGAATGAAGCGAATCACGGTGCAATTGGGCTCCACCCCAGTCACGTGACCGGAGGTATTGCTCCACTGGCTCACTTCATAAAGATCGGAGCGTTGCAGCTCGGCGGTCACGCCATTCAACTCCGGCAGCCGCCGCATCGCCTCTTCGTCGCGCAGCGTCAGTTGATAGGGCCGCATCCCGGTGTGCTGGTTGGCAAGCGCCGGGATGGTGGCGTTGAACATCAGTATCACATCCTTGCCCAGCGAGGCAAAGTTCTTGTGCTGGCCGCTGCGGAAGCCTTCGCCCAGCCCCACCAGCACCAGCAGCGAGCCAACGCCCCAGGCAATCCCAAACATGGTCAGGAAGGTGCGCAGCTTGTTCGCCAGGATGGCGCGAAAGACTTGCCCGAGAGTGTCGCCAAATGTCTGCATAAGAGTTGGACGCCAAGAGAAGGCGTTGGGAAGTGATACGCGCCCGGCAGCCTTCCGGTTCCAGTCAATGAGTCAGATTGAAGGGTGCGTACTACAGAGCCCGCGGCAAAACGCATTCAAATCCGTGATTCGCATCAGTCCCGCACCGGCATCAACGATTGGCGCGGCATAAGTGATGGAATAAGCAGACCGTGCGCCGAAGCCGGGGTTTCCGGCTGGCCTGGCCGCAGGCTGCGGAACTGACGCGGAGCGGGAACTGCC
Organism: uncultured Occallatibacter sp.; assembly: GCA_964509755.1. Lineage (GTDB taxonomy): Bacteria > Acidobacteriota > Terriglobia > Terriglobales > Acidobacteriaceae > Telmatobacter. The sequence goes on along the minus strand of CAZDYU010000087.1, from coordinate 10,460 downwards.
TGCGGGCGCGGGCTAATGTGCAGGCGTCGGGGCGGGATCTGGCGCGGGCGCGGGCGCAGGCGAGGGTGACGCCGGCCTGGCCATAGCGATCGCCGCGCGATAGTACGGATAAGTTATGGCGGTTGTCTTGGCCCAATCTTCTTCCGTGTAGGCGGGCGGCTTGGGGATCCCAAGACCCCTCTGGCCCAGCGCAGCGGCATCATTGCAGATCTGAGAATCTCCCGCCCGAGTGCACGCTTTCATTTCGATTTCGACAGCTACAAAGATCGCTTCGTCGTCGTTGGGATCCATCTGGAGTCCGCGCTTGGCCGCACTGAGCGCACTTGCGTCGTCGTTCTGTCTGCGATAGGTGTTCATCAGAATGTTAAGTACGGACTTCCTGGTCACACTCTGCGGATATGCTTGAAGAAAGCGTTCAAGAGCCGCTGCTTTTGCGGCGGGATCGTTCTGCGAGGCCGCCGCCGCATAGGCACTGAATTCATCCGGATCATTGATGGTCAGTTGATGTGAATTCTGCGCTTGGGGCGCCGGAGCTGGTGCCGGAACAGGTGCCGGAGCTGGTGCCGGAACTGACGCCGGACCTGGTTCGGTAGCTGGTACGGGAACAGGCACGGGAGCAGGTGCGGAAGCGGGCTCGGAAGCAGGCTCGGGAGTTGCCGATCCCTGCTTAATCCATGCCATGCCATACGGGTCGTATAGCTTTTCGCCTTGAATTGTGAAAAGTGTGGATTGCCCAGCCGCCCCCTCGGTCAGCGTCAAAGTATTTCCGTCAATGGTGTAATTCCCAGTCCTTGGCTGGCGTTCGCCGGGGATGTGCAGAATGTATCCGAAAGTAGGAGTTAGAAAAAGACTGATGCTCGACCCTTCTTTTGTGTAATTTCCAGGGAGTCCAGACTGGCCGCTGCCTTGCGCGGCCAAACCGGGACTGACCGTCAATGCAATGACCGCCAACCCGATTGCGCGAAACCACCGAATTTGTTTCATTTGTCTCTTACCTTTCAACGGTCTACTGAACGTTACTAACTTTCCCGTTGGCCTGGATCACCTTCATGTCTAAGTAGTAATAGATCACCTTCACTCCCAATCTGGCTACCGTAAGCGGTTGCCCAAAACTGGCGGTCACCTGATCCGCAGGTTGACCAAGGGTGATCGCCGGCGGCGTGCACGGGGTGCAGCAGGCTACGAAGAAGATCGCGGCACGGAAGTTGGCGGCTAGGAGCAAGGCAACCCAACCCCCATGCAGAGTATGCGCGCCGGGGACACTGGTTGTGCTGCCGTGCGTCACTCTTCCCGCTTCCGCCTCTGATGCGTGCTGGGAATATTCATATCCTCGCGATATTTGGCCACGGTGCGGCGGGTCAATTGAATGCCCTGCGCTTGCAGCATGGCGGCCAGCAGATCGTCGGTCAGCGGATGGCGCGCATCCTCCTCCTCGATCAGTTTGCGAACCTTGCGCTTCAGAACCAGCAGAGGCGTATCGGCGCCCTCGGGACCATTCGATCCCTCGGTAAAGAAGAAGCGCAGCTCCAGAACCCCTTGCGGCGTGTGCGCATATTTGTTGGCCACCGCGCGGCTCACCGTTGAAGGATGCACGCCGATCTCCTCGGCCACTTCCTTGATCATCATCGGCCGCAGCGCCTCCACGCCCTGATCCAGAAACTCCTGCTGGCGTCGCACGATCACCTCGCAGGTGCGCAGAATCGTGCTCTTGCGCTGGGCGATATTTCTCATCAATTGCAGCGCCGACCGGAAGCGCTCCTTGACGTAATCCTTGACCTCTTTGTCGGTGCCTTCGGCCACCAGCATCCGCCGGTAGCGCCGGCTGAGGCGCAGGCTGGGCAGATCCTCTTCATTCATTGAGACCACCCACTCGCCGCCCCGCTTGATGAAGACCACGTCGGGCTCGATCAGCCGCGCCTGTTCGCGGTTGTACTGGCGGCCGGGCCGCGGGTCCAGCGTGCGGATGAATTCGATGCCTCCATGCGCCTCGGCGGGAGTAATCTGCGCCACCCGCGCCAGATCCTTCACATCCCGCTTCTGCAACAGAGCCAGATGCCGGTCCACAATCATCGCGGCAACTTCCATGCTCCGCCGCCGTTCCTCGATGCGCACCTCGGCCTCGGCCTGAAAACCGCGATGCGGATCTTCATCGGCATCGACTGCCTGCCGCGCAAACAACTGCGCAAACTCACGCTGTTGAGCCGCGATCTGAAGCAGCAGGCACTCGCGCAGGTCGCGCGCGCCCACGCCGGCCGGGTCAAGCTGCTGCACCAAATCGATTCCCCGCCGCAGCCGGTCAAGGTCCAACTCCGCCTTTGGTTCGGCAGCCTCGCCAGAGCCGCTGAAGGCCGCCAGCAGCTCCTCTTCGCTGCCCACCAGGTACCCATCCCCATCCAGATTGCCAATGACGAATTCGGCCGCCTCGTGCAGGCCCGGCTCCAGCGTCAGAGCTCCCAACTGCCACGCCAGGTGATCGGACAGAGTCGTAGGCTGGGAGAGAAAGTTCTCGAACGACGGCTTTTCGTTCTCTTCATATTCCGGCTGTGTGCGGTAGCCGGGGTCCAGGTACTCCTGGAAGTACGATCCAAAGTCGACCTCGTTGAAGGGATCCTTGGGTGGAGACGTCGGGTCCTCGATCCCCCGCGCCTCAACTCCCCGCTCCTCGATTCCCCGTTCCAGGCGTTCCTCGCGGCCCGCAACCTCATCCAGCATCGGAACCGTCTCGTCAATCTCTTCCAGGACGGGATTCTCAACCATTTCGGCATCGATCATCTCCTTCAGCTCGAGCTTGTTGAGCGCAAGCACGCTCACCATCTGCATCAGGCCCGGAGTCAGTATCTGACGCTGCGAGACTTTCAAACTCAATTTGGGTTGCAGCAACGCCATAAGAGGAACTCTTCCTGTTTTGACTCACCGTCAGTGTACTCGAGTAGCAAAAATCCTAAAGGTTAAAATGCCCCATGCCGAACCACTTCGTTCCGGATTGGGATTCGCTCATCCTGAAAATCTCTCTTTGGAATGCTACGTGCATCTACCCGTGCCGGCCCCTTGACGAGTTGACCGCGGCCGTCAACTCAGCGTGAATCCCTCCCCCAGATACACTCGCCGAACCTCCACGTCGTTGCCCAGCTCATGCGGCGTTCCGGCGCGGAAGATCCTCCCTTCGGCGATGATATAAGCACGGTCGGTTACGCTCAAGGTCTCGCGCACATTGTGGTCGGTGATCAGAACCCCGATGCCGCCGGCCTTCAGATCGAAGATGATCTTTTGCAGCTCCAAAACGGCAATCGGGTCGATGCCGCTGAAAGGCTCATCGAGAAGAATGAAGTTGGGCTGAATGCACAGCGAGCGGGCAATCTCCACCCGCCGCCGCTCGCCTCCGCTCAGCGAGTAGCCCCTGGTGGTCCGGATGTGGCCCAGATTGAGCTGGTGAATCAGCCGCTCGGTGCGCACCCGCCGCTCCCGGCTGCCCAAAGGTTGCGCCTCCAGCACGGCCAGGATATTCTCCTCCACCGTCAGCTTGCGGAAGACCGAAGGCTCCTGCGGCAGGTAGCTGATGCCAAAGTTGCGCGCCCGCAGATACATCGGCAACTGCGTTATATCCGTCTCGTCCACCAGCACGCGGCCGGAATCCGGCTGCACCAGCCCGACAATGATGTAGAAGCTGGTCGTCTTGCCGGCGCCGTTCGGTCCCAGCAAGCCCACCACCTCGCCGCGCGAGATCCTCAGATCCACGCCGCGAACCACCTGCCGTCCCTTGTATGTCTTGCCGATTCCCTCGGCGATCAATGTATCCATCAATCGGGTCTTCCAGTCCATATGCTAAAAGACAAATCTACCATCCTGGGCATAAGAACACAGGTTGCCCTGGGTTTCATCCAGCGATGGTTGCAAAGCTTCCGCTGACGTGATAGTTTACTAACCAGTTAGTTAATAAATGACGACCCCCAATTCAACCCGTTCCCAAGCCGATCGCGCCGACCAAACTCGTGCCCGGATTCTGGATGCCGCTGTGCGCCAATTCAGCGAAAATGGCCTGGCCGGAGCGCGCACCGAGCAGATTGCCGAAGAGGCCGGCGTCAACAAGGCGCTGCTCTACTACTACTTTCAAGGCAAGGATGCGCTGTATACGGCGGCGCTGGAGGCAGTTGCCGAAGGGGTGCGCGCCACCAGCATGGCCGTGCTGGAGGCGGACGCTTCGGCCGGCGAGCGCTTCGTTTTGTCGGTGCTAAACCATTTTGACCGCATCCACACCAATCCCGGATTTCAGAGCCTGATGCAGCAGGAGATGATCCGTCTGCATCGCGGCGAAGACAACGCGCTGAGCCCTTTAGTCGAGAAAGTCTTTCGCCCTTTGACGGAGCGGATGCAGCAGGTTCTGGACGAGGGGATTGCCTCGGGCGAGCTGATTGCCGTCGATCCCTCGCAATTTCGCTATGCGGCGCTGGGTGCAAATGTCTTTTACTTTCTCTCCGCGCCGCTGATGCGCATGATTGTGGGCGTCGATCCTCTGGAACCGGCGGCGCTGGAGCGGCGGCGCACTGCGGCCATTGAGTATCTGGGGCAAACCATTTTTATCGACCGCGAGCACGGAGCGCGCGTGGCGGCGCGGGTGCTGGCCGCAACGCCCATGCCCGCGCATGGCGGATTTCTGCCGCGGCCGGTGCCGGAAATGCGCAAATCAGACTGAAAAAGGTAGAAGAAGTGAGGTATATGTGAACGCACGCAATCGAGTATTTATGATCCTGGGCCTACTGACTGTGGGATCGCTGATCTGGTATCTGCTGACGGTTTCGCATTCGCAGGATCTGCAACTGATCGGTACCGTGGATGCGAATGAAGTGGTGGTGAGCAGCAAGATTCCGGGGCGCATTCAAACTCTTCTGGTGGATGAAGGGCAGCAGGTGCAGGCGGGGCAATTGATCGCGGTGATCGAGAGCGAGGATCTGGCCGCCGCTCGCAAGGCTGCCGAGGCGACCGTGGCCAGCCAAAGTTCCAAGCTGGGCGAGAGCGTAGAGACCGAGCAGCAGGATCGCGGCGAAACGAGCAGCGCCGCTGTGAACGCCGAGGCGCAGGTGCTCGCGGCAAAGGCTGCGCTGGCCCAGTCGCAGGCCAACTACGACCACCAGCAGGCCGACACTAGCCGCACGGTGGCGCTGGCCAAGCAGGGAATCATGAGCGACCAGGCCAGGGACGACGCCGTGACCAGCTTGCAAGCAGACAAAGCCGCTGTTGAAACTGCGCGCGAGAATGTGGCAGCCGCGGAAGCCGCGCTGCGTCAGGCGCACGCGCATGAACTACTGACCAATGTCGCGGCACGCACCGTGGACCAAAGCCGCGGTGAAGCAGAGAATGCCCGCGCGCTGGCCGAACAGGCAAAGGTCGAGCTGGGCTATGCGCAGGTCTTTGCGCCGGTGAGCGGCAAGGTAAATGTGCGCGCGGCGCGGCAGGGTGAAGTGGTGGCCGCCGGCGCTGCTATTGTGACCATCATGGATCTGAGCGAGACATGGGTCTACGCACCGCTGCCGGAGACGCAGGCGGATGCGGTCGAGCTTGGGGACAGCCTGAAAGTAGTGATGCCATCTGGCGCGACGCTGCAAGGCAAGGTCATCAACAAAGCCGCGCAAGCGGACTTCGCCACGCAGCGCGATGTGGGCAGCCGCAAGCGCGATATTGAAACTGTGCAGTTGAAACTGCTGATCGAAAATCCCGGCGAGAAGTATGTTCCCGGCATGATTGCCGAAGTCTACATACCCAAGAACAAGCTGGTGAAGCAATGATCAGGCCGATGCGCGAACAACTGCAACGTAGAACGGCCCACGGCCGCATACCGAAGAACAAGCTGGTGAAGCAATGACGGTTCCGGCAATTGAAGTCTCGCATATCGTCAAGCGCTATGGCGACTTTGAAGCCGTCAAGGACGTAAACTTCTCGGTTGCCGAGGGGGAGATCTTTGGCCTGCTGGGGCCGAACGGCGCGGGCAAGAGCACGCTGATTCGCATGATGACTACGTTGATTCCGCTTACCGGCGGCAAGGCGATCATCGCCGGGCACGATGTGGCCAGGGAGCCGGATGCGGTGCGGCGGATGATTGGCGTGATTCCGCAAGCCCTGACCAGCGATCCGGATCTTACGGTTGAAGAGAATCTGAGCATTTATGCCAAGCTGTATAGCGTGCCCAGGGCCGAGCGCATCAAGAACATAACCGAAGTCCTGGAGGCTGTGGATCTTCTCAAATGGCGCGGCGCGCAGGTGAAGACACTTTCTGGCGGAATGCGGCGGCGGGTGGAGATTGCGCGCGGGCTGGTGCATAATCCGCGCATCTTCTTCCTGGATGAACCGACGACAGGACTCGACCCGGTGAGCCGCATCGCGGTCTGGGAGATGCTGAGCAAGCTGCGCGAAACGCGCAATCTCACCATTCTGATTACGACGCATTACATGGACGAGGCCGACAAGCTCTGCGACCGCATCGCCATTGTGGATCACGGTACTCTGGTGGCGCTGGGCACGCCCATCGATTTGAAGCGGAGCGTTCCGGGTGCGAACGTTGTCGAGGTGCATTTTGATCGCGAGACACTGGAGTGGCAAGAGCGGTTGGAGAAGCTCGATGGAGTCACCAGCGTGCAGGCTGAAAGCGCGGGTTATTATCGCGTGCTCACTTCTTCAGGCTCCAAAACTACCATGGAGTTAGTCGAGCTGGCCGCATCGCTGGGTGAGACACTGACTTCTCTCAGCGTGCAGAACACCACGCTCGACGACGTATTTATCCATTACACTGGCCGCCAACTGCGCGATGAGCAGGTGAAGCCGGCCGTCTTTACCATGCCGCCGAGGCCCGGAGCACAGCCATGAGCAGAATGTTCGCCATTATCGAGCGCGAGATGCGCAAGTTCTTCCGCTCTCCAACTCTCATGATCATGTCGCTGATGATGCCGCTGCTGCAATTGGTCATCATGGGCAATGCCTTCGGCGGCAAAATCGTCGGCACCCGCATTGCCGTTGTCGATTACGATCACGGCCCGCAGGCAGTAAAGATACGCGAGGCCTTCGACTCGATCGCCGTGAACATCAAGACCTTTACCACCGTCGAGTACACCAACGAGGTGCAGGCCCGCGAAGACGTGCGGACAGGCAAGATCGATGGAGCCGTCATTATTCCCGCGCGGTACTCGCGCCGCGTTTATTCGCTGGATGCCCCGGTAATTGGCCTGGTTGTCGATAATACGGACCCATTTACTTCGGGCAGCATTGAAGCCGAGATGCAATTGGTGGTCAACGCGCTGACCGCGCCAGTAATACAGCCGAGGCTGGCGACGCAGATTGCGTTGGAAATTGTCGAGTTATACCCGTACGTCAATTACATGAAGTTTCTGCTGCCCGCTACAATTGCCCTGGCTATGTATATCTCGGTGATGATTGGCGGCGGCATGTTATATATCGACGACAAGGCGCGCGGTGTGCATGAGGGCTATCTTGTAACTCCGATCACGAAGATCGAGCTGGTTTTCGGATTGAATGCGGCCGGGGCGATCAAGGCGACTCTGGCCGGCATTTCGCTGACCGTCATTGGTTCGCTGATGGCCGGCCTTGGAATCATCTTTCATCCCGAGGCGCTCGCCGAACTTTTCTGCCTGATGCTAGTCACCGCGATTGCCTTCAATGGCATGATGTTTCTGCTGATGGTGCGCGTGGACGACCCGCTGGTTCCGCGCGCGATGTTCGGCGTTCTCAATACGCTGCTCTTTTATCCTTCGGGCGCGATGTATCCGATCGCCGCATTTCCGGCATGGCTGCGCGCGCTGGCCGTCGTGGACCCGTTCACTTATGTCATCCACGGATTCAAGGCGATTCTCTTGAAGGACGGTGGCTTTGAGGCAATTCAGTTCGATCTATTTTTCCTCTTCGTCTTTGGCATCGGAACACTGCTGATTGCCACGCCGCTCTTCAAGCGGACGCTCTGAGAGTTGGAGTGCTAAAGATTCAGGACAAGTCAGATCGTTGAAGAGCATCTCCCTCAAGGGCTATCGCCCCGGCTCTCTCAAGGAGCAATATCTGTTTGCTCTTTTCCTGATTGTTCAGACCTTTGAATTGGTACTCTACTTTCGGAGAATTCTTATTTTGCATCCGTGGCTGGGTCAACGGGGCCGGTCACAATGCGCACTTGCGAACGGAGACGTAATAGCCGCTGAAGGCGGCGTCGTTCGGCATGGTAGCCGGAGAGCCGAAGATCTGCTTGCCGGCCTTGTCAAAGCTCAATGAAAGCTGAGTATAATCGCTGACGTTGAGGCCTGTGACCGACTGCCGGATTTGTCTGTGACGATCACATCGAGCTTGACGCGGCCCTCGGCGGTGACCGAGGTTTGCTCTGATGTTGGAGCAGGGCTTTACCGCGAGATTGCCAAAGATGAAAATGAAAATACAAGCGCAAGAAAACAGAGCTTCGACTTACTCATCTCTTTCACCTCAGTTGCATCTGTTCAGAAATCCACGCAAGAAGTTTATATAACTCTTCTGGTGCGCGCTCTCATTGGATTGGCTTCCAGTAGAAACACAGCCTTGCGGAAATTGTCGCGGATGGAAGAAGATGAAGGCTAAATCAATCACCCGAGCGATGCCGCGCGGAATGAAAAGGAGATTACCGACCCAATGAATCGCTTGGCTGGATGGACCGTGTTGGCTTTGGCACTGCTGGCTGCTGGACCGCTGAGAGGTTTGACAGCGCAGTCCACGCCGGATGCTGCTGCGGCAGCTTCCGATGAAGCGAACTGGCGTGCGGATCTGACAGCATGGCGCGCCAGCCGGGAGCACGCCGTCTCTGCTCCGGATGGCTGGCTGACGCTGGTGGGGCTGGAGTGGCTCAAGCCGGGCTTCAACTCCTTTGGCGCGGCCAAAGACAACCAGATTCAGGTGCGCGCGCAGGTGCCGGAGCACATGGGCCTGCTGACGGTCAGCGGCGGCAAGGCGGCTCTTGGAAAACCGCTGGGTGGGCAGGCTAGTCCGATTTTGCAATTGCTCGCTCCCTCAGGCGGCTTTCCGGCCGATCTGACCGTGGACGGCGCGCCCGCTCGCGAGGGGCAGTTGACCGTGACCGCGGCCAAGCCGGCGGTGATCGCCTGGCACGGGCTTACGCTGGCCGTGCAGGAACGCGGCGGCCGTTTTGCGCTGCGCATCCAGGATGCAAACGCGCCCACCCGCGCCGATTTCCGCAGCCTCAACTGGTACGCGCCCGACGCTCGCTTCCGCGTGATGGCGCGATGGATTCCCTTTGACGCGCCGCACACGGAGAAGATTCCCACCGGCCAGGGAACCACGCTCGATCTGCCCACGCCCGGCGTTGCCGAGTTCACGCTGGACGGGCAATTGCTGCACTTGGCCCCAGTGATGGAAGACCGCGAGGGCAAAACGCTTTTCTTCATTCTGCGCGACCGGACCAGCCAGACTGCGACTTACGCCGATGCGCGCTTTCTGCACACCGGCCTGCCCGACCACGGCCTGGACAAGACCGGTACCCTTACGCTGGACTTCAACCGGCTGGAAAATCCCGCCTGCGCCTACACGCCATACGCCAACTGCCCGCAGCCGCCGGAGGTGAATCGGCTGCCGGTGGCGCTGGAGGCGGGCGAAAAACTCTACGCACACTGAGGGTCTGAAGATCTGAAAGCCGGCTTGCATCGTTTACATTGGAAGCATGTTTGCGCGTAGAATTTCGGTGCAGCGAATCGACGCGGAGGGCGCGCGCCACGCCTGTCCGATCCGCTGGATCGACAATTTCGCGATGCGCAACTTTACCAACGATCCGGTCTTCGACGACACGCTGCCGCTGGCCGATGGAGTGCTGGAGGCAGGAACGCGCGTTCCGCTCGATCGCCTGCAAACAGCGATGGAGGATTGGTTCCGGCGCAAGGGTTACTTGAAAGCTGGTGAAGGGCTGGATGTGGCGGAGATCGACGTGAGTGTTTGAGGCGGTAGCTCTACCGTCCGGCTTGGCTAGCGCATTTTCAAAGTGCTTCCATTTCCGCGTGAAACAGATTGCGAGACGCGGCAAGGCCCCAGACTTGCTATCATTCCCCTATGACTACGGTGGTAATTGAATTCCGCTATGCCACTCCGCCGTCGAATTTTGATGCGGTGACCCGTGCGCTTGCCAATACTCGCGAGGTATACGGCATTCGCCAGCTCATCTTTGACCGCGCCGCCCGCACCTTGCGCGTGGAGTATGACGCAACCCGGCTCAACGCCGCGACCGTTGCCAAGCTGATCCGCCAGGCCGGTCTTCAGATCGAAGCCGTTTCACCGGAGCCGCTTCCAGAGCAAGCCCCGGCAGCCTGATCTTCTGTTGAGATTGAAATTGCGCCACGGCTGAATCCCTGATATTCTAACAATGGTTTCGCTAGAAGCCATCCGTGTGCGCCCGTAGCTCAGCTGGATAGAGCGACTGGCTACGAACCAGTAGGTCG
>CAZDYU010000086.1:4824-19345 GCA_964509755.1 uncultured Occallatibacter sp. | reverse complement strand
CGGGATTAACCCCGCTCAGTGTCGAGGTAGACGACTTCCTGTTCCCCACCGGGTCAAGCGAGTAACTCACGCCGCCATTCACATTCGCCGGATCGGAACTGATGCTCTCCTTGGTCAGCCGGTAGACGCCGTCATAATTCCAGTTCACAGTACGGCCAGAACCCTCCGTCACGTTGGTGCGATTGCCCACCGGACCCAACTGATAGCTGTAACTGGAGACCGGCGTAGACAGCGCTGTGAGCCGGTTGAGCGGGTCATAGGTAAACGTGGCCTGCAACCCGTTAGGATAAGTCGCCGTGGCCAGGTTGCTGACCGGGTCGTATGTGTAGGTGGTGGTCTGATTGCCTTGCAGGCGGTTATCGACGACCGTGCTGAGACGGCCCAGATCGTCATAGGTGTAGGAGACCCAGACGCCATTCGCATTGGAAGAGGTCACCGATGTCACGTTGCCCGCCGCGTCATAAGTGTAACTCAGAGTGCCCTCCGGCGTCGCCTTGGCGGTGAGCTGGTCGAGGCTGTTATAGGAGTAGTCTGTCATGCGGCTGCCGACCGTCATTTTGCTGCGCCTGCCGGTTGGGGTGTAGGTGTAGCTTACTGTTGGCTCGTTCAGGCTCGGATCAGGCGTTTTCAGAATCAACCGGTTGAGATTGTCATAGGCGAAGGTCGTCGTCTTGCCGTTGAAGTGCGTAAGCGAGACAAGGTTGCCTGCCGCATCATATTGGCGCGAGGCGGTCAGGGAGCCATCGGGAAGCGTGGTCGAGGTCAGCCGCGAGAGCACGTCAAAGGCGTTCTGCGTCGTATGGCCGTTTTCGTCGGTCATGGCGGTCTGGTTGCCGTCGCTGTTGTACGCAAAGGCCGTGGTATTGTTCGGCGCGTTGGGAGAATTCAAGTAAGCGACCGAGACCAACTCGTTCGCGGCGTCATAGGTATTCTGGACAACATTCCCGGCCTGGTCCGTGGTGGAGATCACATTGCCCGGCCCGTCATAGGTGGTCGTGGTGAAAGTCGAATCCGGGAAGATTGTTTTGACCAGGCGCTTTCGGGCATCAAACTGAGACTGCGTGGTATTGCCGTTGGGATCGGTCACGGAAATCTGATTGCCTGCGTCGTCATAGGCGTACCGCGTGCTTCCGGCTGCGTTGGTGACGGTAATGAGATGGCCCGCATTGTCGTAAAAATAGGTCGTAATGTGGCCGAGCGGATCGGTATCGCTCTGTTTGCGGCCATCGGCATCGTAGGTATAGCTCGTCGTGCTGGCATTCGATGTGCCGTAGCCGCGGGTGACCGAGAATAGCTTGCCATCCAGGTAGTAGGTGTTGTGCGTGACGTTGCCGTTCTGATCGGTGGAATTGATGACGTTGTTGCGGAAGTCGTAGGTCTTGGTGGCTGTGGTGCCGTCGGGGTAGGTGGTGGTGGCGAGGCGGTTGAGGGCGTCGTACTGATAGGTAGTGACATTCCCGCGCGCATCGGTGGACGAGATTCGGTTGTTGTTGGCGTCATATTGCGAATTGGTCACATCGCCCAATGGCGCGGTTGTCTGGAGCAGATTGCCAAACGGGTCGTATTGATAGTCTGTGGTGGAGGCAGGACCACCTGTGAGTGAGCCAGGAATCGGCACGGTCGAGGAGATCTTCTGTCCGAGAATGTTATAGGCGGATGTCGTTGTGCGTCCCAGCGCGTCTGTGCTGCTTACAAGATTTCCGCTGCCGTCATAGGCATACTGAGACGCCAAGCCCGGCCGCGCAGTGATGTCATAGCCTGCCGCGCCTGCCAGTGGCTGGCCGCTCGCGTTGAATGTGTAGCTAGCCACGACGCCGAGGCTGTCAGTCACGCTCAGCGGGTTGTAGTTTGCGTCGTAGTTGTACGTCCGCACATTGCCTAATTCGTCCGTGAACGATGTTGCTTCGCTATATTGGTTGTAAGTTGTGTAGCTCGTCGTATTTTTGCTGGTTGCGGTTTCCGGATAGGTTGTAGATGTGGTGTTCCCGTTGGAGTCGTAGGTGTAAGTCGTTGTGCGGCCCAGAGGATCCGTTTCCGAAATCCGATTGTGGTTCGCGTCGTAGGCATACACGTTGGTATTTCCAAGTGGATTGGTGTAACTCAGCATCATTCCGTAGTTGTCGTCCACCGATGTCTCAGAACCGACGTTGCCGCTTCCGTCCGGCGGGTAGGTAACGGTCATGCTGTTCTTAACCAGATCGTACGTGTAGCTTCTGGTCTGTCCCAGCGCGTCGGTTCCGCTCTTCACGCGCCCATTCAAGGGAAGTCCATTGGGGTCAGTATCAATGGACCCATAGTAAGTGGTTATAGGCAACGGATTTCCGCGAGCGTCCGTGCCGCTGGTGTAGTGGTGGTTCGCATCGTAGTTATAGGTGCTCGGCTGCGTGAGATTAGGGTATTGGACGGTGGCGAGATTGCCGTTGGCGTCATAGCCGTAGGAGTAGATGTTACCCTGCGGATCGGTAATCTGCGTGATGCGATTTTGCGCGTCGCGGACGAAAGGCACGTTGAGGCCGGTGGTGCTGGTGATGCCGCTGGCGGTGATGGTCAGCCCGTTGCCGCTGCGGTCGACGATGGATTGCAGGTTACCGGCAGCGCTGATGGTGTAGGCGGTTCCGCTGGGGTCGGTATAGACATACACTGTAGGGCTGAATTGAGTACCATCCGGACACATCCACAAGCTGCCGTCTGGATGCAGAAGTTCTAGAACCAGACCGGCATCGCAGCCGGAGCCGGAATCCGACAGAGTTCCATGCAACCCAGGCTCAGGAGTGTAGGCCGTATAGTACCACGGGAAGAGACAGCCTATAAGCGGCGAGCAGGCGGGCATGGTGGGCGCGAGATAAAATGTCCGGCGTAGCCCACCAAGTGTAAAGGACACGTTGCCTAAGTTGTCGACGGTGAGATTGACGTTGATGCCGAGATTCCAGCCATAGCCAAAATCACTGCTGATGGTGGCATTGAGGCTATCGTAGGATCGCTGAATGTTAATCGGAAGTCCCGTTGCAGGAACAACAAGGTCGGTTACCGTTGTTGTCAGGCGGCCGGGCTTGTAGTTGCCGACAACATTGACCAGAATGAGGCTGTATTGCTGCTCCCCGTTTGCTTCTGTTGCTTGGAGTTGAATCCAGTATGAGCCGTTTGGAAGCATTGTAGTGTCCAGCTTGCCGATCGTGCCCGATTCGGCTGTGATGGGAAGAGTCGTAACTTTACCACTATTGTTCGCTGGATAGTAAGTCAGAATGCCGCCCGGCTGGATTGCAATGTTAGGCGCGAGCGTAATGGGAACAATTCCAGTGACAGCGGAGCCGTTCAGAGGACTTCCTATCCATCCTTGCGGATCCTGTAAAGGCGGAGTTACAGTAACCGTGGTCTGCACCGAAGCGCTGGTGCCTAACGTATCGGACGCAGTCAGTTGCAGAACGTAGCTTCCAATATCGCTGAATGAAGCGGTTGTCACGAGCGATCCCGAGTTGGCAAAGGTGACGGTTCCGGGGCCGCTTACCTGGCTCCAGGCAACCGTAAGCGGATTACTCTGGCTATCTGTAGCGGTTCCATTCAATTGCAGCGTATTCGGCATCGTGACAATTGTGGCTGCGGAGATGCCAACCGTGATCGCGTCGCCCGAACCGGATGAGCTTTGGCCACCAACCGGCACCACCCAATTACCGGTAAACACAGGCGTAACAATTACGTTTCTGCCTACGGAGTCGACAGCAATGATCGAGTAGTTGCCGGACTGCGTGTGGTAATAACTGAAGCTTGCCTGACCAGTATTATTGGTGGACGAGGAACTCTGGAAGTTATCGACGCCGGTGACGTAGAAGCCAACATTCACGTTTTCAAGCGGATTGCCGGATGCATCCTTCGCGAACGAAGAGAAGCTTTGGGAATTGACGACGGTGACTATGGAATTGAGTGAGAGCGAACCCACAGGCGGTGGGGTGGGATAGTTGGTCCAGTCGATTGCGGTTTGATTCGAAGTGAAGGTTCCCTCACCATTGAGCACAGCTTGCGCCCGCAGGCCGTCGTTGCCAGCGTACTGACCGGTATAGAGGAACGATGCAGTTCCGGTAGCATCGCTGACGGCCTGATACTGGCCTGGGTTTGCACCGGCCACTGAGAGGGTAACCGGAGTGTTGGGGATGGGAGCACCTGTAGCGTCAGTTACCACGGCAAAGACATTGACCGGCTGGCTCTGAGGATAGGCTGTTCTCGTCGTGTAGAGTGTCGGGAAGAAAGCGCCCTGCCAGACCTGCGTTCCGGTGGTGACGTCAGCCTCGCCGTTGGCATCGACGGTCGGATGAAGTGGATTGCCGATTATAACCGTGCCGCTCTGATATGCGATGCTGACGGGCTGGCCGGGAGTGAGGTTTGCAGCGCCAATCACGGGATTGCTCCCGTCATTGATTCCAAATTGATAGTTATTGTTGAGGCCACCGGTCTGCCAGTTCCACGGTTGGGCTGTTGGTGGAACAGTTGCGTTGACGCCGTTCACATCAACGACAAAGCCGGAGCCTCCATTCCCTTCGTAGTAGTTATCATCGATTCCCAACTGCAGTTGCGTGGCCCCGGCTGGAACGACAAAGGTTTTTGCCGCGGAACCTATCGCGATAGGTTCTACCACATCTCCGCTGTTATCCGTGAAGGCTCCAACCAGCGCGCCGAGTCCAATCGTTGGCTGCGGTAGCAAGGTGACGGTTGGGACTGACACTGGTGACGGAGTGAGCCACGCCGCAGTGAGCGAACTCGACGTAAGCAGCGCGCCGTCTACACTTGCGATGGCCTGCACCGTGTCGGTCCCGATGTTCGAACCAGTGTAACTGAAGGACGCGGTTCCGTTCGTAGCGGTGGCCGCACTGCCCACAGTCGCGTTGACGCCGGCGACCGTAAAGTTGACCGTAACGCCGATACGCGGATTGCCCTGCGGATCGATCAGAGTTGCGGTAAAGGTTTGCGAGGATCCAACCTGATAGGGCGACGGGCTGGACGCAATCAAGGTGAGAGGCTGCGGCGCAGGCAACAGCGTAACCAGAGCCGAGCCGAGGCTCGAACCGCTGGACTGGTTGGCGGCGCTGACAGTTACGGTCTGCTGGCTTGAGATAGCCGGAGGCGCCGTGTAGAGACCGGATGAAGTGAGTGTGCCAAGAGAACCACTCGGCAGTGACCACGAAATGGCCGTGTCACAGGTGCCGGGGACCGTGAACTGCTCGCTCTGCAAGGCGTAGAGGGAGATGGACGAAGGCGCAACCTGGATGGCCGTCGGAGAGTAGAAGGTATAGAACGTGGATGGCGAGCTCTGGTTGTTGTACTGAGTCTGGATCCAGTCGCCGGAACGCGCGATGCTGGACACACTGATCTCGTCGATTTGTCCGTTCAGATACTTCCATGGCTGGGAGTCGAGCGAAGAGGTATCGGTTTCAACATCTTCTGTGCCCACAAAGTAGGCATAGTTAGGACTAAAGCCGTAAGTGCCTTGACCGCCTGTGGCGACGAGCTGGCCGTCGGCGTACAGCTTATTGACGCCGTTTTCGAATGTGATGGTGGCGTAATGCCAGTTATTGTCGTTGTATGTCTGCGTGGATGCTCCGATGCCTCGTCCGTCTAGATTGCCGTCAAAGTTGATGTCCAGTATTGAGCCCCACGAACTGCCCGGAACTTGTCCCGGCTGCTCTGGCGATGGAATTATGCAAATCCAACCGCCGCAGGTGTATCCGGAGGTCTGATCGAGCAATCCGCCCCATGAAGCGGTCTTGAACCAGATGCCGAATGTGGCATCAAAGCCAGTGTTGTTCCAAGTTGTGTCTATACCAATATTGTTGTAGACGCCGGTGGGGTAGTTGGGGAATGCGGCTGCAGGAATCTCAAGGTAGCTGGTGACGCCGTCGAGGCTGGCAGAACCATCGATCAGACCTGATACAGGTGCAAGGGTTGTAAACGACGCATTGTTGGCGTAGCTCGTCGAATCGGAAGCAACCTCGGTTGAGGGCAGATTGCCAAGGTGATAGACCGCCTCGTAGTTGCTGTCCCAAACGCCGCTGGGGTTCGCCTGCGATGCCGTGATCGCGGGATTGCCGTAGAAGACGTAAATCACCGTATCGGCAGCGTGCGACAGCATCGGGATGCGAATCCACGCGACCAATTGACCCGTGGCAGGGTTGTATTGTTCCACTTCAAAGTCAAGCCGGGTTTGACCGTTGGGATCGGAGCTGAAGATGATGTCGCTGCCATTCAGATTGATCACATGGCCGCCATTATCAACAGAAGCCAGATCGGGATCAGTAGAGTTGAACAGGAACGGATAATTGACCTGATCCGTGTTGGCGACCTTGCTATGATCAATGACGATCACGCGCTGATAGCCATAACCGGTGGAGGCGCACACGCTGGGCGCAAGCGTGATCATGGCCGATGCGGATTTGCTCGGATCGGTCTGGCTGGTGGCCGTAACCGTGACGGTCTGCTGCGTAAGGATGGAAGACGGAGCGATGTAGGCGCCGGTCTGATCGAGCGAACCCGATCCTGCCGGAGTTATCGTCCAGTTGACCGCCTGGCTGAGGCTGTTGTTCACGGTAGCGGTAAACTGCTGCGTTTGGTTTTCATTCAGCGTGATGCTGACCGGCGATATCGTCACGGAGATCGCAGGCAAAAGTGTAACTGTAGCTGATGCGCTCTGACCGGAGTTGGTCTGGCTGGTTGCAGTCACAGTAACGGTCTGTTGCGCAGTGATGGCGCTGGGGGCGGTATAGATTCCGCTCGAAGTCAGCATTCCTGCGGCATTGGAAGACAATGACCAGTTCACGCCGGCGCTGCAAAGACCGGGCGCCGTGAACTGCTGGCTCTGGTTGGCATACAGCGCAACTGAATTAGGCGCTATGCCGGCAAGGTTCTCTGCAGACTGCGTGAAGAAGGTGGATGGCGAGCTTTGATTGTTATACTCCGCTGCAATCCAATCAGCGGAACGGGCAATGCCGGAGACCCGGGCTTCTTCTATGCTTCCCGTAAGTCCCCATCCCAGCTTCAGATCGCAGCAGGGGGCGGCATCGACACTCTGACCTGTAGTAGAAACCAATGCGCCGTTCACATAGAGGTTAACATTGGATCCATCCCAGCTGGCTGTCAGGTAATACCACTGGTCCACCATTAGCGTATTGCCAGAAACCCCATTGCCATCGATCCAAGACGGACCGTCAACCCTGAATGCGACTGATCCGTTCGCGCCATTCGAACCAATCGTAATCATCGCGCCATATTCCGGGAAGCCGGAGGTGTCGCCGTTTCCTATCGGAATGACATAATTGGAGAACGGAATGGAATTGACCCAAGCGCTCATTGTGCCGGTGTGAGTGGGCAGAACGCTTGGCTGGTTCCCGGCGTCGAAATAGCCGGAACCGTTCAGCACAGCCCCGTTGCCGAATTCGCCTGGACCGACTGCATCAGTGCCTTCCAGCGTAGCGTTATTGGCATTCGCCGTAGAATCGGCCGTTGATACGACAGCGCCGTTCCCACTCAAATGCCAAACTCCGCCGTAATTGCTGTCCCAGACTCCAGTCGCATTTTGCTGCGAAGCAGTAACATTGGAATTTCCATAGAACAGATAGAGGGTGGTGTCGCTGGAATGCGAAAGCGCTGGGATCTGCACCCAGGCGATCACCTGTCCCGTGGCCGGATTGTAAGACTCCACTTCGTAATTCAGCGGATTCTGCCCGGCCGAGTCCGAAGTGAACACGATGTCGTAGCCGTTGGTGCTGGTTACGTGGCCTCCATTTGCGATTGTAGCCAGAAGCGGGTCAGTGATGCTGTAGAGGAACGGGAAGTTCGCCTGGTCTGTGTTGGGAATCTTAGTATGGTCAATCGTGATCGCTCGCACATAACTGTACCCATTCGAAATGCACTGCGCGGGCATAAGAGCAACCGTAGCCGAGGCGGACACCGCAGGATTTGCCTGGCTGGTCGCGGTAATAACGATAGATTGCTGAGCTGAGATCGCGGCTGGCGCCGTGAACAGTCCTGTTCCGTCGATGGTTCCCATGCCTACCGGGCTGATGGACCACGTGACATCGATGTTGCCCGTGTTAGTCACCATGGCGGTAAACTGCTGCGTATTGCCGGCATAGAGAATCGTAGATTGCGGCGCGATCGAGATTGCAGGCACAGGAGGCGTTGCAACGCCGAGAGTGACAGTAGCCGAGGCCGACTGGGTCGGAGCAGCCAGGCTGGTGGCAATGATATTGACCGTTTGTAGAGCGCTCACGGTTGCAGGCGCAGTGTAGAGGCCCGCTGCGCTGAGCGTACCGGCGCTAGCAGGATCAAGTGACCAGGTGACGCCGGTGTTGGTGGTGTTGGTGACGTTGGCCGTGAACTGCTGCGTGCCGCCGGCGGGCATTGAAACCAATCCAGGCGAGACACTGACCCCCACCGGAGGCATGAGGATGATGATGGCGCTGAGCTGCGTTGAATTTGCGCCCAGCGTGGTTGCAGTTACGGTTACAGTTTGTTGCGTGTCAATGGTTGTCGGCGAGGTATACAGACCCGTTGGGCTGATTGTGCCCGGGCTGCCCACCGCAATGGAGTACACGGCATTGGCTGCTTCGCACGAGTTGCCTTGGAGCACCGTGAACTGCTGGCTCTGCTGACCGTACAGCGTAACGGCGAGCGGCGTTAGGCTGCCTCTGGAGCTGGCCTCCGGGCTGAGAGTAAAGAACGTGGTGGGCGAACTCTGATTGAGGTACTCGGCGCGTACCCAGTCGCCGGAGCGCGCGACCGACGAAATCTCAACCTGATCGAGCGAGCCATTGAAGTAGAACCCGCCAAAATTGCTGGGTGTGCCCGGATAGTACGGTGCTGTGCCAGTTCCCAAATAGTAGTAGTATGTAGAGCCGAACGCGTTGGGGATGAGTCCATCCTGAGAACCAATCACCTTCCCGTCGAGATACACAGTCTCACGTCCACTGGTAGTTGATCTTACGCCCCCGTAAAATCCAACGGTGTTCGTGGTTTCATCGGCATTGAAGCTGAGTGCCGCGTAATGCCAGTTGTTGTCGTTAAACGGGGTGGAAGACATGATCTGCTGCGCGTTTTGGAGTTCGAAGAAATTGGCGCGCAGATATCCGTTGGTGTCGATGTAAAGTGCAGGTATTGGCCAGTTACTGCCCATCTGGGATAAGATCACGCCGGACGAAGCGGTCTTGAACCACACTCCAAACGACGAGTTGAAAACAGATCCGTTCGCTCCGGATACGGGGTAGGAAGGAAAGTCGTTTGTGGATAAGTTTATATGGCTCGACGCACCATCGAAACTAGCTGCGCCGCCCGGCTCACCATTGGCCGGTTGCGCGCCGTCGTTCCAAGCATTGTTGCCGTTGCTTGTCAGGTCGGCCACAGACCCCGATTGCAGTCCATCGAACTGGTAAACCGCCACATAATTGCTGTTCCACACTCCTGAGGGATTTTGCTGCGAGGCGGCAATGCTTGCGTTGCCATAGAACATATAGATTACGGTGTCGGAAGAGTGCGACAGGTTGGGCACGCGCACCCAAGCCACGATCTGACCCGTCACAGGGTTATATTGTTCTAGTTCGTAGTCCAGCGCATTCAACCCCGCCGGATCCGAGCTGAATTCAATATCGTACCCCGCTGCATTCGCCATGTGCCCGCCATTCACCTTCGAGGCCAATGTAGGGTCGGTTACCGCGAAGTAGAACGGGAAATTCTGCTGGTCCGAGTTAGGAACCTGGGTGTGGTCGATGGTTATCGGGCGCTCGTAGCCATACGCCTTCGCGGCGCACTGCGTCGGAGAAAGCGTAAGAACGGCTGTTGCTGTGAGCGACGGCGTCGTCTGACTTACCGCTGTGATAGTGATCGTCTGCTGCGACGTTACCACCGGCGGAGCGGTATAGAGCCCCGTCGCGCTCAGAGTCCCATATCCCGTTGGGCTCATCGACCAGGTTACCGCCGTATTGTCGCTGTTGGCCACAGTGGCAATGTATTGTTCGCTTTGCCCGCCAAACAGGGTCACTGTGGCTGGTTCAATCGCAAGGGTGGGCGCATTCGGAATCACGGTTGGGCCTGTGATAACCGTTGCCGAAGCCGATACATTGGGGTCTGCTTGACTCGTCGCAGTAACCGTAAATGTCAGCGGTTCAGTGTAGATGCTCGACGGTACCGGCGGCGTATATAGCCCGGTCGAACTGATCGATCCCACATCCCAGTAAGAATATCCCACAGGCGGACTGATCGACCAGGTTACTCCGGCTTGATTTGCATTCGCGACGATGGCGGTAAACTGCTGTGTCTGGCTGGGCTGGAGTGTCACCGAAGTGGGAGTGAGGCTGATCGAGACAGGCGGCATTAGCAAGATCGTCGCTGCGCCGGCTTTGGAACCGTCCGCCTGGTTCGCCGCTGATACCGAGATCGACTGTTTAACGGAGATACTTGCTGGTGCGGTGTAGAGACCGCCAGTTGTCAAAGTACCGGGATAACCGGCGGGCATGGACCAAGTGACCGCCGCCGTACCACAGCCTTTCACCGCTGTGAACTGTTCCCACTGCGATGCGTAAAGCATTGTGCTTGTCGGTATAGTGCCCTGTGCATTTTCGGGATAGAGTTGATAGAATTTGGCCGGTGAGCTTTGATTGTTGTATTCGGTGGCGATCCAGTCCGCTGAACGAGCGATATTAGAGACGCGGAACTCGTCTTCGTCTCCATAGATTGAGCCGTAGAACAAATCCTCGCCTACCGAGTCATTATAGGCCAGATCTAGGGGGAGTGCGCTGTCGTCTCTGGGACTGAATATTTCTATGTTTTCAGTACCGCTTGGAATGCCATTCACATACATTGTGATCTGGCTCTGCGCTGGGTTGGATGTACTTTGAGAGATTGTGGCGGAGATGTAGCTCCATCCATTTCCTATTCCGATCGAAGCTGAGAGCGGGAGATTGCTTCCGCCGCCGTCGTAGACAACTAGCTCCGCTTGATTCTGAAAAGTCCACTCGCCGTAATTAAAATCACTAAGACCGAGAGTCCAGCCTGCTCTGTCCACGTATCCGCCCTTGCCCATGATGATGCCACCGGTCCCCATATTGTTTATCCACGCTGAGAAGGTGGCATTGCCATGAGCCAGATTGGCTAAATCTGGCTGCGTACCGATGGTCGCATGGAGGCCGCCCCATGTTTCCATTCCGCCATCGATCTGGCCCGCCGTCGAGAGCGCCCCATAATTTGTGCCGTTGTTCCCGTTGCTGGTACTGTCCGCGAGAGACAGTTGACCGCCATTGTTCGCAACGTGCCAGACGCCCATGTAGTTGGAGTCCCACACAGCGGTTGGGTTCTGCTGCGATGCTGCAATGCTCGCATTGCCGTAAAACATATACAGCACAGTGTCGGTGGTATGTGACAGGTTGGGAATCTGTATCCATGCAATGATCTGTCCGGTAACCGGGCTGTACTCCTCGATCTCGTAATTCAACTGGTTTTGGCCGGCTGGATCTGTGGTAAAGATCAAGTCGAAAGCATTGATGTTCGCCATGTGACCACCATTTCCGGTTGTGGCCAGCGATAAATCTGTTGTGTTGATGAGGAACGGAAAGTTAGCCTGGTCGGTATTCGGCACCTGAGTATGGTCGATGACGATGGTGCGCGAGAAGCTGTAACCGTTTGATGCGCAGACCGGCGGAGGCAGGATCGGAGGAGTCAGTGTGATTGAGGCCGAAGCGGACTTCGTCGTATCTGCCTGGCTGGTTGCGGTCACTGTTACCGTTTGTTGAACCAGAATCGTGGAGGGTGCCGTGTAGAGACCGTTCGCGTCAATCGTTCCTGTCCCGGCAGGGCTGATACTCCATGTGACTGCGGTATTGCTGGTATAGGTTACAGAAGCAGTGAACTGCTGCTTCTGGCCGCCGTTATTTGTCAGGGTTACCGTTGCGGGAGTGACACTGACTGCTACTGGAGGGATAAGAGTGATCGTGGCCGTGACAGTAGTGGATCCGCTGGTCGCCGTGACAGTTACAGTTTGTTGTGTGGCGATGCTCGCGGGTGCCGTGTAGAGACCGGTTTGGTCAATCGTGCCTACGCCGATCGGTGAGATCGACCAGGACACCACGCCGGAGCAGTTGCCTGGAACTGATGCGGTGAACTGCTGCGTTTGCCCTTGATACAGACTGCCAGAATAGGTATTGAGGGCGATACCCTCCGGCGATAAGTCGTAGAAGATAGAAGGCGAGCTTTGGTTGGCATATTCGGTAGCAATCCAATCGGGCGAACGAGCGATGCTGGAGATGCGGAACTCATCCTCGGATGCGGTCGCAGACTGGTTCCCATATACTGCCGGACCTAATCCCAAATACGTTTTTGCCGTTGGATTCTCTGATATTGTCTCTTGCACATCGATAACTGGATTGCCAGGATAACCTTGAGCCAGAACTCCGTTGACATAGGCAGAACCGTAAGAAACTTGTGTCCCATCTGCTTGCCTAATTTGTGTAATCGTAATCGTCAGATACGACCACTCGCCGGAATTAATCGGCACCCACATCCCAACACCTTGGGCGCTAAGCTCAACCTCAACACCATCGCCCTCAACCGCAAGCGCCCAACCTGGCCAATCCTGGCCGAATATTCCGCCATACGGGTTGGCGCTGGGTTTCACCCAAACAGAGTAGGTGGCAGTACCAGATAATGTGTTTTCCATGTCTGGCAGCGTTCCAACAGTTGCGTAGGTTGTACCGTTAGTCGCCATTCCACTGTCGATCTGACCGGCCGTCACAGTTGCTCCGTTGTTGGTGGCGTTATTTTGGTTGCTGGTGCTGTCGGCAAGCGTAAGTTGGCCTCCGTTGTTGGCCACATGCCAGACACCCAAGTAGTTTGCATCCCAAACACTTGTTGGGTTTTGTCGCGAAGTGGTAATATTCGGGTTTCCGTAGAAAAGATAGATAGTGGTGTCCTGGCCATGCGACACTATTGGAATCTGCACCCACGCGATGACTTGTCCGGTTTGGGGGTTGTACTCCTCCATCTCGTAGGGAAGCGGATTCTGGCCGGCGGCATCCGACGTGAAGAAGATGTCGTACCCATTCGAATTGGAAACGTGACCGCCGTTGGCTGTAGTGGCCAGCAGCGGGTCGGTAGTGTTGAAGAGGAATGGGAAGCTGGTTTGGTCGGTATTCGGCACCAAGTTGTGATTGATGGTAATTGCTCGACCGAAGCTGTAACCATTCCCAGCACACGATACTGCTGGATTCACCGTCAGCACAACACTCGCCGTGGCAGTGGTGTAGTCGACCGTATCGGTGGGCGTGAGAATCACGGAGAGCGTTTGCGTTCCGGCTGCCGACACGGTGCCGCTGGCTGGCGTGTAGGAAAACGTGCCTGCAACCGTTGAGGTGGCGTCAAGCTGCGCGGCACTCAATGCCGTTCCTGCGCTGATGGCAGCGGGCGCAGTCCATGTAATAACAGGCGTGGCTTGGTTCACCGTCAACTGCACAGTAACTGCCGCTGGAGTCGCATAGTCGGCCCTGTCGGTGGGCGTGCAGTTGACTGAAAGTACCTGCGTTCCGGCGCTCAAGATCGTCCCGGCGGCTGGCGTATAGACGCAGGCGCCGGCAACACTCAGGCTTGCGTTCAACTGTGTTCCGCTCAGCGCCGAGCCATAGGTGATCGGTGCCGGTGTCGCCCACGTAATCGCCGGCGTAGCCGCATTTACGATGACGCTCTGCGTAACCCGCGCCGCTGCCGCGTAGTCGGCGTTTCCCGCCTGATTGGCGGCCACCACCACAGTGCCCGCGCCTGTGATGGTCAGCGTGCTGCCGTTCACCACGCCCGGCCCGGAGACCACGCTGAAACTGACCGGAAGCCCGGAAGTGGAAGTAGCCGACAGCGCGATGGGCGCTGTTCCATAGGTCACCGGAGACGAGAGCGGCGTTAAGGTGATCGTCTGCGCCGCCGACATGACAGTCAGCGTGCCGTTCACAAAGACGAAGCTGTAGTTGGCCGCCGCGAGCGTGCCCGCCGCCGCCGTGATCGGATAACTGCCCGGAGCCGAAGTGGTCGTGGCCGTCGTCGTCAGGCTCGGCGCGCCGCTGACCACGCTGGCTGTGTCGCCGTTCACAAAGCCGCTGATGGAGTACGTGAAGCTCGGGTTGGCCGCTCCGTAAGCGCGGCTGGCGTTGTCCGCCGTCACCGTCAGCACGGCCTTGTTCACAGTTACGCTCTGCGTCACCTGCGCCGCCGCCGCGTAGTCGGTGTTGCCTGCCTGGTTGGCGGCCACCACCACCGTGCCCGCGCCGGTAATGGTCAGCGTGCTGCCGCTCACCGTGCCCGGCCCGGAGACCACGCTAAAGCTCATCGTCAGCCCGGAGGTTGAAGTGGCGAAAAGCGTGATGGGAGAGACTCCATAGGTCACAGGCGACGAAAGCGGCGTGAAGGTGATGGTCTGCGACGCCGCAGTGACGGTCAGCGTGCCAGCCACGTAGACGAAGCTGTAGTTGGCCGCCGCGAGCGTGCCCGCCGCCGCCGTGATCGGATA
>CAZDYU010000086.1:0-4724 GCA_964509755.1 uncultured Occallatibacter sp. | reverse complement strand
CCGCGCCGGTAATGGTCAGCGTGCTGCCGCTCACCGTGCCCGGCCCGGAGACCACCCTAAAGCTCACCGTCAACCCGGAGGTTGAAGTGGCAGACAGCGTGATGGGAGAGACGCCGTAGGTCACGGGCGAAGTGGGTGCCGTAAAGGCGATGGTCTGCGCCGCCGACGCGACAGTCAGCGTGCCGTTTACAAAGACGAAGCTGTAGTTGGCTGCCGCGAGCGTGCCCGCCGCCGCCGTGATCGGATAGCTGCCCGGCGCGGAGGTGGTTGTGGCCGTTGTCGTCAGGCTCGCCGCGCCGCTCACCACGCTGGAGGTGTCGCCGTTCACATACCCAGTGAAGGTGTCGGTGAAGCTCGGGTTGGCCGCTCCATAAGCGCGGCTGGCGCTCGTCGCCGTCACCGTCAGAACGGCCTTGTTCACCGCCAGAGTTACCGAGGCCGAAGTAGAGTTAAAGAGTGCCGTATTTGTGGGTGTAAAGGCCACCGAAAGCGTCTGTGATCCGGCCGCAAGAACAGCGCCAGCCGCGGGCGTATAAACGAAAGTGCCCGGCACGCTTGCCGTTGCATCCAATTGCGTCGCGCTCAAAACCGTGCCGTAAGTGATGGTCGCAGGTGTTGCCCAAGTGATCGTCGGCGTTGTCTTGGCCGTAGTTAGAGTTACAGTGGCCGTGCCGGATTTGCTCGTGTCCGCCTGGCTGGTTGCAGTCACCGTCACTGTTTGCGCAGAAGTTATGCTGGAAGGCGTGGAATAAAGCCCCGTTGAGCTGATGCTTCCCACCCCCGCCGGACTAATCGTCCATGTAACCGCGGAATTGGGGGTGTTACTCACGGCCGCCGTAAATTGCTGCGTTTGGCCGGAAAAGAGCGTGGCCGTCGCGGGAGTCACACTGACAGTAATTCCATCGAATGGATCTCCGTTGTTGCCAAATGCCGAGTTGCCGTTGATGTAAATCTTGTCCGCAACCAGCATCAAGAAGCCGCTGGCGTTGCTGCCGGTGATTTCGATCTCATCGCTCGGGAAATACAGCGCGCCATTCAGGACGGCGGTCGAACCGCCATTGATCTGATCCACGCACGAACCCTTGGTCGAGCAGCCGCTGCGATTGCCAAAATATAGGATTCCGTCGAATGCGCCCGTCGTAGGCGCGGATAATGTTGCTGTAACTTGCCCGCTTATCGTAACAGGCGTGTAATTATAACTGCTGGAGCATCCCCATCCTGCGCTGGATGTGTTATAAACTGTAACTCCCGTTCCCTTGACGACCGCTTGTGAGTTCAACACCATCCCGCCGCCGGCCATAATATAAGTGCCTGGACTTAGCGTAAAGGCCGTGCCATTGGTGTTTCCAATTGTAAGTCCGCCGCAATATACGCCGGGAGAGAGTGTGTTATTCGCCGCCTTTGAATTCATGTCGAAATACGCCGGAGTTTTACTTACGATGGTTCCGCTGGCCGGAGGAGCAATCGACGCCAACGGATCGCCTGGACTGGATACCTGGAAAGGCTGCACTTGCTTGTTGCTGATCGTGTCTTAGAGTTCGGTCTGCCCGTTGAGTTGCGCACCGCCGACGACGCTCACCTGAACATGGTTCTGCAGGTAAAGAGTCTCCGCCCCTTCCATCTCAAAGCCGTCGCTCGCGCTCGATTCAACGACGACTCCGCAAGCAGAGTAAACCGACTGCGCGCCCGCGATCTGAAATGCGCGGTCGGCCGTTGGATCCAAGGCATAAAGACACGCGCCCGGAGGCGCAGAGGCCGCAGAGGCCCTAAACTTGTCGGTTTGAAAGAGGAAGGCGGATAAGCACAGAAATGCAATAAGGGTAGAGCGGTGGAGTTTCATTCGATCCTCGCAGCCTGGGTTTCAAAACCAGTGAAACAGTGGTGAAACGATGCGCCACTTCAGCCAATAATTCACTGCGCGGCTATGTTTTTCAGTCCATTATGGACAAACGCATTCCAAATAACGCAGTCTCTTCAACGGCAATTAGGAGGCGTAAAGTTCACCGCCATTGTCTGAACGAGCTGGAACCGTTCACTCTCGGATGCACCAGCGCTATCTCACGGCGCAAAGTGACACTGCAAGGAAGATTCCATAATATGAAATGCTAATTTATATTTCTCGCACAGATTACCCGTGACAGTCAATAAAAAATAGGCACTCATAAATCGTAGGCAGGTAACCATCTAATATAACTATTTGGTAAACAGCTACGTTATGCAACTCACAGAAACGGTGGGAAGGTTAGTTCCTACAATTAGCGTTACGCCGCTAATTCTGTTGAGATCAGATACAGGCTCTTGGGTTAGAGTTTCTCATAATGACGATGTCTATCTTATCCCTTACAGGTATGATGAGATCCAAAAACACCTCAATGAAATCAATGCCGCCGCTGAGGATTTAGTCGATCGAGTGCATCGACAGCTTGGTCGACGGCTTCAGCCAGCAACGATCGAGGAACATTATGCTGATGGCGAGGCGTTCGAGGGCTTGCCTGCTGTCGAGCAGATCCGGCGTCAAAGCGATCATTTCAGAATTGTGACAGGACAATTCACGCATTTTTCTCCTTGCCGAACCTACAGTACCAAACTGTCCACAACATGATTTCGGAAAGTCCGTGGTGCTTCATTGCCAAGTCGGAGATTTGCCGATCATCAACAGATCGATCGAGACTCCGCGCGCATATTTTACGAATACGCAGCAGCACCACTGCTGTCATGAAGATGTAGATGCTGCCAAGCACATAATCATCACAGAAGAGAACAAGCAAAACTGCGGTATTCGCAGTGGCATGAAAGGCGATGTATTCTACGAGATCGCACCATTCGATGAATTTCTCTGCTGTCGGACCTGCTGCTTCCAAAAAGCCTGCACAGCAAGTCAGGTTTTGAGGCTGCCGTGCGTTCTGCCTCTTGCTTAATGAAGGATGCAAAGATATGGACCGATGACATTGGGAATATGATCCTGAGATTCACGCTCACTTCTGGTTTATCTCCGAGGATGTCCCACCCATAGTTGAAAGTTAAACGGCGGTTCAGCCTGATTCCTTAGAATCGGGTTGCCACACCTTGAAGGGAGAACCGCCGTGAAGAAACCGTACCACACCATACGCAAGCAAGGGAAAATCGACGAGCAGGAACTGGCCGGGTTTCTGGCCAAAAACGGGCAGTTCGTTCTGCCCATGGTGGATTTGATCACGCAGTGCCAGATGACCTGCGATGAGCTGATCCAGGCAACCGGGCGCGCCGTCCTTGAAGCCGTACTCGATGCGTCGGCCAGCCAGGCCGCCGGAGGCCCAACACAACAGGGAAAACGCCGCTCCGGCGAGGTCGTCTTCTATGGACGCCAGCCGGGCCAGGTCATCTTCGGCGACCGTAAACTGGGGGTCGATCGTCCCCGCCTCAGAACCCGTGGCCGAGCGGGCCGAGAGGTCGAAATCCCCGCTTACACCGCCATGCAGAACGGCGCACAGATGAGCGCGCGGATGCTGGAAATTGCCATGCGCGGCGTCTCCACGCGCAATTACAAAGAGGTCATTCCCAAGATGGCCGAGACGGTCGGCGTCAGCAAGTCAGCGGTGAGCCGGCACATGGCGGAGGCCTCCGAGGCCGAGGTCGAAGCGCTGCTGGCGCGGCGTTTTGACAGCCTGAAACTGCTCATCATCTACATCGATGGGCTGGTCTTCGGCGACTACACCATGATCGGCGCGGTGGGCGTGGACAGCCAGGGCCGCAAGCACGTGCTGGGCATCCGCGAAGGCGCCACGGAGAACTCGACCGTGGTGACGGAACTGCTTGAGGACATCAGGGCGCGGGGTGTCGATCCCCAGCAGCGGCGGCTGTTCGTCATTGACGGCTCGAAGGCTATCCGGGCGGCGATCAACGCGGTCTTCGGCGCCCAGCAGCCGGTGCAGCGCTGCCGCGCGCATAAGCTGCGCAACGTGCTCGACTACCTGCCCAAGGATCAGCGCGACCAAGTCAAGAGCTTGCTGCGCGCGGCCTGGAAACTGCCGCCCAAGGAAGGCATGGCACGCATCAAAAAACTGGCTGCATGGCTGGACAACAGTTACCCCTCGGCCGCCTCCAGTCTGCTGGAGGGGCTGGAGGAGTGCTTCACGATTAACCGGCTTGACTTGCCGCCAAGGCTGATGCGCTGCTTGGCGACGACTAACATCATCGAAAGCCCACACGCCGGGGTGCGCATCCAGACGCGCCGTGTAACCCATTGGCAGAACGGCAGGATGGTGATCCGCTGGCTGGCCTCGGCCTTTATCAGAACAGAAAAGAGTTTCAACAAGATCATGGGCTATCGTGATCTATGGACACTGGAAGCAATCCTCAACGACGCACAGCCAGTCGTCGGGCAGGTTGCCGCGTAGTATCATCAACCCAACCGCCGTTGAAAACTTTCAACTACGCGCGGGACATGCTCTTATCTCCTGCTCCAATGCGGCGAGGACTTCAATGATTTCGCCAAATGGCGGCGGCTGCCCAAAGATCATCACACTCATGCTGCGGTAGTCCCTCTCCAACGCCACACGTCGCTCATCGGGCGGGACGAGCCGCAGGCTTCCAACCCGCGCCAGATCGTACCTGGCCCAGCCGGGCGGATAGAACGTCTCCTTGTGGCGTACAACCTGATCCAAGAGGGCAAGGTCCGCAAGAGCTTCGGCGCGAACGGGGCTTTGCGCCAGCATCGCAAGATCGTAATAGTGCCGCGAATAACG
>CAZDYU010000085.1:0-19426 GCA_964509755.1 uncultured Occallatibacter sp. | reverse complement strand
GACCTGATTCTCCGGCTAAGAACCAATATAGAGCTAAATGGTCCAAATACGACAGGTTTTTCTTTGAGAGAGGCGGGGTGGGTTGGAGGTGAAAGTTTTCAGGGGTTGAAGCGGTGCGAGAAAAGGCGAGGATGCGCATCGAGGATCTTGAAAATATCGAACAAAAACTGAAGTTGCAGCGGAAAAAGAACATTCGACCCTGCAGATTGTTCAACAATCTTCCTCAGGGGGCTACCTGTTAATTTAAGACCACTGCCCCCTGATCTCTCATATTGGTATACTGGTTGTGTGACTACAACTCTTCTCGAATCCATCTCGAACGGTAACTCCTCCGAGACTTCCCCAAGTCAAAAGCGGGTGTTGTTGCTCAAGCCGCGCGGCTTTTGCGCCGGAGTAGTGCGCGCGATCGACGTTGTCAAGATCGCACTGGAGACCTTTGGGGCGCCGATTTACGTGCGCCGCGAGATTGTCCATAACCGCTATGTTGTGAATGAATTGGCTGACAAGGGAGCGATTTTCGTTCATGAAATCGACGACGTGCCCAGCGGCCAGCGCGTCATTTATTCGGCGCATGGCGTCTCGCCCGCGGTGCGTGAGATCAGCAAAGGTCGCGGGCTGAAGGTGATCGACGCGACCTGCCCGCTGGTGACGAAGGTTCATATTGAGGCGGTCAAGTTCGCCAAGCAAGGCTACTCGCTGGTGCTGATCGGCCACCGCGACCACGACGAGATCGAAGGCACGCTGGGCGAAGCGCCCGAGGTGACTCAAGTGGTCTCGAATGTGGCCGAGGTGGCGGCGCTTGACGTGCCTGATCCGAATCGCGTGGCTTACCTGACCCAGACAACACTGAGCCTGGACGAAGCGCGCGACATCATTCACGCACTCAAGCTGAAGTTTCCCAACATCGTCGGACCGCACTCGCAGGACATCTGTTACGCCACGGAAAATCGCCAGGTGGCGGTGCGCAATGTGGCGCACAAGGCCGGCCTGGTGCTGGTGGTGGGCTCGACCAACAGCTCAAACTCGAACCGGCTGGTCGAGGTCTCGCGCAATCTCGGAACCATCGGTTATTTGATCGACAATTCGCAGGCCATCGATCCCAAGTGGCTGGAGGGCGTGACCACGGTTGCGGTGACGGCCGGGGCCTCGGCTCCAGAGGTGTTGGTGGAAGACGTGGTCAATTACCTGCAACTTAACGGCTATACAAACGTCGAAGAAGTTGAGGTAATGCCGGAGAATGTCCGCTTCGGCCTGCCGCCGGAGATTGTGCAGGCGATCGGCAGCGCGGACGGCGCAGAGGCGGTTGCGGTTCGGTAACTGCCAGCTAAAAGCACATTGGTAAGTAACAGAGGCTAATTCAAATCGCATGAGCATACGGCAAGGGAAGAAACAATTCGCGACGCCGCGGTTTGGGCGGCTGGATGCGGACCCGGCAGAGGTGCAGTCGGCCATCGTCCGCTCAAGGGATTTCCTGCTCTCCATGCAGCATCCCGATGGATATTGGTGCGGGGAACTTGAGGCCGACTCGATGCTCGAGGCCGATTACATCTTTCTGCACACGCTGCTTGAGAGCGGCGACGCGGGCCGCTTGCAGCGCGCGTTTACGGAGATGATGCGCTTTCAGAACGTGGATGGCAGTTGGAGCATCTATCCAGGCGGGCCGGGCAATCTCTCGCTTTCGGTCAAGTGCTACTCGTCTGCCAAGCTGATGGGCGTCAGCGCTGATGATCCGCGGCTTTCCAAGTGCCGCGAATGGGTGCTCGAGCACGGCGGCGTGGTGGAGTGCAACACTTTCACCAAGATGTATCTCTGCGCGCTGGGCGAGTACGACTACGACGCAGTGCCCGCGATTCCGCCCGAGATTGTTCTCTTTCCCAAGTGGTTCTACTTCAATATTTACGAAATATCTTCATGGTCGCGATCGATTCTGGTTCCCTTGGCGATCATGTACGCCAAGAAGCCCTTCAAGAGAATTCCGACCGAGCAGGGAATCGACGAGCTGTTTGCCGGCGGGCGCATCAACTCCAGGCTGCGGTTGCGCATGGATAGCAAGCGCATCGTTTCATGGCGCAATTTCTTCTTGATTGTCGATCGCATTCTGCACTTTGCCGAGGCGGTTCACCTTCGTCCGCTGCGCACGCTGGCGCTGAAGAAGGCGGAAAAGTGGATGCTGGAGCGGCTCGAGATGACCGACGGCCTGGGCGCCATCTATCCGGCAATGCTGAACGCAATTATTGCTCTGCGCTGCCTGGGCTACAGCGAGGACGATCCGCAGGTGATCCGCGCGCGCGACGAGTTTGAGAAGTTGGGCATCGAAGAGCCTGCCAACGAATCTATGCCGTCGCCGACCTTCCGTATGCAGCCCTGCGTCTCGCCGGTGTGGGATACGGCGCAGGCGGTCTACGCGCTGGGCGAGGCCGGCGTGGCCCGCAACGATCCGCGCATGCTCAAGGCCGCCGACTGGATGCTCTCGAAGGAAGTTCGCCACAAAGGCGACTGGGCCGTGAAGGTTCGCAATACCGAGCCCGGCGGCTGGTACTTCGAGTTCAATAACGAGTTTTATCCCGACACCGACGACACCGCGCAGGTGCTGATGGCCCTGAACAAGGTGGACAATCCCCGGGAGCGCTACCAGCACGAGGTGTGCGAGCGCGCCATTGCCTGGGAGTTCGCCATGCAGTGCAAGAACGGCGGCTGGGGCAGCTTCGACAAAGACAATACCAAGATGATCTTCCAGTACATCCCCTTTGCGGATCACAACGCAATGCTCGATCCGCCGACTGTGGATATTACCGGGCGCATGTTGGAGATGCTGGCCAATTATGGCTACGCGCGCGGTGACAAGCGCGTCGAGAAGGCGATTCAATTCATTCTCAAAGAGCAGGAGCCCGATGGAAGCTGGTTTGGCCGCTGGGGCGTGAATTACATCTACGGGACATTCCTGGTGCTGCGCGGGCTGGATTCGATCGGCATGGATCATCTGGAGCCGCAGATACAGTCGGCCGCCGAGTGGATTCGCATGGTGCAGAATGCCGACGGAGGCTGGGGAGAAAGCTGCGGCAGTTACGACGATCCGAATTTGCGCGGCGTGGGCGTGAGTACTCCCTCGCAGACGGCGTGGGCGCTGCTGGGGCTGCTGGCCGCGGGCGACGACCGCTCCGACTCGATTGCCAAGGGCGTGCGCTGGCTGCTGACGCGGCAACGGCCCGACGGGAGCTGGGACGAATCGATTCGAGAGGGCGCGCTGCGCGAGAGCATCATCACCGGAACAGGCTTCCCCAGAGTCTTCTACCTGGCTTACAACATGTATCGGCAATACTTCCCGCTGGTGGCTCTGACCAGTTACAAGCGGGCGATGGAGCGCAAGAGCAGCTTTTAGCTGACAGTTAATAGCTGATAGCTCCTAGCCGTTACAAAACGAATTGCATGTTATGCGCCAACATTGGCGCCGGAGGTTCTTACCAGGATGTCTATTCCTATCTCCCAGATGGGCACGGTTGCAAGTTATGTGCTGAAGCAGAGGCTCACCGGCAAGAAGCGCTATCCACTGGTGCTGATGCTGGAGCCGCTCTTCCGCTGCAACCTGGCCTGCGCCGGCTGCGGCAAAGTGCAGTATCCGCCGCATATTTTGAAGAAGCAACTGACCCCCGAAGAGTGCTTTGCCGCTGTCGAAGAGTGCGGCGCGCCGATGGTCTCACTGCCCGGCGGCGAACCGCTGCTGCATCCGCAGATTGTCGAGATTGTCAACGGCCTGGTGGCGCGGAAGAAATATGTTTACCTCTGCACCAACGCTCTGGAACTGAAGAAGCGGCTGCCGGAGTTCAAGCCGTCCAAGTATCTTACCTTCAGTGTGCATCTTGACGGGCAGCGCGAGCATCATGATTTTTCCGTCTGCCGCGAGGGCGGCTATGACATCGCCATCGAAGGAATCAAAGAAGCTGTCAAGAGAGGTTTTCGCGTCACCACCAATGCCACTTTCTTTGATGGCACCGACCCGAATGGCGTACGCGCCTTCTTTGACGAAGTCATGGAGATGGGCGTCGAAGGAGTTGTGCTTTCACCTGGATATAGTTACGACAAAGCGCCGGATCAAAATCGTTTCATGGGCCGCGCGCGCGTGCGGCGTCTCTTCCGCGCCATTCTTTCCAATCGCGAAAAGACCTGGAAATTCAATATGTCGCCATTGTTTCTGGAATTTCTGATGGGAAAGAGGAATTATGAATGCACGCCCTGGGGTTCGCCGGCTTATAACATCTTTGGCTGGCAAAAACCT
Organism: uncultured Occallatibacter sp.; assembly: GCA_964509755.1. Taxonomy (GTDB): domain Bacteria; phylum Acidobacteriota; class Terriglobia; order Terriglobales; family Acidobacteriaceae; genus Telmatobacter. The sequence goes on along the minus strand of CAZDYU010000085.1, from coordinate 15,153 downwards.
TGTTACTTATTGCAAGAGGGCTATGCGGAGACGTTTAAAGAATTGATGGAAACTACGCAGTGGAATGAGTACGGAGTTGCGAGTGGCAATCCCAAATGCGCCAACTGCATGGTGAGTTGCGGCTATGAGCCCAGTGCGGTGATTGAAGGCTTTGGGTCGCTGAAGGGATTTTGGGCAATGGTGCGCGGCAACTTTGGCATGTATCCGGATCAGGACGCGTTGAAAATGCTGAGCGAGACGGCTCCTCACGGACCGGCAACACTAGTGCAGATTGCAGCGCCGGCTGAAAGCCTTGAGGTGACCAACGCATGACCGCTGAAGTTCTGAAGTACACGCTGGCGCAGGTGGAAGCGCTGGAACTGGCTCCCGGCGCGGAGCACGAAAATCTGGAGGGCTGGGTTCCCACGCTGACCAGCGATGACGACTTGCGCCTGGCTCTCGACAAGGCCTTCGACTATCGCGGCGACGTAACCCTGACGCTCAAATCGGGGGAACGCATTGATGCTTTCATTTTCAATTGCCAATCCGGTCCCACGCTGGCTGAATCCTTTGTGCAGTATTTCACGCCTATATCGAGCGAAAAACGCAAAGTCGGCTTTGCGGAGATAGCCAGCGTCGAGTTCACCGGCAAGGACCGCGCCGCGGGCAAGCACTGGGAAGACTGGGTGAAGGCCTACAAAGCAAAAAAGGCCGCGGGGGAGAAGAATATCGCACTCGCGCCCGAGGCGTTGGAGGAGTGAAGCCGAGTACCTTAAATCCCGATCCTGAGTGCATTGAAGGAACGCTGCTACACCTGGTTCATACCAGCAACTTGGCTTTCATTCCCTGCTTCGTGATCGCGGCGACGGCCTTCTTGTCGAACGAGACAAACGTCTCGGCGCCCAGCCAGCGCCCCTCATAAGCAATCACGCCATCGGCGAAATCCCCGCCGCCCTTGAGCATGGTGAGTCCAAAATCAACGGCGGCTCTGTTGACCGCCACATTGGGCGCACGCAACAGACTTTCCAGAACCAGAGCTATCTCCGCGCGTTCAATGCCGTAGGAACGGTCGAGTACCCAAACAACCTCACATAGACAGGGAAGTGGAATAGCTACCAGGCTGGCGCTGCTCAAAGCCTCTTCAGCCGAGCGTGCTTGATTCAAGTCGTCCAGTAGAATGACGCGTAAAAGAAGATTTGTATCGACTGTGATCTTCATCGCAAACTTTCAGAGCTGTCCAGCCCAGGCTTTTTCGGCGGCCTCTTTGATCTCTTCGATAGTCAATTTCACGTTTGATTTCCCAGCCAGCATTCCGAAGATGTCCTCGATCTTCCCCTGCTTCCGTACAGCCCGGCCCCGGAACTCCCCACCCGGCAACAGATCGATCTCCAATTTCTCCCCCGGTCTAATCCCAACGTGCTGGAAGATTTCCTTCCGGAAAGTCACCTGTCCCCTTGATGTTGTGCTCACGATAGCCATAGGATTACCTCGTCTTTATATTGTAATGCATTATTGCATTATCTGGCGAGTGCTTCCCGCCTTTTTAGTTGCAAACCGGGCAACACAACAAAGCAGTTTAGAATGGCGTTAGAGATTCGAGGCCATGAAAGTCTTCCTAACAGGCGCGACGGGATTTGTAGGCCACCATGTGGCTCGAGCACTGGCCGCCGAGGGTGCGCAGCTTCGCCTGCTCGTCCGTAAGACTAGCAACCTCAAGAACCTCGAAGGCATTGCCGGCGAGACGCATGTAGGCGACCTCGCCGACCCGGAAACCCTCCGTCCGGCGCTTGCGGGCTGCGATGCGGTGCTGCACGTGGCTGCTGATTACCGGCTTTGGATTCCCGACCCGGCGGCGATGTATCTCGCCAATGTGGACGGCACGCGCGAGCTGCTGCGGCTGGCCCGCGAGGCCAAGGTCAAGCGCGTCGTCTACACCTCCAGCGTGGCTACGATGCACTTTCGCCGCGACGGCCTGGTTGTCAATGAGGAGACGCCGGTTTCGCTGGACGATATGGTCGGCCACTACAAGCGATCCAAATTCATGGCCGAACAGGAAGCGATGCAGGCGGCGGCGAAGGGACAGAATGTTGTGATTCTCAATCCTACCTCACCCATCGGCTCCAACGACTCCAAGCCCACGCCAACCGGACGCATTTTTTTGGATTTTCTCAACGGCAAATTCCCCGCCTACATGGACACTGGGCTTAACTTGGTCGATGTCTCGGAGGTTGCGCGGACGCATGTCAGTGCGCTGACCAAGGGCCAGCCGGGCCGCCGCTACATTCTGGGCGGAGAGAATCTGACCCTCAAGCAGATACTCGACAAGATGTCGGAGATCACTGGCATTCCTTCGCCGACGGTGGAGATTCCCTTTGCCGTTGCCGCGACCTATGCCTTCTTTGAGGAGTGGATCACCGGCCGCATCCGTGGCCGTGAGCCGCGCGCTACGCTCGAAGAGGTGCGCATGGGCCGCAAGAAGATGTACGCGAGCAGTGCCCGCGCGCAGCAGGAACTGGGCTTCCGGATTTTGCCGGTGAACCCGGCGATGCGAGCGGCGATTGATTGGTTTCGGGCAAATGGGTATGCGCCGTAAGATGTTGAATGAAGTTTTGCTTGCGTTTTGCACCCGGCTCGGTCACAATAAAGTATCACCCACCTGCGGCGTGCCGTAGGCCCAAAAGCCGTCCGTGAGCAATCGCGGCGGCTTTTGCTTTATGGTGTGTAGATGCGAACGAATGTTTATATCGACGGCTTTAACCTCTACTACCGGTTACTGCGGGGGAATCCTCACTGCAAATGGCTCGATCTCAAGGCCTTGTCCGCAGAACTTCTCCAGCCCCAAAATCAAATCCAGGTCGTTCGTTATTACACTGCCAGAATCTCGGGACGGGTTGATCCATCCGCTCCCGCCCGTCAACAGATTTATCTTGATGCGCTCAAAACCGTGCCGGAGATTACCGTCCATCTGGGCAACTTCCTCGTTACCAAGCCATGGGCAGGCCTGGTGCATCCTCCTCAAATGCGAGGAGGAACAGTTCCGCATTTCAGCCCGCCATTTCCGGATGTCGCAAAAGTTTGGAAGACGGAAGAAAAAGGGAGCGATGTGAACCTGGGCAGCCATCTGGTACGCGACGCCTTTCAGGGACAGTTTGATGTCGCCGCCGTCCTTTCCAACGATACCGATCTGGTGGAACCAATCCGCATTGTGGCCGAAGAGTTGGGTTTGCCTGTGGGATTGCTCTGTCCCGTTCCCAAGCCTGCCGGAGGACTTGCCATTGTCGCCAGCTTTATTCGGCACATTCGCATTCAGCACTTGCAGGCAGCGCAATTTCCCGACGCAATTGCTGGAACCGCAATCGTTCGTCCATCTACCTGGCACTGAGTTTGTTCGCGCATCGTGATGGTTTATGCTTTTTACACCGCGATGGAGTGGTTCTGGGCGCATGGGTAGGAGCAGTAGAGTTGAAAGGAAGTTACTATGGACGTCTCAACCATTCTTCAGAATTCTCTACCTGCTTCGACAGAATCACTATTCAATCGAATCATAACTTTGGGTTGGTATGATGGAATTACTGACGGTCTTGTTTGTTGCGCTTCAGGTTCAATTGCTTTCAAATTCGACATCCTTGCCTGGGGGCCTTGTCAAGATCATAGAATCTATGCTCTTTCTTCGATTTCGGTTCCAACTTTCAATGATGCAGTTAGCTTTCTAAATCAATTGGGATTGCCGAAGTGGCCTCGTTGGGATGTTATTGGTAGATGGCCGTCCGACTTAACCCAGTTAAAAGGCCCGAATAATGATTTGAATCAGATTCTTCAGATTGCAGAAATGCCGTCATTCGTTATTGAAACAGAGAGTATGTTTGAAACGATCTATGGTGTCAGGGAACTCTCTAAGGACTGCTCAGATTTGATCCCAAACCAATTCAATGGTCATCCCCATCTTGACAACTACGACTATTGGCACAAATACTTGGGACTTTCTTCATGACCCGCACAGCCATCATAGCCGCCATGCCCGCTGAACTGAAGCCGCTAACGCGCGGCTGGAAATACGAACGCTCGAACGGCGTCGATCTCTGGCATTGGCGCTTTGAAGACGGCGAGTGGATCGCCGCCTGCGCCGGAGCTGGGGTTGTCGCAGCCACGCGAGCCTTTGCCGAAGCCGAAAAGGGCGGGGAATTAGCCTGGGTGATTTCTAGCGGCTGGGCCGGAGCGCTGCGCGAGGAGCTTGTGGCTGGCCGTGCTTACGATGTTTCTGCTGTCATTGACGCGAGGACCGGAGAGCGATTTTTGACGGCGAATTGGGGCATCCTGGAAAGGAACGGCGACGCGCTATTCCACCCTAACCGCAAAGACAACGACGCGGCGAGGGTGGGGCACCCAGGGTTGTGGCTGGTGACCAGCCCCAAGGTCGCCGACGCGCACGAGAAATTCCGCCTCGCTGAAACCTACTCCGCTGCCCTGGTTGACATGGAGGCCTCCGCCATTGCGCGCTTGGCGCAGATGCGCGGCATCCCGTTTTATTGCATCAAGGGAATCAGCGATGGATACAGCGACCAATTACCTGATTTCAATCGCTTTATTTCCAAAGACGGACGCTTTCAATTGGCTCGATTCGTCTTTTTTGCGCTTCTGAGGCCGTGGTACTGGCGGAGGCTCATCCGGATGGGCGAAAATAGCAGAAAGGCTTCGCGCGCTATTGCGGAGTCCCTGCTCGATCTTCTGGATGAGCAAGGTCAAATCAGGAAGCGCAATGGCTACCCAAAGCACACCGGCTGAACCCCAGACTCTAACGAAGATTCCCGACACCATGAGAGCCGCCGTCTATCGCGGAGTGAACGATATTCGCTTGGAGTCGGTGCCGGTGCCTGCGATTGGGCCGGGCGAGTTGCTGGTCAAGATTGCCACTTGCGGCGTATGCGGAACCGACCTTAAAAAAATTCATACCGGCTCGCATTCCGCGCCGCGCATCTTTGGCCATGAGATGGCCGGAACCATCATGCAACTCGGCGCGGGCGTGACGCACTTCGCCTTGGGCGAGCGGGTGGTGGTGCAGCATCACGTTCCTTGCGGTGAGTGCTTTTACTGCCGCAAGCATACGCCGGCGCAATGCGCGCTCTATAAAAAAGTGGGCTCCACGGCCGGCTTTGAGCCCAGCGGCGGCGGCTTTGCCCAGTACATTCGCGTGATGGATTGGATTGCCTCCAGCCGCGCGGTGGTGCGGATTCCCGACGGCGTTCCGTTTGAGCAAGCGGCGTTCCTGGAGCCCGTCAACACCGTTCTGAAGGGTGTGAAGATGCTCAATCTTGCACCAGATGACACGGTGCTGGTCATTGGCCAGGGCCCGATCGGCTTGATGCATGCGGCGCTTGCGGCCCGCACCGGAGCGCGGGTTTTGACCTCCGATCTGTATCCCGAACGCCACGCAATCGCCGCAAAATTTGGGCTGCACGAGCCCATCGACGCTGGCCGGGAAGATGTGGTCGAGCGGGTCAAGCAAGCCACCGAGGGCCGTGGCGCGGATGCCGTGATTCTGGCCGTGGGCGGCAACGCGCTGATCAAGCCCGCGATGGAGGCGGTGCGCAGCGGGGGCAGGGTGATGCTATTCGCGCAGACGCAGCACAGCGAGGCGGCCTTCGATCCTGGCGCGGTTTGCATGGATGAAAAGACGCTGACGGGTTCCTACTCGGCTTCATTTGAGATTCTGGAAGAGGTGACCGATCTGGTCTTTGGCGGAGTTCGCAATGGATTCGATTTAACGCAATTGATTTCGCACCGCTTTGTGCTGGAAGATGCGGTCGAGGCAATCGAGGTCGCTTCATCCCCCAAAGCGGACTCGATGAAGATTATGATTGAGGCTGCGCCTGGTGCGGGCGCTCGATAGAAGGGGACTGATGGCGACGGTGACGGCGACGACGATGATGGCCGCGGTTCTCCATGGCCGCGAGGATATTCGGATCGAGAGCGTGCCGGTTCCCCAGGCGGCGCCCGGTGAGCTGGTGGTGCGGGTGGGCGCGGCGCTGACCTGCGGCACCGACCTTAAGGTCTTCCGGCGAGGCTACCACGCGCGCATGATTGTGCCTCCTGCGCTCTTCGGGCATGAGCTTGCGGGAACCGTGGTTGAGGCCGGCGAGGGCGTCACGGAGTTTACCGCCGGAGACCGCGTGGTGGCGCTCAACTCCGCGCCCTGCGGGCAGTGTTATTTCTGTGCGCGCGGGCAAGAGAATCTCTGCGACGATCTGCTCTTCAACAACGGCGCATACGCCGAGTTTATTCGCATACCGGCGCGAATTGTGGCCAAGAATACGCTCCACGTACCGGCCTACGTTCCGCTGGAGCACGCCGCGCTGACCGAGCCGCTGGCCTGCGCCGTGCATGGCTTCAAAGACTCGCGGCCGCATCCCGGCGATACGGTGGCCGTGATTGGCGGCGGGCCGCTGGGGCTGATGATTCTGCACGTGGCGGCGCTGTTCGGCTGCGAGGTCATAGCCATCGTCAAGCACGATGGCCAGGTGGAGGCGGCGCGGCAGCTTGGCGCGGCTCACGTTGTGCAGACCTCCAGCATCCGCAAGGCGATACGCGAGACCCGTGCGCTGACGGCCAAGAATCGCGGCGTCGATATTGCCATTGAGGCCGTAGGCGTGCCCGAGGCATGGCAGGAGGCCGTCGAGTTAGTGCGCAAGGGAGGAACAGTGAATTTCTTCGGCGGATGCGCTCTGGGTACCCATGTTACGCTGGACACCAATCGCATCCACTATTCCGACATTACGCTGCGCGCAACATTTCATCACACGCCGGCAATCTGCCGCGAGGCGCTGGAGCTGATTGCCGGCGGCCGCTTTCAGTCGGAGGCTTTTATCACCGGCCATGCACATTTGAACGAATTGAACAGTGTATTTCAGAAGTTGATGAACCGCAGCAATGAGATCAAGACGGCCATTGTGCCTTGAGGCAATTGAATGACTTCGGTTACTAAAGAATCGGACAACAAATCGATCGAAAAAAACAAGCTGACGCAGGAAGAATTGCTGGCCGGAGGGTGGGCCAAGCTGCCGGAGAGTTATCGCATGCCCGGCTCAGCGCCGTCGCTTGAAGAGGCGCGGGCGTGGTGCAAGGAGTTGGCAGAATCGCACTACGAGAATTTTCATGTAGCCACATGGTTTCTGCCCAAGGATCTGCGTCCGCATTTCCACGCAATCTACGCCTATTGCCGCGTCTCAGACGATCTGGGCGACGAGGTGGGCGATGCGCCGGAGGCGCTGGCGCTGCTGGATTTCTGGGGTAGGGAACTGGACGCCTGCTATGAGGGCCGCACCCGCCATCCCGTCTTTGTGGCGCTGGCTGAAACCATCAAGGATTGCTTCATTCCCAAGGAACCCTTCGCCGATTTGCTCAAGGCCTTTCGCCAGGATCAGACCGTGAAGCGCTTCGCCACTATGGAAGATGTTTTGGCTTATTGCCGCTACTCGGCCAACCCCGTGGGACGGCTGGTGCTCTATGCCTGCGGCGAATCCAGCGAAGAGAATTTCCGCTTCTCCGATGCCACATGCACCGCACTGCAATTGGCCAACTTCTGGCAGGATGTGCGCGAGGATTACAAGAAAGGCCGCATCTATATACCGCAAAAAGATATGGAAACCTTTGGCGTCACCGAGGAGTACATTGCGGAAGGCATTGTAACGCCGGGCTTCCGCGGCTTGATGCGTTGCGAGGTGGATTACGCGCGCACGCTCTTTGAGGAAGGCCTGCCGCTGATCGGCAATGTGCCGCGCGATCTGGCCATCGACCTTGACCTCTTCAGCCGCGGCGGGCTGCAGGTTCTGCGCGCCATCGAACAGCGGGATTACGACGTGCTGGCCTCGCGTCCGGCCCTCTCCAAAGGCTCCAAGCTCCAGCTTGCGCTGCGCGCAGTTTGCGCCAAGATGCTACCCTTTCTGCCTCTTGGTAAGCTGAGTTGAGAGGATAAAGCTTGGCTCAGCAAGACAGATCGTACCGATTTACGCCCACCGGTCATGGATTGGAAGAGGCTTTTGCTCATTGCCGCGAAATTGCGCGCAGCGAGGCGAAGAATTTTTACTATGCCTTTGTTGCGTTGCCTGAGCCGCGCCGCAACGCCATCTGCGCCATCTATGCTTTCATGCGTCAGGCCGACGATCTGGCCGACGACGAGAGCTTGCCTCGCGACGAGCGCCGCCGCCGCCTGAATGCCTGGCAGGAGAATTGGCGCGGTGTCTGCCACGGAGGAGATTCGTCCTCGCTGGTTTTTCTCGCGGTGCGCGACTCCGTCGAGCGTTTTAATATTCCTCTGAATTTGCTCGATGAGTTAGTCGCCGGCGTCGCGATGGATCTGGACCGGGCAGCGAACGATGTGCCGGACACCTACGCGACCTTCGCCGACCTTTATCGGTACTGCTATCTGGTGGCATCGGTCGTAGGCTTGGTTTGCATCAGCATCTTCGGATATACCGATCCGCGCGCCGAGAAGCTGGCCGAAGAGACCGGCATTGCCTTTCAACTGACCAACATTCTGCGCGATGTTGCCGAGGATGCCAGCCGCAATCGCGTCTATCTGCCGCTGGAGGATTTAGCAACCCACGGCGTCTCTCTGGAGGCGCTGCTGCATCGCGCAGCCGGTGCGCCGCCCACGGATAATGAGCGCGCATTGTTGGCGGCCACTGCCCAACGCGCGGAGAATTTTTATCAATCGGCGCAGCAGTTATTGCCACTGATCGACCGCGAGAGCCGTCCAGCGCTGTGGGTGCTGGTCTCGATCTATCATGCGCTGCTCAAGCGCATTGAGAGAGCCGAATACGATGTCTTCTCAACCCGCGCCAGCGTTCCCATGCCGCGAAAGCTGGGGATTCTTGCCATAGGCATGGCGCGGATAGCGTGGGCGCGGCTGCTGGGCTGATTCGCTCCAGAAACTACGGCACAATCCCCAACTCCCGCAGAAGAAACGCATAATCGAAGGCGATCTCTTTCAGATAGTCGTAGCGTCCGCTGGAGCCGCCGTGGCCAGCCTGCATATTGGTCACCAGCAGCAGCGCATTATTGTCCGTCTTGAGAGTGCGCAGCTTGGCCACATACTTGGCGGGCTCCCAATACATTACTTGGCTGTCATGCAGCGAGGTTTTGACTAACATCGCCGGATAACTCCCCGGTTTCAAATTGTCATAGGGCGAGTAACTCAGCATATAACTGAAGTAAGCCGCCTCATTCGGGTTTCCCCACTCCTCGTACTCCGGAACGGTAAGCGGTAGCGTGGCATCCAGCATGGTATTCATTACGTCCACAAAAGGAACATGCGAGAGCACGGCGCGGAAGAGATCGGGGCGCAGGTTGACCACCGCGCCCATCAGCAGCCCGCCTGCCGACCCGCCCTCGATGGCGACGCGCGCCGGGTCGCCGTAGCCGGCCGCGGTGAGCCGCTCCACGCAGGCCACAAAATCTGTAAAGGTATTGCGCTTCACCAGCATCTTGCCCGCGTCGTGCCAGGGCTCGCCCAGGTCGCCGCCGCCGCGGATGTGCGCGTAAGCCATCACCACCCCGCGATCAAGTAAGCTGAGCCGGTTGGAACTGAAGCCCAGCGGAAGTGCGTACCCATAGGAGCCGTAACCGTAAGCGTACAGGGGACTGCTTCCCTGCGCGCGCTTGTCCTTGCGATATACAAGCGACACGGGCACCTCGACGCCGTCGCTGGCCGTGGCGTGTATGCGCTCGCTGGCGTAGAGCGTGCGGTCAAAGCCGCCTGGCACCTCCAGTTGTTTAAGCAGCTTGGATGCGCCGCTGGCTACGTCGTACTCGTAGACCGATGCCGGAGTCACCAGCGACTGATAGGCGTAACGGAAGCTAGGCGTGTCAAAAATTCGGTTAACGTGCGGCTGGGCGCTGTATGCCGGCTCGGGAAAGGCAATCTCGCCTGCTCGCGCGGCTTCAGCGCCTTCGCCGCTGAAGCGCCAGACGCGCAGCCGGGGCAGGCCGCCCTCGCGCTCGCAGGCGATAAAGAATCCAGCGAAGAGGTCCACCTCTTCCAGCATCACGGTGTCGCGGTGCGGAATCAGCTCGCTCCAATGCTCGCGGCTGGGTCTGGATGCGGGCGCGGTAACCAACCGGTAGTTGCGGCCGCGATCATTCGTCCGAATAAACCATAAGCCGTTGCGATGATCGATAGAGTACTCGTGCTCGTCCTCACGCGCGCTAATCAGCGAGAATGCGCCCTCGGGCTCAGCGGCTGGCAGCACCCATGACTCGGTCGTCGTGTGGCTGGCCGACTCCATCACGATGTAGGCGCCGTCGCGTGTACGCCCCACGCCAAGGTTGAAGCGCTCGTCGTCCTCCTGATAGATCAATACGTCAATAGAAGGCTGCCGCACGCAGTTTTTAGCCTGCTCCATGCAATGGCGCCAGAGTTGGTACTGGCGCTTCTGCTCCTCGTCCTCGACGGTGTAAAAGAGTGTGCAATTGTCAGCGGCCCAGGTGACCGAGCCCACTCGCTCCACTAGATCAGATTGCGTCTCGCCCGTTTCCAGATCTTTGATGTGCAGCGTGTACTGGCGGAAGCCGGTCAGGTCCGTGGTGTAAGCCAGCCAGCGGCCATCGTCGCTGATATTCGTCGCGCCGATGGAAAAGAAGGCGTGACCATCTGCAAGCTGGTTGCCGTCCAGAATGACCTGCTCCGGCGCATCGTCCTCTGGCCCAGCAGCGTCGCCGCGCTGGCGGCAATGAATCGCGTACTGCTTGCCCTCTTCGGTGCGGGTCAGGTACCACGAGTCACCGTCGCGATAGGGAACCGAGACGTCGGTCTGCTTCATGTGTGAGAGCATCTCCCGGTAAAGCTCCTCGCGCAAACCGTCCAGCGGCGCCATCACCCCGGCGGCATAGGCGTTCTCAGACTCCAGATATGCGGTAACCTCTGGATTTTCTTTATCGCGCAGCCAGGCGTAGTCGTCGATCAGAACCGTGCCGTGCAGCGGAGTCTCTTTGCGTTCCTTGCGGGCGATGGGAGGCGGATTGAGTGTCATATCTTCTTCAGTGTAGTGCAAAGACAGCTATTAGCTCGAAGCTATTGCGAGCGAATTGCGAGCGGCTGTCGCACCGCGGGTGCCGTACAATAGAAAGCGATGAAGGGCATTCGCCGCGCACATTCCGCTTTCTTCCGGCTGCTGTTGGCAGTTTTTTTTGCAGTTTCCGCTGGTTCAATTCAGGCCGAAAAGGTCGAGGATCTGCCCCAGCCCACCGATTACGTAAGCGATTTTGCCCATGTGCTCTCGCCGCAGGCCATTGTGCGGCTTGACGCGCTCTGCGCCCAGCTTGACCACTCGCAGGCCAATGCGAAGGTAGCCATCGTCACCATCCATACGCTCGACGGCGTCGATCCTGCCGACTTTGCCAACACGCTTGAAGACAAGTGGAAGATGGGCAAGAAGGGCGTGGACCGTAACCTGCTTGTGCTGCTGGCCGTGGACGATCACAAGCGCCGCATCGAAGTGGGCTACGATCTTGAAGGGATACTGCCCGACGGCAAGGTGGGCGACATTGGCCGCGAGATGGTTCCCGATCTGCGCGCCAACGACTATGACGGTGCCGTGACTCTGGCTGTGGACGAGATGGCGCAGGTCATCGCCGCCGACGCCAAGATCACGCTCACCGACGACGATCCTGTTGCCGCCAGCCAGCCAGTGCGCCATGGCCCCGGGCTTGGCAAACTGATCCTGGTGATTGTGCTGCTGCTCTTTTTTGGCGGATTTCACCTCTTCCGGTTTCTGCTCGGATTTGGTCTTTTCGGCGGCTTTCGCGGCGGTGGCCCGTGGATGGGAGGCGGCGGCTTTGGTGGCGGCGGTGGTTTCGGTGGTGGCGGTGGAAACTCAGGCGGCGGCGGTTTCGGTGGTTTCGGCGGAGACGGTGGCGGCTTTGGCGGCGGCGGAGCTGGTGGAAGCTGGTAGTTTCCAAGTTTGAATGCAGTGGCTTGCTTGAGGCGAGCCGGAGGAGAAAAACACTTTATGAGCAAGGGACTGTGGATTGGCTTAGGTGTCGTTGGCGTTTTTGTGCTGGTCTTGCTGATGGTCTTTAGCAGTTACGTAGGCGCCAAGAACGATATGGTGTCCAAGGATGAGGTTGTGAAAGCCGCGTGGTCGGATGTGGACGTACAATTGCAGCGCCGGCTGGACCTGATTCCCAACTTGGTCGAAACCGTGAAGGGCTTTACCAAAGAGGAGAGCACCGTCTTTGGCGACATCGCCAACGCCCGCGCAGGCATGTTGAATGCGCAGGGGCCGGCGGGCAAGATTGCCGCCAACGGCCAGCTCGATTCGGCGATTGGCCGCCTGCTGCTGCTGACAGAAAACTATCCGCAACTGCGGTCGAGCGACCAGTTCATGCGCCTGCAAGACGAATTGGCCGGAACCGAGAACCGCATTGGCGTGGCGCGCAAACGCTACAACGACGCGCTGCGCGACTACAACACCTTTGTGCGGCAATTTCCCAATAGCATCTGGGCCGGCATTGCGGGCTTCCAGGTCAACAACGCCTTCTTTGAGGCCAGCCAGAGCGCGCGCACGGCACCTTCAGTGAAGTTCTAGTATCGCCGATGGGTGGATTTGTGATCTCCCAGGTTCCAGAATCGGAATCTGGGAGGCCCAGCCATTGCGCCATTTTCTGGGATTTCCGGCTAGATTTTGTGTTTATATGTTAGTAAACACATATGATTACTTTTATCTATACGATCTTCGTAACTTGAAGATAGAGCACTTTTGAACATCGCATCGTTACTTCGTTTACCAATACTGCATCCAGAACCAAAGCAGGTCTGGGGAAGGAGTTCCCAGGCAATACCACACCACAGGGCTTGGGAACTCCATTTTTTCACCTGCATTGAATCTAAATACGGTAGTCGATCCTACCTTGAATTGGCCATCTTCTTCAAAGTGAAACCAATACCCGGTGAAGCGCGGATTGGTTGCATCTCCCGGCGACTACCAGTGGAGCAGCTTCAACCATCACGCGACCGGCGTTCGAGAAGTGATTGAAATCGAGTCGGAGTGGATGGCAAGTCTTCGCGGCGCGCTCATCGCGATAAGACCGCGATGAACGGGCACAGCTTCTCATCGCTCAAGGTACTTCTTCAGGGCCGATGACCGGGCCACCTGCCAGGCTCAGGACAGGCTCGGGGACACCAGCATTTTTATGGATTAAAAAGGGTCATTGGGACCGGGGCCACCCGCCTCCTGCCAATCTGACGTCGTTTCAATATACATTTGATGGTATACTACATTCATGGCATACGAGGTGGCTGTTTCGGATGAATTCAGGGAGTGGTACGAACCTCTCTCGGAGCCGGAACAGCTCAGCATTGAACGCGTTGTGTTCATGTTGATGGAGGCAGGCCCCGCCCTTGGATACCCGCAAAGCACCGGGGTGAATGGGTCCAAATTCAGCCATATGCGGGAGCTGAGAATCCAGCACGAGGGCCGTCCGTATCGCATTCTCTATGCCTTCGATCCGGCACGGACGGCCTTTCTTCTTCTGGGAGGAGACAAGACAGGCGATGAGCGATGGTACGACAAGATGGTTCCGAAGGCGGACGCTATCTATGCGGACCACCTGCAATCGCACGAAAGGGCAACACCGGCCTCTGGGCCGCGGCGCAAGGCAAGGGAGTGAGCGTATGGCTACCAACTGGAATGATCTAAGACACAAGGCATCGGCGGAGACTCGCGCGGCGGTGAAGCAGGAGGCCCACGCCGAGCTTGAGCGCGTTGGCTTCGGCAAGCTGCGCCAAGCGCGTCAGATGACGCAGACGGCCATTGCCGAGCGGCTCAACATTGCCCAAGGGGCGGTCTCGCGCATGGAGAGGCAGTCCGATTTTCTGCTGAGCACGCTGAGGGAGTATGTTGGCGCTCTCGGAGGCAAGCTGGAGTTGCGGGTGGTCTTCCCGGATGCGCACTTCGAGCTTGAGACATTGACGCCGGAGCCGAGGGCAAGGAAGCGGACCTCTCGTGCTCAGATTACGGGCTTGAAGGTTGCGGCCAAGGCGCGTTAAGAGGATTCATCTTATGCGCCGGAGACTGGATCAACGGGTTTATGCCAGTCCCAGTGGCCTTCGGCTCTGAGTGTTGGCTGCATACGTCCCATGTATCAAAGGCGGGACAGGGAACGTGCGGGGACCATCCCCGGTCCCCAAAGGCGAGGGACCGGGGGCACCCACATTTTATGGATGGAAAAGGTCATTGGGACCGGGGCCACCCGCCAATTCAGTTTGATCCGGAGAATCAGCCTCAAGCGTCCTGGACCCATAACGTTGAAGTTGTGCAGGTATTCGGTCCCTTTGTGAATGCAGCTGGTGGCGGGGACGTGGAGCAAGGACATGAGGTTTACATCATGATTATGAAAGATACGCATGGGCAATGATCTGGGTGAGAATGAAATGTCGATGAATCAAATTTGTACGGAAAGGTGGTTTCGGATGTTCAGATGGACGATTGTCGCATTGGTGTTATCACTTGTCTCCTTCGCTCAAGAGCCAGATGAAAAGCGTTTGACAGATCGTCTCTTGTCTAAAACAGAGTTAACGGCAGTTGTGCAAGCCGTTGAGGACGAGATTTACGATTATGGCTATCAGACAAAGTTTAGTTATGTGGGGGATGCCCCAGACGGCTTGACGAGAGTGCCGATCTATATTTCGCCAAAAACAGACAAAGATTCAGTTGGCGAAATCATTTACAAATATATGCCATACGGGGAAGTCAGCCGCCGGTTTCTACTACGACAAGATGGACTGGTAATTCTCTTTGGGGATCCTGAGCTTGGCTTCCCACCTCAGCTTCCTGACACCAACACTCTTTACTTAAACGATGAAGACGTGTGCCGTCTGAAGTTGAAGTGGACGAAGACATATTTTACTGTTGACCCCAAAGCCACTACCGACAGAATCAAACTAGCCTCAAGCCGTCAGAAGGAGCGCATCAGATTTTCAAAAATGGAAGATGTAAAACAGGCAGGTGGCCCGGTCATGAAGTAACCAAGAAACGTGAGTGCCCCATTCATCCACAGTTTTATCGTGGACGAGCGGGAGACCACGACCCCCAACCATCCAGTCTTCCATTCTCAGTTCCGACTCCGGCGGGTGGCCCCGGTCTCGGTGATCCGCCATCCCAACCTTGATGAGGGTGCCCC
>CAZDYU010000084.1:0-19846 GCA_964509755.1 uncultured Occallatibacter sp. | reverse complement strand
CCCTGGTAGTCCAGAAAATACGGCTTCCCATCGCGCAGCATCACGTTGCGCGATTGAAAATCCCGATAGAGAAAGTAATCGTGGTCCGCGCCCAGCAGAAACTTTGTCAAGCGGCTGAAGTCCAACTCCAGCGCCTGTTCATTAAACGGAACACCGGCCAGCCGCAGAAAATAATACTTGAAATAATTCAGATCCCAGGCAATCGATTGCCGGTCGAAGCTGGCTCTTGGATAGCAGACCTTGTAATTCAGATCGCGGCCTGCTTCCACCTGAAAGCGCGGCAGCGCGGCCACCACTTTGCGATACGCCTCGACGGCCTGCGGTGCGATTGTCTCGCCAACACGATTCTGGCCCAGAAATTCAAAGAGCGTGGTGTCGCCTAGATCCTCTTCCAGGTAAGCGCCGGCACTAAGATCCTCGGCATAAATCTCCGGCACCGGCAATCCGCGCCGCCGAAAATGCCTGGAGAATTCCAGGAACGCAAGATTCTCATCCCGCACCGAATACAGAATTCCGATGGCGCTGAATCCGCCGCCGGTCAGCCGGAGAATCACGCGCCCCGAGCCGCCCAGTTGCCCCTGAAGCGGCCGCACTTCTTCAGCCGGAAGCCGGAAATGCTCCTCGAAAAGCCGTCTTAAAACTTCCATCGAATCTCTTTCTGCAATTTAATTTAGCCGCTTCACAAAGATACCCACTCCAGCAAAGGCCATGCAAGGCGCGAAGGAATTAACGAGCCTATGGGCACGTTGGAGTTGCGGTGTAAATGGGCTTACGGAAGACGGACCGGCTGCGGTGTGCGCATCCTGTTTATTGAATCTGTATATCTTTGAATCTCTATGCCGCAATCGCGGGAAACTGGTAAAGCTTTGCCCCTGGGGCGTCTTCAGTGCGGCCAAATATGCTGGCAAGCACCATCAAAACCCCCGAGCCACAAGCGGGACAATGCATTGAGTTATTGCCTACCGAGTCGCAGTCCTGACACAGGTAGGCATTGGCTAAGGGGAAGTATTGCCGGGCTTCGGATGCCATGGTCTCACACTCCATCACTGGCAGTGACCGGTTCCTTCCTTGCCCGTCTCGCTGGGCTGAAAGTTCCGGTGTGCCGGTTATCTTGAAAAGAGTTGGCTGTTTTCCTTGTCGAAACTCTGCACTGCTTTTGTTGATTTTTCCGCTGATTTTTCTGCCAGAATCTCTGTCGTCTTCTGTGGTGTTGCCTTCAAAGCTGACTCATCTTCCAACTTGGCTATTTGCCGGTTTTCAAATTGCTTAGACATTTTTAATCTCCTCATCACCACTATGAACTCTTGAAAGAATGGAGCGCTGGTCTGTTCTGCTCCGTTTATGGACGACGGACGAATAACCGGCGAAGAGGGAATGAATTCCGTACGCTATATCACGAATAACCATTGCTTCGATAGCAGGTTTTTTCCGGTTGCGGAAGCGGCACCGGAATGGGTAAACAGGTGGGAATGTTGATCAGCCAAAGAGTTCGCTGTGAGAGCCCAGACGCGCCAGACGCAGGGTGTCCGTGTCTGTTTTTCTATAGATCAGCAGCAGGTCCGGTTTGACGTGACATTCCCTGTAACCTTCCCAATCACCGCTCAGGTCATGGTCGCGGTGCCGTTGTTCCAGAGGATCGTCATTTGCCAAAGCCAAAAGAACGGGCACCAGGTCAGCGTCGAGTGTTGCACCGAGCCGGCCTCTGATCTCGCGCTTATTGTCGCGTTTGAATGCCGAGGAGCGCTCAATCGTCCGCATGCAAATCCGCCATCAACGCCTCAACGCTGGCAAAGCGCTTACCCTTGCCGGCCTCAAGCTCGGCGATTGCCCTTCGTGTGGTGGCGTTGGGAGCCTTGACCTCGAAGGGCAGGCGGCGTTCGTCGGCAATGCGCAGCATCAGCAGGCGAATGGCGTCGGAGATAGACAGGCCCATCGCCTCCAGCGCGTCAGCGGCACGGTCTTTGGTCTTCGTGTCGATGCGGGCTCGGACGTAGGAGTCGGCGGTGGGCATGGGGTTCTCCTTGGAACTAGCTTTGAGATTCAATTGTAGTCACAACTAGACTACAAATCAATGCACCCTCCCTGAACATCTACGCCGAGCGAGAATAACTTGGCGATGGTGCTATATCTGTGAGATGGACGGAAGTTGGAGCGCTGGTCTGTTCTGCTCCACCTATCGCAACGCATGAAAAACCCCTGCTTCAATGGCAGGGGTCTTTCGTCTTTGATAGATGCGAACAAAAATACAAAGCTCACCCAAGATCTACGCCAACTCGACCTCAATCTTCTTGGCTTCCGCATCCAGATGCTTGATCTTGAAGCTGCGGATCTGGCCGGCGGTGCATGGTTCAGGCTTGGCTTGCGCGGCGGGCGTGTTGCCCTTCCAGCGATCCTTGAGCATCGACGAGAGATTCGATAGATCCGGCTTTAACTCGGTCTTAGCCTTGGCGGTCGCGGCGGCGGCCAATTGCTCGGATTTAGGTCCGGTGACGATGCGGCAGATGGCCCGGATGCCATCGCCCAACTCGACGTGAATCAGGCTTGGCGATTGCTCGATGACGCGGCCTGAGACCTGATCGCCGACTTTGTGCTCGGAAATATATTCGTCGATCTCGGTGGGAATAAGCTGCTTCATGCTCAGCTTGATCTGGCGTTTTTCCGCATCGACGGCCAGCACCTGCGCTTTGACAATTTGCCCGGCGCGCAGCACGTCCGAAGGATGGTTCAACCGGCGGTCAGAGACAATCTCGCTGATATGCACCAGCCCTTCAACGCCGTCGATCAACTGCACAAAGGCGCCGAAGTTCATCAGCTTGGTAATGGGGCCTTCAATCTCAGACCCAACCGGGAAGTTGCGCGAAACTTCCGTCCAGGGATCGACCAATGTCTGCTTCAGACCGAGCGAGATGCGATGTTCCTCCGGCTTGATGACCAGGATCACGGCATCGACGCGATCGCCCTGCTTGAGCATGTCGCTGGGGTGGCGCAGCTTTTTTCCGTAGGACATTTCGGAGATGTGGATGAGGCCCTCGACGCCGGGCGCGATCTCAACAAAGGCGCCAAAATCGGCCAGGCGCGTCACCGTGCCGGTAATGCGCTGGCCAATGGCGAGGCTGACGGTCTGCCAGGGTTCGGGTTGAAGCTGCTTGAGGCCGAGAGAGATTTTCTTGGTCTCGGGATCGATTTTGAGGATGCGGAGCTGAAGCTCCTGGCCAACGGTAAGCACGTCCTCCGGTTTGGTAACGCGGGCGTGAGAAATATCCGAGACATGCAGCAGGCCGTCAACGCCGCCCATATCAATAAAGGCGCCATAAGGCATGAGAGTGCTGACGGTCCCCATGACGGTATCGCCTTCTTTCAGTGCGGCGTGGCGGGCGGCGGTTACTCCGCGCGCCTGCTCTTCCAGCACCACGCGCCGATCGACAACAACGTCTTCCTCCATCACATCGAGCTTGGTAATGCGGCAGGTGATCTCTGTGCCGACCAGCTTTTCCAGCTCGGCTGCATCTTTGGTTCCGCTGCGGCTGGCGGGCATAAAGGCGCGCACGCCAATGTCCACCGTCGCTCCGCCCTTGCGCACCTCAGTCAATGTGCCGACAACCGCCGTCTTATCGGCGAAGGCTGCCTCCAGCGCCGACCAGTCGCGCACCTGGGCGACTTTGAAGCGCGAGAGCTCATAATAATGTTCCTCATTGCGGCCAGTGACGGAGACGGGAAAGCTGTCGCCGGGCTTGACGGCTTCGGCGTTGTTTTCAAAAGCCGAACGCGGCAGAACCCCTTCTGTTTTATATCCGATGTCGAGAAAGACCTGGTCGGCGGAGAGCGAGACCACCACGCCCTGAAGCTGGCGCTGGCCCGGCTCGCCTTTGTGCGAGTGGCTGCGCTCGAAGGCGTTGAGCAGATCGGCGAAGGATTCAGCCGGTTCTTCCTCAATCGGCTCGACAATCGGCTCTGGCGCACTTGGTTTGGGGGCGACCGGCGCTGGGACCACCGGCGCTGGAGCGGCCGGAAGTGCCAGTTCTGGAAGAGCTTCGACGGTCTCCAGCGGAGCATCGTCTGCGGCATCGACCGAAGCCAGGATCGGCTCGACGGCTGGGGCGGTCTCCGGGGCAATCTCCGGCTTAGCGGTCGGCTCAGTGGCGGGCTCTGGCGTGGCTTCGGTAGTGGGCAGTAATTCTTCGGGATGATTATTTGTCATGGCAGTCTACCCATTCATTCTCCCATGATTCGGCGGCAAGTGGGGCGATGCGCGGCCTGGAGCGCAAGGATTCTTGCACAATTGCCGAAGAATGACGGCATTTAAAGAGCACAACCCAGCTTCGGGGCCGTCCTCATCCAGCCCGCCCTGTGGACACAGTGCAGGCCAGAGAGCGAGAATCATGGACGCATAGGGAGAGACAGAATGAGGGCTTCATCGATGACAAGAAGGGATTTTGTGCGCCTGGGCGCAGGCGTAGCTGTGGCGGGAGCGGCGGTGAATGCAACGGTGTTGAAGCCAGTGGAGTTGAGCGCGCAGGCTCCGGCCAGCGGACGCAAGATTCGCTTTGCCTCCATTGGAACCGGAATTCGCGGCTGCGATCTGCTGCGCTCGGCGCGCAAGCTGCCCAACGCGGATTTAGTGGGCACGGCGGACCTTTATGAAATGCACCAGAAGGCCGGCGTCGAGGCCTGGGGAGCGGATGTACCCACTTCGCGCGACTATCGTTCCCTGCTGGATCGCAAAGACCTGGACGCCGTTATCGTCGCTGTAGCCGATTTTCAGCATCGCCGAGTGGTGCTGGACGCCCTGGCAGCCGGCAAGGATGTTTATTGCGAGAAGCCGATGAGCCACAATGTCGCCGATGGGCTGGCAATGGTCGAGGCGACTCAAGCAGGCAAGCGGATCTTTGCCGCTGGAAGCCAGCGCGTCAGCAACATCGTTTACAAAAAAGCCGCGGAAATCTACGCCTCCGGCCGCCTTGGCCAGGTGACGCTGATCGAGGGCCACTCCGACCGCAATACCCCCTCCGGCGCGTGGGTTTACCCGATTGCGCCCGACGCCAGCCCGCAAACCATCGACTGGGATGCCTTTCTGCGCGATGCTCCGGCGATTCCCTTCGATGCCGCGCGCTTCTTCCGCTGGCGCTGCTTCAAAGACTATGGCGAGGGCGTCGCCGGCGATCTTTTCGTCCATCTGCTGTCTGGAATGCAGTGCATTACAGGGATCAATGCCATTCCCAGCCGCGCATTCAGCACCGGCAGCCTGACTCACTTCAAGGATGGCCGCGACTTTCCCGACCTGCTGGCCACGCTTTACGACTATCCCGGCGTGACGGTTAACCTGCATTGCAACCAGAACAACGAAGCCGGTGAGCCGATCATCTTCTACGGCAAACAGGCCACCATGGTCATCAACGGCAACTTGCTGAAGGTGATGCCGCAAGACACCAACCCGCGCCCCGAGGGCTATTCGCTCAATGGCTGGACGGCCGCCGCCAAGCAGCAGTATTTCGCGGACTGGCACGCCGCGCATCCTGAGCCGCCGGCTCCGCTGGGCGAGGTGGAAAGCTACGCCGCGCCGCAGGGATACGACGACACCGCCGACCACATCGCCAACTTCTTCCGCGCCGTCGAGACCCGCGAGCATGTCGTCGAGGACGAGGTCTTCGGCAACAACGCCGCCATCGGCTGCCACATGGCCAATCACTCCTACTTCAATCGCACCGTGGCCACGTGGGATGCGGTCTCCAAATCAATCAAAGGCTGAGCCACAAAGAATCTGGAGAACACACCAATGAGCAACACCTCGCGCAGAGCTTTCTTGAAGACCACGGCGACCATCGCCGTCGCGGCCAGCGCCAGCGCACTCCGGCTCGCCGCCAAGCCACTCAACCTGCCCATTGGCCTGCAACTCTACAGTGTGCGCGACCTGCTGCCCAAGGACTTTGACGGCACGCTGGCAAAGGTGCGCGCGGCGGGATTTACGGACATCGAAGCAGCCGGCTACTACGATCGCACGGCGCCCGATTTCCGCAAGGCCATGGACAAGGCTGGCCTGCGCTGCACCAGCACTCATCACACGCTGGCCCTGCTGCTGGCGCACGGCGACGAGCTGATCGAATACGGCCACGCTCTCGGCCTCGAAACCATCATCTGCCCCTGGCCCCGGCGGCGCGATCCTGCTCTTTCCGGCGAACTCACGCTCGATGACTGGCGCTGGGTGGCGGGCGAATTGAACAGAATCGGCGAGAAGGTCAACACCGCAGGCATGACCTTCGGCTACCACAATCATGGCCCCGAGTTTGGCTCCGAGACTGGCGTTGTCTTCTATGACGAACTGCTGCGCCTCACCGACCCCAAACTGGTCTGCTTTGAGATGGACTGCGGATGGGTGGTCGCGGCCGGCCGCAATCCGGTCGACTATTTCAAAAAGACGCCGGAGCGATTCCCGCTGCTGCATGTCAAGGATATGGTGAAGGGCTCCAACGGCCAATTTCACTCTACGGTTATGGGACGGGGCGTCATCGATTACAAGCCCATCCTGCGCGCTGCAACCAGCCTTAAGCACTACTACATTGAGCAGGAGGAATTCGACATCGACACCATGGAAGCTCTCCGCCTCGATGCCGATTACATGAAAAAGCTGGATGTTTAACGCCCGCCGCGCAGCCTTGGTCCAATCAATAAATCTGGGTGACCCATCCATTCCGCGTTCTTTGCGGAATGGATGAAATACCTTGACGATATTAAGGGCCGGATCAATATTGCGGTAATTCGAGAATCCAGGAGGCAGCAGGAACTTCACAGGCGCGGGAATCTGAAAATTGGAGATCCGCACATGACGTGGAGGCCTTTTTTCGATTGCCTTTCAATTCATGCCCGCGATCTGCACCAGCTTCTCCGCCCCGCTTCCGCCTGAGGGAATGCCGGGCGAAATCATGCTCGTTTGCGGCGCGCGCCAGTGGTCGATGTAACTGATCCGGTGCACACAGCCGATGGTGCAATTCGGCGCGCAACTCTTCGCCGTCAGAAACTCCCGCTTCACGTCCGCGGTTGAGTAATCGGCCAGCGGCACCCCAGGATACCCGCGCTGCTGGCTGCAATAGTGCACCAACCCGTCTTCACATATATACAGGTAGCGCGAGCCCGCACGGCAGCGCCAGACATTTGGCCGTCCTTGCGCAATCGCCTCTTGAAACTTGTCGAACTGCGCGTAGTTGGTTTTCTTCCGGTGCGTCATCGCAAAGTAGACTTTGGCTTCGTCCTCGTTCAGCGGCTTCAGTTGCCCGCTGCCGTCGTGGATGATCCCAATCGTCGATTCAAAGCCCAACTCCAGCGCGCGCCGCCCAATCACCAGCGCGTCGTTGGGATTCTTGAAGCCCCCGCCCACCACGGAGTTGATATTCACGTGGAATTCGGCGTACTCGGAGAGCATCACCAGCTTTTTATCCAGCACCTTCAGGCTCTTCAGCGAGACATCGTCGGGCACCAGATTGTCGATGGAAATCTGCATGTGGTCCAGGCCGGCGCGGTTCAGCCGCTCGATCCTCTCCACATTCAGCAGATAGCCGTTGGTAATCATTCCGGCAATCGCGCCAGTCTTCCGCATCCGCCGGATGATCTCATCCAGATCGGGATGCGTCAGCGGCTCACCGCCGCTGATGCCGATCATCGCCGTGCCCAGCCGTCCCAGGTGGTCGATGCGGCGCAGCATCTCGTCCAGCGGCACCGGCTCGCTGACCTTGTCATACTCATTGCAATAGCCGCAGCTCAAGTTGCAAAAGCGCGCCGGAATAATCTGCGCCAGCACCGGGTGCGAAGTGGAAGCCAGCGCCCGCGCAACCATCGCGTACTCGCGCGCCTTCCTCTTAACCGCAATTGCGCGCCCGCGCACCGTCATTCTCCGTGGAATTGCCATCCTCTTTATTGAATCACACTGCGCCTCTGTTTCTCCATTCTGGACATGGCGGGACGCCAAGCAGGGGCAGGAAAAAAAACGAACAACCTCAGAAAATCTCAGCTTACGCCGGGGATTGCCCACTTCGCTCCCCCCAGCGTTTGGCCTACCGCAAGTGACTGGCTTACTTGGCCGTAACAACAATCAGCTTTGAAAGCAGCGGCGCGGCGGCGTAAGTCGCATTGCCGGCCTGTGTGGCGTGGATCACGCACGCGCCCGCCGAGACCATCGTCGCGGTCGAGCCGCTTACCGTGCACACCGAGTTAGTAACTGACGTATAACTCACCGTAAGTCCCGAGCTAGCCGTCGCGCCCAGAGTTGCATTGGCCCCGACCACTTGCGCCGCAACTGCCGGGAAAGTAATCGTCTGCGCGGCAAGATGCACCACCAGATTTTGCTGCACCAGCGCTGCTGCCGCGTAATTGGCGTTGCCGGCCTGCGTCGCTTGCACGATGCAAATTCCAGAAGTCAGCAAGTTAGCCGTTGTTCCACTTACTGTGCAGACTGCCGGCGTCGTCGAAGCAAAACTAACTGTAAGTCCCGAGCTGGCCGTCGCAGTTAGCGGCAGCGTGGTTGCGGCAGTCAGTGTTGCGGAAATTGCCGGGAAGGTAATTGTCTGCGGATTTGCATGAACGATGAAGCTCTGCGAAACTAGCGCCGCAACCGCGTAGACCGTCTTATTGCCGGCCTGCGTGGCGTGAATCACGCAGTCGCCGGGAGTTAGCAGCGAGGCTGTCGTGCCGCTGACCGTGCAGACCGCCGGAGTGGCCGATGCAAAGCTCACAGTAAGTCCCGAGCTGGCCGTTGCCGAGAGAGTTAGCTGCGATAACACATATTCTGTCGCTGTGATCGCCGGGAAGGTTATGGTTTGCGGGGCCAGATGAATCGCGAAATACTGCGTCACCAGCGGGGAAACCGAATAGACATTGTTGCCAGCCTGCGAGGCGTGTACAAAGCAGCTTCCCTGTTGGAGCGGATAGGCTGTCGAGCCGGTAACGGTGCAATAAGTCGGCGTGATTGATGTGTAAGTGATCGGCAGGCCGGAACTCGCCGTGGCCGTCAGCGGCACTGGAGTCAGCGCGTACTGTGTGCCTGCGGGCACGGGAAAGGTAATGGTCTGCGGCGCCAGATGCACGACAATGCTCTGCTGCACCATCGGCGCCCCGGCATAAAGACTGCTGCCAACCTGCCTTGCCTGCACGATGCATGTGCCTTGCTGCAACAGTGAAGCAGTGGTTCCGCTCAGTGTGCAAACGGCAGGCGTAACCGAGGTCAATGTAACGGCAAGTCCCGAGCTGGCCGTGGCCGCAAGAGTTATTTGAGTTAGCGCGTATTGCGTGCCGGTGATAGCGGGGAAGGTGATGGTCTGCGCGTCTTTGCTCATGATCAGCGTAGTTGCGCCGCTGCCCGCCGGGTAAGTAGCGTCGCCGCTATAAACCGCGGAGAAATTCAGCGTTCCCAGAGTAAAGGTCGAGGAAGTATAAGTCGCCACGCCGGAGGAGTTAAGCGCAACCGTAGCCAGCTTGCCAGTTCCTTCCTTGAAGATAATCGTTCCCGTGGGAGCGAAAGCATAAGTTGCGGTTGGCGTAACGGTAGCCGTGAGAGTAACGGATTGTTCAAGCGCCGCCGGCGAAGGCGCGGCTGCGAGTGAGACGGTTGCCGTGCCCAGCGGCGCGATCTTGGCAACATAGCCGGTAGAGCTGAACTCCGCGCAGCCCGTTGTATTGTGGTTGGTCTGCTGGAAGGAGCCGGAGGTAACGACCGCTCCAGCGCACGGATTTGTCATGGCAACATACATATTGCCCGCGGGATCGACGGCAAGG
The DNA here is from genome assembly GCA_964509755.1 of uncultured Occallatibacter sp. Taxonomy (GTDB): domain Bacteria; phylum Acidobacteriota; class Terriglobia; order Terriglobales; family Acidobacteriaceae; genus Telmatobacter. The sequence continues at coordinate 10,087 of CAZDYU010000084.1, read as the reverse complement.
CCGCCCGCGATCATGGTGCCGCCGTTACCAGGACCCAACCCTGCCGAGAAGAGCAGTTTGGAGCCGGTCGGGTCCAGTTCAGAGACGAAGACCGGCGTGCCCAGCCAAGTATTTTCGAGGGTGCCGATCGAAGGATAATTGCCGCCTGCCTGGACCGTGACGTAGACGTTGCCGCTGCCGTCCAGTTGGATGGGGCCAACCGCACTCACTCCATCCTGATTGCCGGTAGCGGAACCGAGGTAGGTTGCCCACTCGATGGCAGTACCGGTGGGATTCAGTTTGGCGGCAAAGGCAGCGCTGGTTGTGGAACTAAGTTTTGCGGAAGTTTGATACGCGCCCGAAGTAACCGGAAAATCGGTGGAAGAAGTGATACCGGTGACGTAGGAATTGCCTTCCGCGTCGGTGATGATGTTTGAGACCATGTCCTCGCCACCTGCAATTAGTCCGCCCAGATATGTGGAATAAGCCAGTGACGCGCCGCCGGTTGCCGTAACCGGATTGAACTTGGCGACAAATCCTCGTTGCCCCTGAAGCGCGCGGGGATTGTTCGACTGTGCTGGACCGGTGGTGGGTTGAATGACTCCAGCCGTAGTTGGTAGAAACATCGAACTGGTTTCGCCGACAATATAGAAATTCCCGCTTGCATCCACCGCAACCCCGTTCACGCCGGTAAGCTGGTTTGAGCAATCGGTATTCTGCGATGAAATCCATGACATGCAGCCTGGATTCCGCGAACTGAAGAGGCTTGAATAGAGAAGATCGGCGCCAGTGGGATCGAAAACCGCGATAAATCCCTGCGATTCGGCAGCGCCATCATCTGGATCGCTCCCAGAAATTACCGCGCCGCTGGTGGTGGGGAAACAGGTGTAAGGATAAGTGATTTCCCCTGTTGCACCGTTGACATCATGGCAGCCAATCCAATAAGTCATTCCGCCGACATAGGCACGCCCGGCGCTATCGACGGCGATGGAGTCAGCGCTGTCTGTTCCATCGCCACCGAAATAGGTGGAGTAAACCAGTCCGCTGCCATCGGCGTTCAATTTGGTCACAAAGGCGGAGCCGTTCGCACTTGAGCCGCAACTGGGATCTTCTTTATTGCTGTCATATCCATTGTCATTGGGCGAACAGATGCTCTGGTATGCGCCGGATGTAATGGGGAAATCGGGAGAATGAGTTTGCCCGACCACGAAGGCTTCTCCATTGGAATCGACGGCAATGGCCTCGCCGTAGTCTTGATAAGAGCCGCCCAGATAGGTGGAGTAGACAAGCGAAGTTCCATCCGGACTGAATTTGGTGATCGTGGTTGTAGGGTTGTTGCTTTCGCCGAAGCCTTGAACCTTTGTACCGTAGGGATTCGATTGATAGGGGCTTTGCACCGGAAAGTCAGTGGAGTCCGTAGTGCCCACCACATAAGCGCTGCCCTGGCTATCGAATGCGATTCCTTGATCGACATTGCCGGCACCGTTCAATCCTTCGATCCCAATGCTTTGTGTTCCACCGAGATAGTCGTCCGTGCTGCCGCCCAGGTAAGTGGCATAAGTCAGCACCGGATCGATAATAAGCGGCTTGGCGTGATCGTAACTCCCCAGTCGGAAGCCGATACGATTTCCGGCGAGAGTGAACGCTCCTTCGACCGCAATTTTCTTATCGCCGTCCATCTGGTAGAGCACCGGCTTCTTGAATCCGGCCGGACCGTCGGCAGCGCTGAGAACTAGATTGCCGTCGGCGTCAATGGTGGGCTTGGCACCATCAATCTGCCAGGCGATGCGGCTGGGATCCGCACCAGCGGCGACCACAAAGTCATACTCCAGTTGCCGCTGGTTGCCGTAAAAGACCAGGTCCACGCCGGGATAAACCTGCGCGTAGCCGACCTTGCCGAAGGTATGCACGCCAGTGCGCCACTTTGTCGAATCGTTGCCGATCAGGTAATTGACCGTGCTGGATTGCGGCTCAAGCCCGCTGACGGCGGCGCTGGCGTTTGCGCCCACCAGCTTCATGCGCAGCGTGTCGATGTGCGCGGCTCCGGGCTCGTCGCCCTGTGCCGGTGTTGCAGCCTGCTTCCGTTCCAGATTTAGCACGACTTCGTTCTTGGTCAGAAAGAGCGAGTAGCCCGAGCCGCGCGATAAAAACTGCACGCTGGCGTCGCTTTGCCCCTGATTGGCCTCAAAGCTGAGGGGATTTCTGCCGTAGTTTTCCGCCAAGTGTTTTGCCGCCGGCGCGACGGACGAACCAGCGAAAGCCGCGCTCCCGCAAGCTAGAAACAGGCCGGCAAACAGAAGACCGGCCGCGCGCCATTCAGTAAGACTGGATAGTCCATTTGCAATGACAGAAGTGGAAAGCGCTTTCTGGGCGCGAAGGATGGCTTTTCCGATCATGACTTTCTCCATGGGGGTAAAGCGACTTAAATTCCCCTACACCAAGAGAGCGCAAAGGAGAGAAAAAATGCCTCATCTTTTTGTCATCGTTCTTTGAATTTCCGCGTCTCTAAACTGTGAAATCTTTAAAGACATAGGGGAAAGTGTTAGTCTTGAGGCAATAAAAACATTCAAAAGCGCCGCGCGCACGGAGGCGGTTTTGCAGTCATCAAAGGGAGAGATCACTCTACTCTTGGCCAAGTGGAAGGACGGCGAGCCGTCGGCCTTCGAAGACTTGATGCCGCTGGTCTATCCGCATCTGCGCCAGGTGGCCGCGGCCTATATCCGCCGCGAGCGCAATCCCGATCTCTTGCAGGCAACGGTTTTGGTGCATGAGTTGTATCTCCGCCTGCTCAATCAGAAAAAAGCCGCATGGGAAGACCGCCGGCATTTCTACACTTTTTCCGCCAAGGTGATGCGCATGATTCTCATCGATCACGCGCGCGAGAACCAGGCGGCGATGCGCGGCGGCGATCGCGAACGCATTCCGCTCAGCGACGATTTGGCATGGATCGACATCGACAGCCCGGAGCTGCTGGATCTGAATCGCGCGCTCGACGAGCTAGCCGTACTGGATCCCAACAAGGTTCACATCATCGAATTGCGCTATTTTCTTGGCTGCACGGTGGAGGAAACCGGAGCCCTGATGCAGGTTTCCAAATCCACCGTCGATCGCGAACTGAAGTTCATCAAGAGCTGGCTCTTCCGCCGCATTCATCCCGGCGTCGCCGAGGATGCCGCCCGGCTGTGATGCAATTAGGCGCGGGTTTTCGCAGTCTGAAATAAGAGTCGAAAGATCAAGGCGGAGTTGCAAGCAACATGAACCAGACCACGGAAAGTTTTTTGCGGATCGAGGCCATCTTTCACGATGCTCTGGCGGCCAGCGAAATCGCGCGGGAAGAGCTGATCCGCTTGCAGTGCGGCGAAGACGCGGCGCTGATCGGCGAGGTTCATTCATTGCTTGAGGCCTGCGAGGCGGAAGAGCGCGAGACGGCCTCGCGCAACTCCGAGCCGCGTTTGGCTGCCGAGACCCAAGCCGCTCATCGCCACATCGGAGTCTATGAGATCGATCGCCTGCTGGGACGCGGCGGCATGGGCGCGGTCTATCTGGCGCATCGCGCCGACGGCCAATTCGAGCAGCAGGTCGCCATCAAGCTGATCGATCTGCCGCTGGCAACCAACGTCTTTCGCGAGCGATTCCGCCAGGAGCGCCAGATACTGGCCGGCTTGCAGCATCCTTACATCGCGCGGCTGCTTGATGGAGGAGTGACCGGCGGCGGCGATCCGTACCTGGTCATGGAATACGTGGATGGAGTTCCGATTCATCGTTATTGCGAGCAGCAGAAGCTCTCAACCGCCGATCGCCTCGCGCTCTTTCTGCGCGTCTGCGAGGCGGTCCAATTCGCGCATCAGAACTTTGTCGTCCACCGCGATCTCAAGCCCGATAACATCCTGGTGGCCGGGGACGGCACTCCGCGGCTGCTGGATTTTGGCACCGCCAAGCTGCTCTCTCCGTCGCTTGCCGCTCCGGGCACTGAACTGACCCGCGAGGGCTATCAATCCTATACGCCGCGGTACGCCAGCCCAGAGCAAGTGCTGGGCAATCCCATCACCACCGCCTCAGACACCTACTCGCTGGGCGTGCTGCTCTATCTTCTGCTGACTGGCGCGCAGCCTTATGAATTAACGGAAATGACCACCGCCGAGATGCTGCGCGTGGTCTGCGAGCAAGCACCGCGCCGGCCGTCGCAGGTCGCGGGATCAAGCGCAAAGCTCGACGTGGATCTGGAAGCAATCCTGCTCAAGGCCCTGCGCAAAGAGCCGCGCGAGCGTTATCTGACCGCGGAGCAACTGGCCTCCGACCTGCGCGCTTATCTGGAGGGCCTGCCAGTGGCCGCGCGTCAGGGCACCTTTCGCTACAAGGCCGGCAAGTTCATCGGCCGCAATCGCCTTGCACTTTTGGGAACGGCATTGCTGGCCGTCACGCTGATTGCCGGCGTTGCGGGCATTGTCTGGCAGGCCAAAGTCGCCACCGAAGAGCGTCGCAAAGCCGAGGCGCGTTCCGCCGATTTGCGCCAGCTGAGCAATAGCCTGCTCTACGAATTGGATGAAGCGATCAAGGAACTGCCCGGCTCCACGGGTGTGCAGAAGCTGCTGGTGACGCGCGTTTTGGAACACCTGGATCGCATGGCCAAGGACGCGCAGGGCGACCGCCAGACGGAACTGGATATGGTGGATGCTTACCGGCAGATCGGACAGATTCAAGGCGACCCTTACTATCAGAATCTGGGCGACCCGCAGGGGGCATTGCAGATCCTGGACAAAGCGCTCACCATCGCCCAATCGCTTGTCAAAGCCAATTCCGCCGATAGCCAGGCCAGGCACTCGCTGGCATTGGTTCAAAAATCGCGCAGCGAGATTCTGTTCAAGTCCAATCGAACGCCGGAGGCAGTCATCTTGATGCAGGAGGTGGTGAAAGAACTCGATGCTTCCATTGCCGCTCCCCAAGCTCCGGATTCTCTGATTCTGGATACGGCCGCCTCTTACGGGATTCTGGGCGATGAGTTGGGCGAACCGGAGACAGAGAGCCTGAACGACGCCGCCGGTGGGCTTGCCGCGTACCGCAAGGATCGAAGCCTGATCGACCGCGCGCTGGCGATCGACCCCGGCTCGATGCGCGCCAAACGGGCCGCCGCAATTGTCTCAATGAAGCTGGGTGAAATGGAGCTGGAGAACGATCCGATCCAGGCGCTCAAAGATTTGGAAAGTTCGTTGCAGATACTGGACGCTCTTTCCACCAGCGGTCAGGAAAACTTCATTCCCGCCCATTTGCGTCACGCCGTGCTGCATCGCGAGGCTATCGCTCTCAATGAACTGGGAGAGTACAAAAAAGCGGTCGATCTCTATCGCGAGGTGCTGCAATCGGATCAGAAGTGGCAAGCGGCCGATCCATTGGATTGGCGTCCGTACGACGATCTGATCTCCGACCTCATGGACGAGGCTACCGGCTACGAATATGCCGCCGATCCCGATCTGGCCGTCGCTCCCGAAGACCGGCGACGTAATCTGGCCGCGGCGGCAGATCTCTACGCGCAGGCTCTGCCGCTTGTTGAAAAAGTATTGCAGCATGAACCCTCCAGCGATGATTGGAAGGAGACCTTGGCCGAGGTGCAGGTACACATTGGAGCTATTCGATCGGGGTTGGGTTCCCCAGCCCGTGGCGCGGCGATTGCAAAAACAGGACTTGCCGCGCTGAAGAAACTGGCGGGGAAAACCGATAGTCCGCCGGCAACGCTTCAGGAGACCGCGCAAAGCTTTCTACTTGCCGATTCGAATTCATTCAAAGATTCGCAGTTGGTTATCTCATTTGCCGAACGCGCGGTTCAATTGAGCCACGGCAAGACGCCATCCATGCTGCTCACGCTGGCCCAGGCCTACCGCGCCGCCGGCCAGTCAGACAAGAGCCGCGCAACCGCCAGGGAAGCACTGGCGCTGCTGCCCGCCGTGCAGCCGGGGAGCGCAGAACCGCGCATCCGCAAGCTGCTGGAGATTCAAGCGCAAACTGGATTGTAGTCCGCGCCGCCCCGCCGGTTAGAATAATTCAATCGCCGGCCGCTCATGCGCCGCGGTGGCGCCGCCGCCGGCCACGTTCAGGTGCGTGACGGTCTGGCTGGCCATTCTATAGCGGCTTTTATGCGCCTCCAGCATCTCCCTGAAGTGATGATCGAATTCCCCATTCCATGAGAAATCGAATACGATTTCAGACATATTTTGCATATGGTCGCGCATCTCGTTGAGCGCCACCTGCACGTGCTCCATCCGCTGCCGCATCACGTCTTGAAACTGAATATGGCCCAGCGCATGAGTCAGCCGGTCAACGCTCTCCGCGTAGTTTGCATCCACCTCGGTGATTACGTCCAGCAGCAGCTCGCCGTTGCGGTTGAAGTCCCGCTGCATATGTTCCAGATCCGTGACCAGCGTCTTCATCACATCACTGGCCTCGTGCTCTTCGAGCGTACTCCGGGCCTGCGTCAGTTCCTCCTCGACGTTTTTGCAGGTGGCGCGAATTTTGGCCGAGATGTCGGAGGCCGCCTGGGTGGATAGCTCGGCCAGCTTCCGCACCTCGCCCGCCACCACCGCAAAGCCGCTTCCGGCAGCGCCCGCATGAGCCGCTTCAATCTCCGCATTCAGAGCCAGCAGGTTCGTCTTCTGCGCAATTGTGGTGATGACTTTAATCATCGGCGTCAGCTCGCCGATGCCGCCTGCCAGTCCCTGGATGCGCTCGAAGTTGGATCGGAATTCGTTGTCCTGCTCCTCCAACTGCATCTCGATTGCGCCAATGATCTGACGGTTGTTCTCGACCCGCATCCGCGTGCTCTCCGTCAACTCCTTGCCGCTTTGAATCGATCGCGCAATGTGTTCCCGCTGCTGGTTGGCCTTGGTACTGAGGGTCCCGATCTGCTCAATCACCTCGACCACCGCGCGCTCGGACTCGGCCAGCGAATCGCCAATCTGATCGTGCATCACGTCGATGTAAGGCCGGGAATCTTTCAATTCCTCTCCCACTGAGATGCGCCGCTGTTTCACAACCGCCAGTTGGGCCTTGCTGAAACTCCCCACAATCCCCAGATCGGCAATGCCGCGGCGGGCGTGCACCCAGTTGACCCATTCGACAATCAAAAGCGGAAGGACATTGAGCAGCAAGATCGTTCCCGCAATTTGATTTCTATAAGCATCGAAGGCCGCGCCGAATGTATACGACAAGGACACGAACAACAGCAGATCGCAAAGAACTCCAATAGCCGTCTCGATAAGCAGTCTCTTGCGGGCCTGGCGCAGACGATGAACATTCAGTATCTTTTCATCGTCCTCCCGAGCCGCCGCGGAACCTCCGGCGCTTGCAACAAGATTTCGAGTCTGGTATGCGGCAGTCGCCATCGTCTCAAGCCCCCGGCAATACCTTCCTGATGACCTTGATCAAGTCGTCGCCCGAGACCGGCTTGACAATCCATCCGGTTGCGCCGGCGCGCTTGCCCTCTTCGCGCTTGGCCGTGTCGCTCTCCGTGGTCAGTGTCAGAACCGGCACAAACTTCAATCCCGGTATCGCCCGCAGCTTGCCGATAAACTCCAGGCCGCCCATCACCGGCATGTTGATGTCGGTAAGGATCAGATTGGGCCTCAACCCTGTATTCAACTTGTCCAGCGCGGCCTGACCGTTGTTGGCCGTCTCCACTTCAAAGCCATTTATCGTCAGAGTCGTCTTCAGGCTCATCACCATCGTGATTGAATCGTCTACAACGAGAACCTTCATTGCCATCGAATTCCCTCACGGTGCGAGCGGTTGTCTCTTGTGGAGTCCAGGAGCGCCGTTCAGGCCAATTCGCCCGCTTGCATCGTAGTCTCGGAGTCTCGGAGTCTCGGAGTCTCAGCCCGTTCATCGGCAGCCTGTCGCGGAAGGTTAGCCGATGCCGGCGCGGCCCGCGCGGCTCATGCCACCAACTGCCGCGCTCCGTGCGATTTCAGCCACGCCGCATACTCCTGATCCTCGGCTTGCATGTGCTTGTGCAGCCAGTCGCGCACAAAGTAGAGAGCCTCCATGTATACGGTTGGGTCGCCCTTCTCATGGCGGGCGGCAAACTCCGCAATTTTTGCGGTTAGATCGCGATGCTTGGCGCGGTGCGCGTCCAGGCCGGGAAAATGGATCGACTCCATCAGCCTCTCCTCGGCGGCAAAATGCTCTCTGGCAAACGCGGCCAGCCCGGGCAGAATCCTGGCGGCAACCTCTTTTGCCTTGCCTTTCAACGTTGCCGCGTGAAGCTCGTTGAGAATCTCCATCAGCTTTTTGTGCTGATTGTCCAGCTCATCCACGCCGACAGAGTACTTGTTGTTCCAGCTCATCAAGGCCATCACTCGATCTCCGATTGGAATTTGTGCATCCCTATTTTTATCGGCCAAAAGATGAAAGAGGTGAGCGGGCCGTCTCAGCCGCGGCTTCCCGGATTGGGAGCATTGATTCGTTCCGGGAAATTCTGAAGTTGCCCATCCAGAGAGCGCCGCGGAGAAGCAACTCATCAAGAAATCCTCCGATAAGGACTTTGAGGCTCGTACGCAAGTTCCGCAGTGCAAGACTTATTGGATATATCCAATACCTTTCTGTGCGGATTCGACTTTCGAATTGCTCCATGAATGCCGGTATAGATTTTTCCTGCAAGAGGAATCGGCAATCTCGTTTGCAATCACAGGAATTCCGTGTGCGCGTGTCCGCGCACCGGCGATTCGGAACCGGGAGTCGCGTGTGGGTGTAACGCTCGAACAAGACGAACAGCGGAGTTTGATCCGCCTGGAAGGCGCCATCGACATCGGAAGCGCCGCGGAGCTGAAGGCGCTGCTGGTTCAGGCGATTCAATCCGGCGTTCAATCCGGTACTCAATCCACCTGTCAATCCACCTGTCAACCCAGTAGAGAGGTGCGCGTCCAGCAAGAGGCCGCGACCGATCTGGATGTGACGGCGGCGCAGTTGCTGTGGGCCGCGCAACGCGAGGCAAAGAACGCGGGCGTGGCTTTTACGTTTGCGGGCGAAACGCCGGAGGCGGCCTGGGCCGCGCTGGCCAATGCCGGCATTCAAAGATTCACAGCTCCAGCCGAAGTGGCATAACCGTTGAACAAATGGAATCGAGAGAAAGCAATTGTCAGCCGCAGCCAAGGTCGATCAATTCAAACAGAGCTTTCGTGAAGAGGCGCGCGAGATCCTGGTCGATCTCGAGTCGGCGCTGCTGGAGTTGAACGCGAACCGCGGCGATATGGAGCTGGTGGGGCGCATCTTCCGCGCGCTGCACACCATCAAGGGCTCGGGCGCCATGTTCGGCTTCGAGGATATGGCCACCTTCACGCACAATCTGGAGACGGCCTTCGACGAGGTGCGCAATGGGCGGCTTGCGGTCTCGCCGGAGCTGGTGGATATGACGCTCTCGGCGCTCGATCAGATCCGGGCGATGCTCGAAGAGGGCGCCGGTGGGGCTGCTGTTGCCGATCCGGCCGTCTGCGCCGAGATTCTGGCCAAGGTGCGCCACCTGACGGGAAAGCCGGAGAGCCATGCCAGCAAAGCCAAATCCAAGCCGGCCGTCTCCGAGAGCAAGACGGAATCCGCGCCCGCCGCGGGCCAGCTACAGGAGTGGGCGATTCACTTTGCCCCCGGTCCGGAGTTCATGTTGAACGGCGCCAATCCGCTGCTGCTGGTGCAAGAGCTTCGGCAGTTGGGCGGCCTCTCGGTGCGCGCCAGCATGAACGCCGTGCCGCCGCTGACTGAGCTCGACCCGGAGCGCTGCTACATTGCCTGGGAGATGATCCTGGCCACCGCTGCCGGTCGCGACGCCATTCGCGATGTCTTCATCTTTGTCGAGGACGCCTGCGAGCTGAGCATCGAGGCCGTCGCGGCTCCGGCCGGAAGCAAAGCCGCTCCGGCGGAGCAAGCATCGAATGCGGCCGCCAAGGGGACAGCTCCGTTGAGCGAGGCCGAGTTGACCGCCCGTGCATTGGCCGACAGGCGCGAAAAACGCGGAGGACGCCGCGATTACGACATGCCCGACAGCGCCACGAGCCTGCGCGTGCCGGCCGTCAAGCTGGACCAGTTTGTGAACCTGGTGGGGGAGCTGGTGACGGTGCAGGCGCGGCTG
>CAZDYU010000083.1:0-20114 GCA_964509755.1 uncultured Occallatibacter sp. | reverse complement strand
TCTCTCTGTTTAACAGAGTCGAAAAGACCGTTTACACAAAATGTTTTACACCCTCCTTTGGTCAGCGTGCCGCCCTGCACCACGGCCATTTTTCTGCGTTCCTCCCCGGTCCCCAACTGCGAGGGACCGGGGGCACCCTCAATTGGTGAAAACGCTGTATGAGTCCAGGGCCACCCGCCAAACTCCCCTGGAGATTCTCATTTGCACCGTAGCTTGTCACTTCACCTCGGCTGAGACTTCCGTAAATTTCCGCTGGAAGTTGTCCATGAAGAACTTCCAGCCATTTTCATGCCCTCTTCCGCCATCGGTATCGGGAAGATCGGAATGCAAAAGGGTCATCAGAGTGCCTTCGCCGTGGTTCTGAAAGGTCACCGTCACCGTCGACTCCAAACCTGAGGTACTCGGCGACATCCAGGTATGCTGAATTCGGCCCGGGCGCTCTATCTCCGTAAACCTCCCATAATGGGGAGTTCCCTTGATGCTCCAGTAAAAGAATCCATCAACTTCCGGGTTGAACAACAGTTTATCGGCCATATTCCATGGGTTACCGGGGATCTTTGGATTCAGCCACGCATCGAACACCTCAACCAGAGGCGCAGGGATAGTCCTTTCAACTTTGACTTGAATGGTTTTCTTTGCTTCATTCATCGCTTTTTCTCCTGTTCTCCTGTTCTTTGAAATACCGCTCAAACTGATCCAGCCGCTCGTTCCAGAATCGTTCGTACTCATGCACCCACCCCTCCACCAGACGAAGCGGCTCTGGACAAAGTGAAATCATTACTTCGCGACCTCGCTTTTCACGTCGGATCAGCCCGGCGCGCTCAAGCAGCTTCAGGTGCTTCGTCACTGCATTCAGAGCCACGTCGAATGGCTTTGCAATATCGGTGAATCGGGTGGGTCCAGATTCCGCTAGCGTCCCGATAATTGCTCGCCTTGATGGATGCGAAATGGCAGTCAGTACATCCGTCAACTGATCCATGAATACATTACACCATAAGGTGTAATTAATTGGCAAGCATTATTTTCATGCCCGGTACTCCCTGGAAACCGGCAGTTGGCCCCGCTGAGCGCGACATCACTATCGGTGGGCGGCGGATGCGCGGGTTACCCGGCTGAAAATACTTAAGCATCCACTTGACAAATAATTCCAACCGATGAATACTTAATCATGTACTTAACTATTTCTCCTTGCGGAAGACTTGGAGAGAATCTGGAGGTAAGAGAACCATGGACCAGCAAACCGTAATCCATAACACGTTTGCCGTCGAGCGCAGCTTCCCCGTTACGCCCGAACGCGTCTTTGCCGCCTTTGCAGACCCGGCCCAGAAGCGCCGTTGGTTTGTCGAGAGCGAACATAATCGGGTCGAAAGCTATGAGCAGGACTTTCGCGTTGGAGGCAAGGAATATTACGCTTTGGGCTTCAAGGAAGGCCATCCGCTGATGGGTCTATCGCTCAAAAGCGAGAACGTGTATCGGGAGATTGTCCCCAACCGCCGCATCATTTTTACCTCCACCATGGCCGTGGCCGAGCGATGCATCTCGGTCTCTCTGGGAACGGTGGAACTGCTGCCGACCGCCCAGGGCACCGACCTGATCCTCACATATCAAAGTGCGTTTCTAGAGGGCTCCGATGGCCCAGCGATGCGCGAGGCAGGATGGCGCGTACTGCTTGACAAGCTGGCGAAGGTGCTTGAGAGCTGATCGGGAACGGCGCGGGAAGGCGCGGGCATGAGGAAAAAGAAACCCAATATCGACCGGATCTTCCACGCCCTGGGCGATGCCACGCGCCGGACCATGATGGAGAGGCTCAGCCAAGGCCCGATGTCCGTCTCGATGTTGGCAGAGCCGTTCGACATGACGCTGGCCGCGGTGGTTCAACACATGCAGGTGCTGGAGGAGTGCGGCCTGGTGGAAACCGAAAAGGTGGGCAGGGTGCGCAGTTGCCGCATCAATCCCGCCGGGCTTGACGCCATGGAGCAATGGATCGGAGATCGCCGTTCGGTGTGGGAAGGCCGTCTGGACAGACTGGGAGAATTGCTCGCCGGGCTAAACAGAAATGGCTAGATTGCGCCGCAATCAAGAGTCGTGCGGCGATCGATTTTAGATGGTTCAACGCCATGTCTTCAACTTCCAGCCTTCAATGATCCTTGTTTCATCATGGCCGGCGGGCACAGGCTACGCGGGGAATGGCTTGCAAATCGGGAACAAATTCGATCTGCGCAAAGCCGGCGCTGGCAAGCAATTCGCCAACGGCGGAAGATTGGCCGAAGCCGATTTCCAGCAGCAGAAAGCCGCCGGAGACGAGCGCGGTAAAGGCGGCGGGAATGAGGCGGCGATAGACTTCAAGGCCGTCGTCTCCGGCAAAGAGCGCCAGCGCGGGCTCATAGTCGCGGACTTCGACGGAGAGCGTTGCGCGGTCGGCTGTGGGTACGTAAGGCGGGTTGGAGACAATCAGTTCGAATTGCTCGCCAGCAACCGGCGTGAGCAGATCGCCCTCAAGAAATCGGATTGCTACCGCGCTGCGCTGGGCATTTTTTCTTGCGACGGCCAGTACTCGCGCGGAGAGATCGATAGCAGTGATTTGCGCGTGAGGCAGCTTGTGAGCCAGCACGACGGCAATCGCGCCCGAGCCGGTGCCGATGTCCACGATGCGCGGGGCGGCAGAATCGGCGGCTAACTCCAGTGCTCTTTCCACTAAGTGCTCGGTCTCCGGGCGTGGGATCAACACATCTGGAGTTATGTGAAAAGGCAGGCCATAGAACTCCGTTTCGCCGAGGATGTACTGGATCGGCTCGCCCTTGTAACGGCGTTCGAGTAACTCGGTGTAACTTTGGGCTAAGTCGCCCAACAACTCATCGCCGTGAGTCATCAACCAGGCTTTATTCTTCTTGAGCAGGTGCAGGATCAGCGCTTCGGCGTCGCGACGGGCATGATTCGGATGCGGGCCATCCTTCAGTGTGCGGCTGGCGAGATCGAGATGATGGCGCATGGAGGGCATGGAGTGCCTCAAGCCGCCTGGCTGCTGTCGGCCTTCAACTGCTCCGCTTGATAGTGAGTAATCAGCGCATCGACAATCGGCTGCAAGCGCCCTTCCATCACCAGGTCAAGCTGATGCAGCGTGAGTCCGATGCGATGGTCGGTCAGGCGATTCTGCGGGAAGTTGTAGGTGCGAATCTTTTCGCTGCGGTCGCCGGTGCCCACCTGCTGCTTGCGCTCCTTGGCCAACAGCTCATTCTGCTTGTTCATTTCCAGCTCATACAAGCGCGATCGCAGCACGCGCAGTCCCTTTTCGCGATTCTTGATCTGCGATTTTTCGTCCTGGCAACTGACTACGGTATTGGTCGGAAGATGCGTAATGCGCACCGCCGAGTAAGTCGTATTCACCGACTGGCCGCCGGGGCCCGACGAGCAGAAGGTATCGATGCGAATGTCCTTGGCCTCGATCTTCACGTCCACCTCTTCGGCCTCAGGCAGCACGGCAACAGTGATGGCCGAGGTATGCACGCGGCCCTGCGTCTCAGTCTCCGGCACGCGCTGCACGCGATGCACTCCGCTCTCCCACTTCATCTGCGAGTAGACGCGCTCGCCCTCGATAATCGCGATCACTTCCTTGTAGCCGCCCACGCCTGACTCGGACATCGAGAGCACCTCGATCTTCCATTTGTGCTGCTCGGCAAATCTTTGATACATGCGGAAGATCTCGGCGGCAAAGAGCGATGCCTCGTCGCCGCCCGTGCCGGCGCGGATTTCAAGGATCACGTTCTTCTCGTCGTTGGGATCCTTGGGCAAGAGCAGCACCTTGATCTCTTCTTCCAGAACCGGCTCGCGCGGAGCAAGCTCGGCAATCTCCTCCTCGGCCATCGCGCGCATCTCCGGGTCGCTCTCGGCCAGCATGGCCCGCGACTCGGCCAGCCCGCGGCGCACAATCTTCAACTCGCGGAATTTCATCACCGGAGTTTCCAGATCGCTGAGCGCCTTACCGGCCTTCTGATATTTCTCGCGGTCGTTGACAATCTCAGGCTGCGAAAGCTGCGCGGAGAGCTCTTCGTAGCGCTGCTCCATTTGTTCCAAACGGTCAATCATTGTTGAACCTCACGGGCATGGCTGAATCTCATGGGCACGATTACCGGTAATCGCCGGTGCCGGGGCGTGTTGCTGCTGCATTGTGAACGGAATCAAAAATAGGCAGAGAAGCAGTATCGGCGGCGGGCGCCGCTAGAGGAGGGCCGGGATGGGGTGGTGGAGCGCCATGATGTTTCTATTCTAGCGCGAAATGAGGGCCTATGCGCCTACGCGGTAGATCTGCTGACGAAGTGTTCGCCGCTGGGGCGTGCCGTCCTTGGATATCTCGTTTTCGACGGGTTCGGTACCTTCGGCAATTCTCAGAACATAGGTTGCAATGGCCTGTTCGAGAGTAAGCCCGGCGGATTGCGCCTTTTTCTGCGCACATAGGGCCACTTCATCATCCAGTGTCATTCGGAGTTCCATAGCAGAATGATGCGCGGGTTCTCCATGGGTGTCAAATTACTTTAATTCCATCCTGAATACAGGCCTTTTCCCGCCGCATCAACGACACTTTCGCGGACAATCTCTTCACTGCGGGTCGTTGTCGCGGCTGCGTAGGATGGCGATGACGCCAGAGACCAGAACCAGCAGCATCCCGCCCAGCACGGCCATCGAATCTAAAAAGCGATGGCGGTAGGGAACGGCATCATAGATGGCGTTGGGGCGCGCGACTTTTTCATGCTCCGTAGCGCGGCAGACGCGCTCGGCGCCGCTGGCGTCGGTAAAGTTGATCAGGTACTGCGGAATGCTGCCCTCGGCGGCGTCGCCCTTGACGTTGAGCGAGGGGTTGGAGTCGTTGGGATCGACGATGACCAGCGATTGACTCCGGTCCGGCGGAGGGGTGGGCACGGCGCAGGTGAGGTCGGGCTGTGGCTGGTTCTGGCCCCACTCCTTGGCCTCGGCCTCATGCAGCATATTGGCTTCAAAGGACCAGCGGGAGGGAATGACGGCGCTGATCACCTGGCCGGCTTTGGGCATCAAATAAATGGGCCTCATGCCGCCGCCCAGCGCAATGATGGGCAGCAAGACAACAGGCAGCAGGGCAATGGCGCTTTCATTGGTCTTGGAGAGCGCCGAGATGGCCAGGCCCAGTCCCGCGCCGATCATGGAAGAGAGCAGCAGGACCAGGAAGTCCCAACCGAAGTTGCTGTGCAGCCCGCAGGCCAGATAGACGATGGCCAGCATGGAGCCGCATTGGAAGATGCACAGGCCCAGCAGCACAGCCAGCTTGGAGAAGATGTACGGCAGCAGCTTGAGCGTGACCATGCGCTCGCGCTTGTAGATGGTCCATTCGCCCACAATGTCTCGGGCGGCGTTGTTGCAGCCGAACCAGATGGCCGCGACCACCATGAGGAAGTGAATGATGGGCAGTTTCTCTGAAATTTCGTCAAAGTGGCTGGCGCGCAACGGGTAGTTGACCAGCGTAACCAGCACGGCGAAGAGCGGCGCCTGCAGGAGCAGAATGGCGGTCTGGGCGCGGTCCTGCAGGCGGACGATGAGGTTGCGCTTGACCAGCGCCAGCCACTGGCCCAGGCCGAAGGCGCGGCGCGGCTTTTCTCCGCCGGGTTTGTCGCTGCTGGCCGGCTGCTTGCCGCTGCGGTTGGCCACAAACTCCTGCCGGTAGCGCGAGGCCAGGTAGCGCTGACGCCAGGCTTCCGTGCGGTTGGCCTCGCCCACGGCGTTCATGCCGCTAAACAGCATCTCCGGGTTGAGCTCTTGCGGCTTGATGGGCGCGCCAGTGATGGGCGGATTGAAGAACTGAATCGAGTCCGGATAAGCCGGGCCAAAGTAGACCAGCGCGCCGGGCCGCTCGCCCTTGTCGCGCGAAACCATGATCAGGTCGTCGAATTGCTTGTAGACCTTGAGGCTGGGCTGATGGATGGTGGTCAGGATGGTCTTGCCGGTTTTGGATAGCTCTTTGAGAAGATCGACCACAGACTCGGCGTCGTAGGAAGAAAGCCCACTGGTGGGCTCGTCGAGAAAAAGAACGGGCGTGTCGGTGATGAGTTCGAGGGCGATATTGACGCGCTTGCGCTGGCCGCCGCTGAGGGTCTTTTTTTCCGGCGAGCCAATCACGGTGTCGATCTTGTCGGGAATGCCGAGGTTGTAGAGCACCTTTTCGGCGCGGGCATCGATCTCGGCGTCAGTGAGATCGGTGCGCAGGCGGGCGGAGAAATACAGCGCCTGACGCACGGTCAACTGCGGATGAACAATGTCGTCCTGGGGCACGTAGCCCATCATATGGCGATAGAGATCGTAGTAGTCGTAGAGGTTCTGGCCGCGGAAGAGCACGGTGCCCTGCGCGGGCCGCGTGTAGCCGTTCAGCGCCTTGAGCAGGGTGGTCTTGCCAGCGCCGGCAGGGCCCATCAGAGCGACCAATTCGTATGGAAAAACTGTCAGCGAGACGGCGTCCAACAGCCGCTTGCCGTTAGGCGCGTGGACCACGATGTCCTTGGCTTCGATGGTGACCTTGCCGTTGTAATCGCGCTGCGCCAGTTCGCCGCTTTCGAGAAGCTGGAAGCGGACGCTGCCCAGGCCGATCTCCTGCCCAGCTTTGGCCAGCACCTTGCCGATGGCGCGCACGCCGTTGACATAAGTTCCGTTGCGCGAGCCCAGATCCTCCACCAGAATGCCGGCCGGCGTCTTGGTGAGCCGCGCATGATGCCAACTGACCATCGGCAGATCGAGCGAGATTTCGCACTTGGGGTCGCGGCCCACCTCCATGGTGTCGCCACGGAAGGAGACCTTCTGAAAAGCGGCCTCGCCAATCTCGACCTTGGTTTCAAGAGAGAGCAACTGGCGGGCGGAAATCTTGTACGACCCAAGAAAGACTTCGTCCGAGGGGTCCAGCACCGAGCGCTGAATACGATTGCTCAGTTCGCCGATGGCCGTGCCGTTGCTCGAGTTGCGATCCTCGATAAAGTACTTGCCGTGCTCTTCTGTGATGACGGCGTGATGCCAACTGACGATGGGCAGGTCGATCTGGACATTGGATTCCGGCGAGCGGCCAATGGTGATCTCGCGGTCGCTGCCGGGCCTTGCGGGCGGGCGCGGAATTCTGCCTGAATCGCGACCGGCGGGCGAGAGGACAGGCCAGGGCATGGGCGTCTGCAAGCCCAGAGTGACTTTGGCCCCCTGCGCCAGACGCACCTGCTCGCCGGGGCCGATCCTGATTCCATTGACAAATGTGCCGTTGCGCGATCCCAAATCTTCCAGCAGGAAACCGTCGCCCTGCTGCGTCAGGCGGCAGTGATGGCTGGAGACGGCCGCGTCGGTCACCACCAGGTCGCAATCGTACCCCCGCCCGATCACCCATGTAGACTTCGGCCTGAACGCATCGTTTGACATAAGGGGTTTAGTGATTCCGGGGGTGCTCCTACTTTAGCACGGCGATTTGCAGGTTGAAAATCTCCTTCAAAAAAAGCCAAAAAATAGCCTGTTTTTCCTATATCGGCTCACTGCATTCGTTATTCAGCAGCGGCATGGTATTCTTTCGCCAACCAAACTTGGCGCAAAAGATGCCGCCGAAGGGGATTAAAGGATGCTGAGGCCAAATGCAGTGTTCGCCGTGTTGCTGTTGGGGTGTGGCTTGGTGGGCGCCAGTCTCTCTGGAGCCGCTACAGCCGAGGAGAAGGCTCCGCTTTACGGCGCTCACGGCGTAAGCCCGCAAGCGGTTCTGCAAGGCTCGCTGGGCAGTTGCTACTTTCACGCATCCATTGCCGCGCTGGCCAAAATTGCGCCTGAAACCCTGCGCGGAGCCATCAGTTCGAATCCCGGCGGAGGCTACCGGGTTCACTTTCTGGATGGCCCGGAAGAAGTGGTGCTTCCCGAGGATATGGAGTTTGGCCGGGCGCACGGCTATGACCGCTCCGAGGGCGTTTGGGTTGCCGTGCTGATGCGCGCCTATGCGCAGCGCGCGCTGCGCCAGAGCCTGGTTTCCGCCATCAATAAATCGGATCTCATTCCCGTCTTCACCAAGCCCTTCGCACTCTCCTTTCTGGATGAGTCCGGCCTGCCGCTGGTGGCCTACGACCGCGCCGTGCGCGCCGTGGTGCAGCAGGATGGAGCCATCGACAAAGCAACGCTCAAGGCCCGTCTGGCGGCGCAGTTGAGCGCGCTGGGCGTTCCCGCCACCCAGGCCGAACTGCTGGGCAGCTTCCTCGATGTGCAGGGCTTCTTCGATTCCGTGGCGCAGACGGTGGGGCAGAACGGCGAGGTCTTTGGAGCCTTCAAGAGCCTGGGCCAGGGCGGCGTGCCGGGGCGGGTCTTCGAGGCCTTTCTGGGCAAGGGCGAGACCGGCCAGGTGGCCGACAAAAAGCTGACCGTCGGGCAGTTGCAGCGGCTTCATGCGGGGCATCTGGCAATGGTGGCCGGCACCTGGGCCACGCCCTCCGGCGAGGGCTACGCCAACGCCAATTGGTGGGTGCCCGCGCACTGCTACACGGTGCTGGATTTTGACGAAACCGCGCAGACCGTTACGCTGCGCAATCCCTGGGGCGCGCATCCCGATCCGAATGGAGTCTTTACGATTCCGCTGGCGGTTTTTCTGGATGCCTATGAGTTTTACACCTACACCCAGCCGCCGGCGCAATGATTCCAGGTGCCCCAGCTCCCGATTCTGAGACCTGGGAGGCCGCCGCGCCAGAAGCGGCGTTATTCTCGCCAGCCGATTGAGAAGCCAGCACCAATGCAACCGACGGCGCGGCCTTGTCGGCAATTTGCGCGGGCGTAAGCGCGGGCGCGGGCGCGGGCGATTGTCCATCGCATGGAGCAAGAAAACCGAGCGCGCAAAAACCGGAAGCGCAGATCAAAGCACAGATCGATGCGACTCTTCGCATGGCAACTTCCCCCGCTAAAAAACGATGGATTCCAAAAAGGGAAGTATAGCGCAGCAGACATATATAGAGCCGAAAATGTGTGGGAAGATTCAGCAGGGTTGCATTGACGCACCGCAAAGAAAGCCTCCGCGGACTCCTGAAGCGCGGCCGCGGCGGCTTCTCTCTGCGGGTAAATTCATCTTGCGATCCTCCAGGGAACGAGCATCGAGACGGTCTCCCACCTATCTGAGACTTGCTGTTACGCGGCGGCCTTGTGGGCAATCGTCATCTGCGGCCCAACCAGCTCATCGAAGATGCCGCGATATTGAATCATGGCGTTGCGAAGCTCTTCAGTGGATGCTTCAGAGCGGCCCAGTCGGACGGCAACCGCATGTGCCTGGCGATAGTTTTCCATCACCGCGGGGTAGGTTACAGAGAGATCGTCGGCGCGCTGCTCAAAGCCCGATTGGGGGTATCCGCGAGCCTTCAGCAGGGCGTTGACCAGATCGTCGGCTTCGGTGACGGCGGCCTTGGGATGATCCACAAAACGCGATTGGACGGTCTGCCATTCAGTTACAAAGCGGTCGTGCTCGGTGACGCCAAGCTCGCGAATCTTGAAGGCCTCGACGCGGGTCTCGCGGTCGGCCAGCTTCTCTTCGGCTTTTTTTGCGGAGCCGTGCTTGCGAACGGCGCGATCGTATTCCGTGCCAAAGCGCGTGCGCAGAACCTGGGTCTTGGCTTGGCGGCGTTCACGGAAGGCGGCCACGGCGACGATCACGACGGCAATCAGCACCAGCGCCGTCATGATGAGTTGGAAGATCGTGAATTGGTGGTTCATGATATTCATTGCATTCTCCTTGTGCGGGGCTTCCGGCAGCGTCAATCGGCGGATAGCGAAGCTCTATGCCGTCGATCATGCGCGGATGCTCAAGGGAATGCTGGCCTATATTGCTCCATGGCCGGATTGGCTGACAGGCTGGCTCACAAGAACAGCTTCCTGCTTGTTCAGCTTCAGAACTCCCGCCTCTTGCGCTCAGCCCAGGAACTTCTTCAGTGGGTTTCAATAGTGGCTATACCAGCCCGAATCGAGATGATCGTATTCGCCGGCGGGAAAGCCCGCATGGTCGAAGGCCAGAGCGGCGCCATCGCCGTGAGCATTGAATTCAAAGTGGACGATGGAGTAGATACCGGGCTCCCAGTGCGTGGGGCGCCAGGCCTGGACAATCCGCTGGTTCGAAACTAACTCAACATTCCGCCCAATGATGAGACCGCCAAACATTGAAAATGCGCCGCCTGGCGTCGAGTCGATGAGAGCAGGCAGGCCGGAGAATGCGGTGAACTGCTTCTGGTCGAGGATGGCTTCATAGAGGCGCTGGGGGCTCGATTTGAAGTCAAGATCGTAGTGGATTGCAGTGCGCAGCTGGTTGGAGGAGTTGGACGGCTTTTCTTCCATCGCCGGCTGCTGGGCTTGCGACCGGGCGAGGGGAAAAGCGGCGAGAATGGCGGCGAGGCCTGCCATGGCGCGACGGCGGGTTGGGCTGGAAACGAATAGGCTGGGTTGAGTCATTGCAAAACCTCCAATGGGCCTGCGCGGGGATGCTGGGACCATGGATTTATCGAAACACGCAAGTTGAAGCCGCGCAAGTATTTTCCGAGTCGAAGCGGCCGTCCGCGGTCTCTTCCGCCGTGCGCTAAATCTTTCCCTTGTCGTCCTCTAGCCGCTTCGTCTATGCTTGGTTCTCGTTATGGAAAAAGACTATGATTTCTATCGCGCATTTATCGCCGCACCGGGCGATCTGGATGCGGACCGCCAGGCCTGTAACCAGGTCATTGCAAAAGTCAATGAGTGCACGGCAATGCCGGCCAAGGCTCTGCTGGTTTCCGTCGGCCTCAGAGACAGCGACCAGATTACCGGCAGCCGCGCCATCGTCAGCGACAATGTCCGCTGGAGCACGTTTTTTCTTCAGCTTTTTCAGGACGATTGGGGGCCGCGCGATCTCTTTCACAAGCTTTTCTTGCTGGCCGTCGAGTGCCGCGACGACGCCGCGCAGCCCATGCGCGACGTGGTGGTCTGCCTGAAGGCCGCCCCGCAAGAGACTAACCCCGAGATTCTCGCCTTTCGCCGCGAACTCGAGAAGCGCACGGATCTGCTGGTCCTTCACTACAACAGCCTGGATGAACTCAGTGCGAAGTTCACTGAAGTCTGCGAAGGGTGGGCGCGGATTGCCATCGAAGCTGGAGCGGGCGCTGGAGCGGGCGCTGGAGCAGCGGCCAGTTCCAAGGCCGTGGACAGGGCATGACGATTCCAATCGGGTGACCCAGGGACATGTGGAAAAAGCCCTTAGTACTACAATTGTAGATCGAGAATCACGGAGGGAGCAGGGGGTTTTACCCCCCTGAAAAAGGTCGAATTTGCGTGGCCTTTAGGCCCGGGCCTTTGCTCGTTCTCCTCAATTGAGCAAATACAACTGTAGTATTGGAGCGTTTTAGTTTTTGCTCTAAACGTCCCTGCCCCATCCATTCCGTCTTGAGCGGAGTCGAAGGATTTGCGTTTTGCAATTTGCGGAATGGATGGGATACCTACAAAATTCCGGTATACATAATTTTCGATAAGCCCCGAGCCCGAAGAGCCCTTGGCCGCTTTTGGGATCTGAAATACCACAAATCTTACGGCGCGCAAGCGCCAGTTGGCCGCACCGCAGGTGCCCGCACCGCAGGCGCCCGCGCCGGGGGTGGGTGGCCTCATATACCCACCCCCGGTATACTATCCTCATGCATCTTCACGCGCAGCCCGCACCGTCCGGCGCAACCAACTCCGGCGCAAATCGAACCCGATCCGTGCTGCGTTTTTCGATGGCCGTCACGCTGGCCTACGTCCTGCTCACCTTTGCGGCTGGCCTGCGCGCGCACTCACTGGCTCTCATCTCTGAGTCGGGGCACAACGCGTCCGACTTCCTCGCCCTGCTGCTCAGCTTTGCCGCCTTCCACTTTCAATCGCGACCCGCCAACGACTCCAAGACCTTCGGCTATCAGCGCGCCGGCGTGCTGGCCGCCTTCCTCAACGCGGGCACGCTCATCGTCATTGCGCTCTGGATCGCCGTCGAGGCCATTCACCGCCTCAGCGCCCCGGTCGCCGTCGCGCCCTGGCCCATGATGATCGTCGCCGCGGCCGGAGTTGCCATGAACGGCCTCATTGCCGCATTGCTCTGGCGCGTGGCCCGCGACGTGAATCTCCGCTCCGCCTTTCTGCACATGGCCGGCGACACGCTCTCGACAGCCGCGGTCATCGCCGGCGGCGCGGGCATTCTGCTCACCGGCCGCAGTTGGATTGACCCTGTTCTGTCGCTTCTCATCGCCTCGCTCATTCTCTGGAGCAGCCTCGGCATCCTCCGCGAGACCTTCAACATTCTCCTTGAAGGCACGCCGAGCGGCATCTCGCTCGACGAGATTCGCTCCGCCATGGCCAAGGTCGAAGGCGTCGTCAATGTCCACGACCTCCACGTCTGGAGCCTCGGCTCCGACTCCAGCGCCTTGGCCTGCCACGTCACCATCGCCGACATTCTTCCCTCTGAGAGCGCCTGCATTCTGGTCAGGCTCAACCATCTGCTCAAAGAGCACTTCCACATCGGCCACGCCACCATCCAATTCGAGCATGTGAACTGCGGCGAGCTGGAAGGCTGCGTCGTCCCCCTGGAAGAAATGTCCAGCGGCCAGACCCACCATCACAGCCACGCGCATTGACAGCAAAAGACGGCGGCGGGCGGGTGGCCAGGTCTAACCACTAAAGCCGGGTGGCCCACGTCTCGATTCTGAGATCTGGGAATCGATGGATCCCACCCGTCGCGTTTTCTGATCTCTGATCTCTGATCTCTGACCTCTGATCTCTGACCTCTGACCCCTGATCCCTGATCCCTGACCTCTGATCCCTGATCCCTGACCTCTGACCCCTGATCTCTGACCCCTGATCTCTGATCTCTGATCTCTGACCTCTGACCCCTGACCTCTGATCTCTGATCTCTGATCTCTGATCTCTGACCCCTGATCTCTGCCAGGCGCTTTGCAGATAATTAGCCCCTCAGCGCGGACAATGAAGAAAAGCGGCCAAAAATCCCGCCACTCAGGAGAAGCCACCATGCCCTATATTTCAAAGCCCATCCGCAGCCCCACTATTAAAATCCCCGCCAGCAGCCTCCTGGCCGCCTACCGCGCCGCTCAGGCCATGCTCGGCAGCCAACCCGAAACCCAAGAAAACCAGAAGAAACAGGTAATAAATTCTTCATTCCTTCGCCCACAGCCAACCGCTAAGGTTAACACGCCTCTTATCAATTAGATAGCAAAATAATGATCGCTATTCCTTCGGTTATTATTCCCTGTATCTTCGCTTTTAATGCAGTCGTAAAAAGTTAACATGCTTATTATCAATCAGATAAGCCAAATAAAACGTCGATTTCCTTGTTTTTAGATTCTCTTTCTCTTCGCTTAATTTAGTTATGTTATTCATTTAACGTTGTTTATTCTTATAATTTTCGTTCTCTATATCTTCGCTTTTATCCAAAAAACACCATTTTCCCGCCTGAGTACGCCTCGCTCTCAGTTTCGCAATTGAAGCAAACGCACCAGCAACTAAAAAGACAGCGGCGAGTTCGGAACGCCCGATCAGCGCTTCAGCAGGTCGATGGGTTTGGTGAAGTCAGTGACGCGGACGTGGGCTGCCAGGGCGGGGTGCTGGCGCTCAAGGGCCAGGAACATCTGCCAGGCGACGCGGCGGTAGCTGAAGTGGCCAGCCGGGCCGCTGCGCAGTTCAATGATGTATTGAGCCTCGGCGAAGTCCATCTTGAAGAGGCTGCGAATGCGCGTCGCCAGCGGCAGCAGATAGAGCGCGGAGGTGGCTGCCTCCAAAGTCTCGCTGGCTGCAATCTGTGCGCTGGCGGCATGGGCCTGATCCAGGGCGGTTTGAAAGCTGCTCAGAACGCCGGATTCTTCGAGGATATTCACCTCCGCGCCCAGGTCGCCGGAGGTGGGCGTCTCATAACCGTGCAGCGCTGTAAATGGTTGAATAATCTGTGTACAGCGGCGATGGCGGTGCATGTCGCGGAAGCCGCCGATGTCCATCAGGATGTCAAAGCGGAGAGCGGCTCCGGCGTGGAAGGCGCGCAGAGCCTCGTCGTGCTTGCCTCGATTTCGGAGGCCCAGCTCGATGATTTCGGTGACGCGGGCTTCTGGAAGCTGGGCGACCAGGTCGCGGATCTGGCGGTAAGGGTGGTGGCTGGCCGAGTAGAGCAGCGTGGAGGCCAGCTCGACCTCCAGGGTCTCTGTGGGCTCAACTAAATCCACCACTGGCATCGCGGCGATGGGGTGGCCGGTGAGCAGTTCTTCGGCGGCTTGGGCTAGCTCGGCGCGGGTTTGGATCTCGTAGCTGCTGGGCTGGGCGTATTTGACCAGCGTGGGCGCGGTGCTTGCTTCGCGGAGCTTGAGGCCCAGGTCGCGGACCTCGGCGGCAGTGTGGCTGAGCAGGCGCGAGACCTGAGCTTCCAATGTGCGGGCATTGACGATCTGGCCGAGCGAGGTGTTGGTGGCTAGCGGCAGCAGATAGCGGGCAACATCAAAGGCGCGAGCCTTGAGGGTACGATCGTATGCCTCGGGCTTCATGCCGTCCGGGCAGCAAACGCGGCGGCGCAGAGCCTCAAGAACCGCCGGGGTGGTCTGCTGATAGGCGGCAAAAAGGCTGGTGATCGTTTCAGAATAAAGCTGGGCCGCGTCGGCATCCGTACCAAAATCCGGGAAATACCAGCCGGATTTGAGAAAGTTCTGGTACCTTGTGGACCGCTCTTGACCGTCCCATCTCTGCTCGTCCACGAGGACGATGGCGGCCAGGAGGCTGAGACGCTCAATGGCGAAGGCTATGTGAGCCAGGTCGGCGATGGAGCGGTGTCCGTATTGAAAATAAAAGGTGTTAAGGAACTGCTCGGCGCGCTGGCTGCTGATTTCCGTGAGCGACTCGCGCATGGAAAGAGCCGAGCGGGAGTACTTGGCCATGGCGTAGGCCAGCACTTCGGGATCAACGCCGTGAACGGCAAAAACTTCGGTTTGATTACGGGCGGCGGGAGAGATGAAAGTTTCACTGGACATTTTTTATGCTCGCGAACAGAATACGGCATGAGGGTGGATTGGGGTGTGCATCCTTGGTTCCGCTTGCTGCGTCCAACGTAGATGGGGAACAGCGGCATAGGGGATTGGGACCGCCGCTGGGTTGTTGGAAGGCGCAGAGAGAAGCGGCCGCGGAAAAACTTGAATCGGAGGCAAACGGGGGTTTTAACCCCCGTGTTGAGGCAATGGAATGAGTGCGGCTTTAGCCGCGGAGGGATGTTTTTTGGGAATATCAGACCCAAACCAGCCTTTTTCCGCGGCCTCTGAAGTCGAGCCCTGACGATTCTTGCCGTTCTTGAGGTTTTCTCGCGGCCAGTGCACGAATCCTTCCCAACCAGAGCAGCGCTTCAGGACCACAGAACCACGCAACAAAGGAGCATCCAGGCCATGCAGGAGTATCGGGTGCGCACATCGCAGAAGCCGAGGCCGCTGCCTTCGGGCCGCTGGCTGATGCGGCAGCGCTGGAACGATCTGCTTTTTGCGCACTGGCCGGTGCCTGCGGAGGCGCTGCAGCCGCTGCTGCCCGATGGCTTGCAGGTGGACACCTTTCAAGGCTCGGCCTGGCTGGGCGCAATGCCGTTCTGGATGGATCGGATCAAAGTGCGCGGGCTGCCGCCGATTCCCGGATCGCGGAGCTTTCCCGACTTGAGCCTGCGTACCTATGTGCGCGAGGAGCGGAGCGGGACGCCGGGGGTGGTTTGCCTGAGCCTGGATGCCTGCAATCTGCTGGCGGTGGCGGTCGGGCGCGCGCTCTACCGGCTGCCCTACCACTGGGCGGATATGCATCTGGAGCAGCGCTCGGAGCGGGAGTTCGACTTCTACAGCCGGCGCCGGCTTGCCGGGCGGAAGGTGGTCTTCCGGGCGCGCTATCGCGGGCTGGGGCCGTCGCGGCGATTGGCGGAGATACGCTCGGGGTCGCTGGAGTACTTTTTGATGGAGCGCTACTGCCTCTTCACGCGCAACCGCGACGGAGAGCCGGTGCGGGCCAATCTGCACCAGGTTTCTTCGCCGCTGGAAGAGGCTGAGGCGGTGATCGAAGAGAACGATCTGGCTTCGGCGTTGGGCATCAAGCTGCCAAGCAGTGAGCCGGTGCTGCATTACGCGCGGCGGCTGGCGGTTTATGTATGGCCGTCGGAGCGGGTGCGGTCTTCGCTGATGGCCAGGCCGGTGACGGCGGCGGTTACGCCGGCGGGGTAAGAAAAGCAGGGATTAGGGGTCAGGCCACGCATCCCCAGCGCCAACAATTCCCTGCTATCGCAGTCCACCAGAGGAACGATATAATTCGATTCACAAAAAAACAAAATCCGATTGAACGGATGACACGCATGTCCTATCTTTACTCCAGATTTAAGAAATGTCTCTCCTCTCGGAAGCTTCTTGTTCCTCAAACGATACGCACTCTCGCTGGTTTTTCGAGCGGTACGCTTTTCTATCCGGTTTTCATCGCGGCGTTTTTATCCTTCGGCTTCTCCGGTTGCGGGGGCAGTGCCGCGGGTATCGGCGTTGATGTAGCGTCATCGGCAGAGACCGTGGATGGGAGCGATTCAACGACGCTGACGGCAACGGTGACCAACGACCGGAACAGCGCCGGCGTCTCCTGGACCGTGAGCGGCGGCGGCACGCTCTCCAAAACATCCGCCTACGGGGCAACCTACACCGCGCCTGCGCCTTCTGACTCAGCGCTGACGGTAACGGTGACCGTCACCTCGGTAGCCGACCCAAGCCAGACGGCAAGCACGACCATCATTGTGCCGCCCGGTCCGGCGATAACGGCTACGGCGTTGAGGGCAAGCACCGTGGGAACGGCATACTCTGAACTGCTGGCGACTTCCGGGGGCATCCCTCCGTACACAGGGAAACTGACGAGCGGCACATTACCGAACTGCCTTACGATTACCGCATCGAGTTCCGGAGCGCTACTTGCGGGCACGCCCAACACATCCTGCATAGGGGCGTACAGCAACCTGGTCTTTCAGTTGACTGATTCGGGTACGCCCAATGCGTTGACTGCGACAACGCCGGCGCTTACCTTGACCGTCTACGCGGCCCCGCCCATCAAATTTGCCGGTAACATGCCGTTTGATGCGACCTATGACGTTGCCTATACAGGCAGCGCGGCGGCCACAGGCGGAGGTGGCGCGCTGACTTACTCATTGTCAGGCACGCTGCCTATGGGACTGAGCCTGAACGCGAGCACCGGCGCGGTGACTGGAACACCCACGGCCAAGGGCACCTCCTGGTTCACAGTGACGGCAGCCGACGACTATGGGGACTCGAACAGCCAGACTTATTCGATTGGTGTCGACATTCCGAATAGCAACCCCATCAAGCACATTGTCGTGATCATGCAGGAGAATCGCACCTTCGATAACCTCTTTAACGGTTTTCCCGGCGCCGACTCGGCTCAAAGCGGCATGAGCAAGGGCACGCTTGTGCCGCTATCGCCTACCCCGCTCACTGGAACGTACGAAATTGACAACTCCCACAGAACATGGTGGAGAGACTGGGACAACGGCAAGATGGATGGATTCGCTCAGATCATCCCGGGACAGCCTTCGCTGTATCCTTACTCCTACGTGCCGTCAACCTATATTCAACCGTATTGGGATTTGGCCAACCAATATGCCCTTGGCGACCAATTGTTCCAGTCCAATACCGGCCCCAGCTTTGGCGCTCACCAATACATGATTGCCGGCCAATCCGGCGGGACCGATGAAAATCCCAACAACCCGGTGTGTGGATGCGACTCACCCGAAGGCACAACAGTTTCTCTGATTGGTCCCGACGGCACCGATCTACCCGGAATTTATCCCTGTTTCGATTACCAGACCATGGCCGATATACTCGATGCCAACGGATTGACATGGAGATACTACTCTTTCGGGAAAAGCTCCAACTGGAACGGGTATGAGGCTATCCGTCAAATATTTTTCGGCCAGGACTGGGCGACAAATATCATTACACCCAGCACTCAGGTCTTTACCGACATCGCCAACGGTGACCTGGCGCAAGTAACATGGATTACTCCGGATTTGGATCACTCCGACCATCCCCTCAAGAACAAAGGCGAGGGGCCGGATTGGGTTGCCTCGATCGTCAACGCCATCGGCGCCAGCCCCTTTTGGGATTCAACGGCAATTCTGGTGAATTGGGATGACTGGGGAGGCTGGTACGACCATGTCCTTCCGCCGGTCGTTGACAACATGGGACCGGGTTTCCGCACTCCTCTGCTCGTCATTTCTCCTTACGCGAAGCACGGATATGTTTCGCATCAAGTCTCAGAGACGGCCAGCCTTCTTACCTTCATCGAAAAGAACTTCAACCTGCCAAACACCGGAGCGCGCGACGCCACGGCAAGCGATCTCTCCGACTTCTTCGACTACACCCAAACGGTTACTCCGTTTGTCGAGATCAAGCATAAGGTCACGGTGGATACGATTATGAAGGAAGCGCCCTCCGGCCCTCCAGATCCAGATGACGATTAAGAACCGGTGGTGAAAGTCAAGTTTTGTGAGGGCACGACTACACGGGATATGGGAAAACTCAACACGAGGCTATTCCCGAAGGCTTTGTAACCAGGGCACGACTTTAGTCGGGCCGATAAGGCCAATCATATCAATGCTGGGCTTTAGCCCCTGCGGGATATTTTTCGGCTATGTTGACTTTTGCCACAATCTGCTATGGTTTGCAAATTGACAAGGGGAGTTATTCATGAAAAAGTTTTTGGCTTTGGCAATCTTTTTGATCTCAAGCATGACGTTCGCCGAGTCCTGCACCGTGCAAACCTACGCCTCTTCGTGGATGGTTTCCGGAACGCCGTTCTCTGTCAAGTGCCCATCGGGAATGTACTCCGGACATCTGGTTTCCACTCCGGCGCGGCGATTCTTCCGGCGCGGACACCTGATGCTCGCCTTCGATCAGCCGGTGATGGTGCAATCCAAAAAGGAACAGGATGAGGGGAAGATTCAGCCGGGGCGCGGCCGGGCCATCGCCAGTATGCTGACCGCGGGCGGCGTGGGGATTGGAGCAAAGGATTTGACGGATGGGCTCTCAGGCGTCGTCTTCAAGTCCTGGTACATGATTCCGGTTTCATGCGTAACGCTGGCCTTCTTCTCCAATGGCGGCGACGTCAACCTGAAGCCGGGCGACAAGCTGGAAATCGTGTTATTGAAGAGTTGAAGGAACGCTGTCAGCGCAAGCGATTTATCGTCTCCCGCATCTCAAATTCGAGATGTGGGCCATCCATTTCCAGCATTCAAATCCGGGCCAACCGCCGCACCGCTGTTCCGCGCCGCATAAGCGTAAATCCAATCGTTCATCGGGCGCATCGCATGGCAACTGCCGCACATCGTGGTCGGGTACTGAGTTCCGCAATGCGGGCACACGGCGCGAGACAAGAAGGTATCAAAACCCTTGCCACACTGATCGCACTTCCACTTTTTGCCAATTGGAGGCGCTGCGCCGCAGTCCGGGCAAGCAAAACCTTCCCGCCGCCCGAACTTTCCAAGTCCCAATAGCGAACCGATGATCGCCAAGACGGTAATCGTCGCGCACAAACCAAGAAAAGACGCTAATACCCACTCCCATCCGCCCCGGTGCGATTTATGCATTGCATCGATGATGAAACCAATTGCACCGAAGAGTTCAAACGCCGCGGACAGAATCTTTTTCCACATGGGTTGAGGCTTCTTGCGGCGAGCGCGATACTTCTTCAGATCCTCGCCAATGGGGAAGTAGCTCCCGGAGTTTTTTTTGCGGCGAAAGATCCTCAAAAGAGCTGCAACAGGAATGATTAGAAACACCGCGGCGTTGAATAAGACGAAGAGGAGAAGAAATCGGGCATTGGGCCGGCTCCAGACCGGATGATGAGGGAAAACCTCAATAGCGAGAAGCAGAAGAGTGCCAACGACCATGCCCAGGCACAAAACTAGCATGATGAGAATCCCGCCCCGGTAGCTGGACTTCTCAGACGCGGACATTTCCTCTGTTTGCTCCCCGGTACGCAAGCCCTCCTCAACCTTTAGACCGTGGCTATCGAGGGTGTAAAACATTTTGTGTAAACGGTCTTTTCGACTCTGTTAAACA
>CAZDYU010000082.1:0-20905 GCA_964509755.1 uncultured Occallatibacter sp. | reverse complement strand
TCGACCCGGCGGTGAACTTTGGCGGCATCGGGGTGGTGATCGGCCATGAGATGACTCACGGCTTCGACGACGAAGGCTCGCAATTCGACGGCAAAGGCAACCTGCGCGAATGGCAGACGCCGGAAGACCGCAAGGCTTTCTTGGCGCGCGAGGATTGCATTGCCGATGAATACAGCGGCTTTGAGGCTGCTCCGGCCAAGGGTGACACCCCGGCGCAAAAGCTGAACGGCAAACTTAGCTTGGGCGAGAACACGGCCGACAACGGCGGCCTGCGCATCGCCTACGCTGCTCTCCTCGATACGCTGGCGGCTCAGGGCAAGAGCATCGACGAAAAGATTGACGGCTACACCGAGGCGCAGCGCTACTTTCTGGGCTTTGCGCAGGTTTGGTGCGAAAACGTGACCGAACAGTCCGCCCGCCAATCGGCGCTCACCGACCCGCACTCACCGGGCCGCTGGCGCGTAAACGGCACCGTGCAGAACTTCGACCAATTCGGCAAGGCCTTTGGCTGCGCCAAGGGGCAACCCATGCTTCCGGCCAGTTCCTGCCGGGTCTGGTAAATCGGTCGCTGGCCTGACCCGTGACCGGTGCCGTGGCTGAAGAAGCCGCGGCTCCGGCCCTGTCTCCAAGCCTCGCAGGGATCTTTTCAGTATTGATTCGACCCATAAATACTGTGATTTGGGTACCCCATCCATTCCGTGTTCTTTGCGGAATGGGTGGGATGCCTCACTCTGTTTTCGAACCGGATCAATAGGACGCGTTGACCTTTTCCCTCCCTGAGGCGTCCAAGCCGCATCTGTACTTGTTTTTCGACGGGAAGCCAAATGGGCGGCGGATTTCACGGCGTCCTGAGGGAGCGGGGCGGAAAAATGCCCTCTTTTGCCCCTACTTCACCGAATACTAGGCACAACCTGCCCTCGGCTTTTACAATGCAACAGGGACCGGTCCCAACCCAGCTCTGCTGTGGAACTAGCAAACCTGGCGGCATTCACCTGACCAGGATGAAGGAATCGCATGAAGTTCAAGAAATTTGGCAAGGCACTCCTGATGAGCGCCCTCTCGGCTGGCGTTATCCTCAGCATCACGTCTTGCGCTCAGAGTTATTCAGTCGGCTTTTTATACGTGACGGGAACCGTGACGTCGGGATCCAGCGGCAACGGATATGTTGCAGGCTTCAAAATTGACCACAATACTGGCAAACTGACCCCCATCAACGGGCTGAATCCACCCGTGTCTTCCGGCGGCGCCAACCCTATTCGCGCCTTGCTTCTGGGCCAATCGCGCTTTCTTTATGTGCTCAATCAAGGCGTCAGCGAAAATCCACCCGGCGCTATCTGCACCTCCACCAATCCCTGCAAGAATTCGAATATTACCGAGTTTGAATTGGGCGCAAACGGCGTTCTCACGCCGCAGCAGACCTTTTATTCGCAGGGAACGAATCCTTTTCGCTTGGCCTCGGATAGCTCTGGAAACTACCTGCTTGTGCTCGATCACGATTCCCCGGACAATTATTCCGGCGCTACCGGCCTCGCCAATGGATGCACACAGGCTCTGAATGGCGCCTCGACATGCGGCGACATTACCGTCTTTGCCATCGATTCGACAACCGGACGCCTGAGCCTGGTCCAGAACAAGCAAGTGCAAGTGACGACGACAGCCAGCGGTACACAGAATCTGACCTACTTCCCCGTACCGGCCAACGCCATCGATTTTGCGTTTGCAGGTTCAAATGTTATGACGCTCGTCGGTACACCCGCTACTGGCGATACGATCTTTCCTTATGGCTATACCTCCACCACCGGGCAGTTGAGCATTACCTCCAGCAACTTATCGGACTCGATTGGCAGCGTCTACAACGCCACGGCCCTGGTCTACGCCGGCGGCTACCTCTGGGTGTTGGACAACGATCCGCTCACGGTGACATTAAACGGCGTCAGCACTACCTCGCCCAGTCAGGTTATTCCCTGGAGCGTGGGTTCAAACGGTGCGCTTTCGTCTACGAATAGCGGTCCCATTGCCGATGATCCAAACCAGAAAAATCCCGTTTATCTGGTGGTAGAGAACAAAGGCACTCAAGGCACTCGCTTCTACGTGGCCAACCAGGGAGTTCCTCAAATCGATTCCTCGCTGCCGCTGAGCGGTGTTGCCGGCTGGATAATAAACAGTTCAAACTTACCCACCGAAATATCCCCGCAACTCAGCTTCGGCGCCGGCGCTGGGCCGGTCTGCATGGTCGAGGATCCCTCGAATCAGTTCTTCTATACGGCCAACTCCGACGCTCAAAATGTAACGGGACAGGTGCTGGATCAAATTTCCGGCGTACTGACCCCGCTTAACCAGTCGTCAAAGGTGGCCTCGGATTATGCGTTGACCGGACCGCCTACATGGTGCCTGGTGGATGGACGTATCGGTAACTAGAGATTGCTTTATGCAGTTGCGCCCTGGGACGGCGGTTGTCCGCCGTTTCAGGAGACGAATGTCAAGAACGCAGCCGAATTCCGGGCATGAATGCTCCCTCCATTTGCCTGGGATTCGATTCCAAACCTGTTTTTGCCGGTCCAAGTTTCCGGCCGGCTGACGAAAGATGCGCATGAAGTTCAACAAATCGAGGCTGCTGCTGGTCTCCGCTGTGAGTCTGTTGGCGGCCGGAGTTTTAACGGCCTGCGGCACCGCCACCACGGACTTTGTCTACGTGGCCAGCTCCAAAGCCGCGGGGCCCTATAGCTACGGTGAGATCGACGTCTTTGAGATCAACGCGGTCTCCGGCGCGATGCGCCAGATTCCCACCTCGCCTTTCCCCTCCGGCGGCCGCAACCCGGTGGCTGAAGCCGTCTCCAGCGACTACGCCAATCTCTACGTTGTCAATCAGAACGACAATACGATCGTTCAATTCGGAATCGGCAGCGACGGCAAGCTCTATCCGCAGAGCACGGTGAACACCCCTGGGAGCCTTCCGATGGCGGTTGCCGTGAACGGATTGAATCTGTTTATCGTGGATACCTATCAGCCGCTGCCCAGTTGTTCGTCAGCCGAGCCGTGCTCCGGGTCGGTGGGCGTCTTCCCGATCGCCGACGCCAAAAGCACCATGCCCGGCGAGCCGGGGCCCACGCCGGTCACCAATCCTGGCAATGGCTCGGACTATTGGCCGCTCAGTTTGCCCAGCGCGCCCAAAGACGTGATTGTGCCTACTGCGATCCATTCCTTCGGCGAAGACGTGGAAGTTTCTATCTCTGCTGGTACCGTGACCGGAGGAGTGGCGACTTTTACCGCGAATCAGAGTGCGGTGGCGGGTAGCCTCGTTTATCTTTCAGGCTTTGCCTCAACTGGTTCAGTTTTGAACGGCCAACTGGTCACGGTGCTTTCGACAGGGTTAACTTCCGCGCAGTTTGAAGCAAACGTGACGGGCATCAGCAACGGGACCACTGGGGTTGGATACGCGGATATTGTAAACGAATATGTCTACGTCACCGCTTATGACTCCTCCGTTACACCCAATGTTGGCTACATCTTTGGCTTTGCCGTCGCTTCGAGCGGTGCGCTGGCTCCCCTTGACGGCGGTGTACCCCATAACATGGGAGTTGGCGCTTCGGGACTTGGCGTTCACCCCTCCGCGATTGCAAGCGATTCCAGCGGCAATTTGTACGTGACGGATTCCATCAACGGCCTTGTGGTCAGTTATTCATCTGGCTCCGCTGGACTGACCAGGCTCAGCAGCATCACGGCCGGCGATCAGCCTTCCTCGATCGTTGTCGATCCCAGCTATTCATTTGCGTACGTCGCCAATGCGCAGGACGACAACGTAAGCGCCTATTCGATTGGAAGCAACGGAGTGTTGACCTTCATCGCCAACTACGCCACCGGGCTTCAGCCTGTAGCTATAGGCATCGACCCCTCGACCAGCCACTTTCTCTTTACCGTCAATTTTCTCGGCAACGACATCTCCGATTTTGAGTTGAGCCCCACCGCGGGCACGCTCGTCAATACGCAGCATTCTCCCTATGGCTCCAACGCCCAGCCTGTGGCGGTGGTGGCGATTCCACACGGCAGCACGGCAAAATAAGCCGCAGTATGCTGCCGTCTACTTAAGCATCACCCCGTTCCGGGCTTTTAGAATAACTACGGGGCAACTTAACCGGTTTTTGGGCCCGCATTTTGACTCGCCCACGACGAAGGAAGCGCATGAAGTTCAGCAAATCGAGCCAGCTTTTTCTGGTCTCTTCCATAGGCCTTCTTGTGGCCACTCTCTTGACTGCCTGCTCAATCACGACCATCGATTTCGTATTCGTGGCCTCCGCTGCCGGCTGGCAAAGCGGAACAGATGGCAATATCCAGACCTACGCGGTAGACTCCCAATCCGGCGCATTGCGACCGGTGTCAACCGCCGTCTCCACCGGCGGAGTCAGGCCAGTCGCCATGACCACTACCTCCGACTATGCGAATCTTTATGTCGCAAACGCGGGCAGCAATTCGATTACCCACTTCACCATAGGATTGAGCGGGAATCTCACAGCGAAGGATTCCGTCACGCTGAGTGGCGTGCCGGTCGCCCTCGCCGTGAACACCGCGGGAACCTACTTGTATGTGGTTACTGGAACCACTTCAGCGACGCTGACCGAGTATTCGCTCTCTTCCGGCACAATCGGCTCCGAGGCAACGCCGCCAATAGCTCTGACCCTTTCCAACTACTCCTCTGACACCATCATCCCCACCGGCGTCTGTGTCCTGGCCAATAGTACATCGATCCCGGGCGACGGTGTCTTTGTCTCGGCTTACGATCAATCCGCCTACAATCCCGGAGCGCCCGCGGGCACAGTCTTCAGCACCGCCAATCCCGGCTGGGTCTTTGCCTTCACCGTTGGCTCGGGCGGCGCGCTGACCGCACCCGCTAGCAGCCCTTACCGGGCTGGCGTCAAGCCCAGTTCACTGGCCGCCGATCCCACCAACCGCTTCCTCTACGTGACCGACTACGCCTCTTCCGAGCTGATCGGCTATACAATCGCGACCGGCAATACGTTGAACTTTATAGCCAACGGCCCCTTCAAAACCGGGAACGAGCCGAATGCCATCGTCATTGACCCGCGCGGCAAGTTCATCTATCTGACCAACGCGCTGGATAACACCGTTTCAGGCTACGATATTAACCTGACCAATGGCACTCCCACGGTCATGGTGGGTTCATCAGGCAGCCAACTCAACGCCACGGATAGTCTTCCTGTCGCAATCGCGATTGACCCGGCACTGGGCCGTTTCATTTACACAGCCAATTATCTGGGCGCCACCCTCTCCGGTTTTCGTTTGGAGCCGACTGGAGGTTCACTGAGCGTGACGCAGGCGTCGCCTTACCCCACCGATCAGGAGCCCACCGCGATCGTCGCCATTCCTCACGGCAACCATGCATCGCAAACGGTGATGCCGTAACGCCGCGTCTTCAGGTATTGGTCTTCGCCAGTTGCGGTGGTTAACAGTTAACAATTTGCAACAGCAGAAAGCCCAGCCTTTACGGCTGGGCTTTCTGCTGTGTACGCCATGCTGCCAGCCAGTCTGGCTTGGGTGAGACCCCTCGAACTTTGCCTGGAGTGAAAGTTTTTCGTGCGCGGCTCTGCTGGGCAAGGATTTCCAACCGGAGATTCCCTACTCCGGCGAGCCGATTCAGGATGCGCTGGGGAAGTTGCCGGAATCCACCTCTTGATGAAAACAGGGGTCAAGCCTCCGTCGGTTCAATATTTCGCAACCGCAATGTCGGTCTGCGCAAAGCCGGTTCCTTTGAAGAGCAACTCTTCGCCGGTCTCCTTGGCCAGCGCATACGCCATGCAATCGCCAAAGTTGAGCTTGGCGGGATGAAACCCCTTGCCGTAGCGTTCAAATGCGAAGCGCGCCAGACGCGCGTGAGATTCAGAAAAAGACACAATCCCAATTCCCATTCGCAGAATAAGAAGATCCAGGCTACGAACGCCGTCTGCGCCTTTGCGCGCCAGCAAGACCATCGCGGCCTCAAGATACGACGCCGAAGAGATTCGGCAATCCGCATTGTTGAGGATGGCTACGTCGAAGAGATGCCCCTCAGGCTCTTCAAATAGAATGGCGATCAGTGCCGAAGTATCCACAATCATGCCGGGATACCATTTTCGTCGTAACCGAGAATCTCATCCTCGCTGCGTGTATCCAGTTCAGGCAAAGAGGCGCAGTGGTGGCTGATCGCTCGAATTTCCTCCAAGAGTGCGGCCTTGTTCAACTGCTTGTGTTCTACCCGCTCCAGACGCTCCCGCATGGCAACAGTAATTGCAATGGTTATGGATTCACCAGTGGCGGCGGCAAGGCTGCGAGCAAGGCGATCCGCCTCGGGGGACTTGATGCTGATGGCCATGGTACCTGACCTCCTGTATTTCTACCTTTCTATACAATAAAGCAAAACGATCTTTACAGAAATGTGTATTCACGAAGATCCAGATAGAAGTTTCTGCAAGATGGCTCTCGGAATAGACCCATCCACATCCTGCCTGCCGGCATTTCATTGCACCATGGCTGAAATCCGCCGTAAACCCTTTGTTCCAAGAAGGCGGGCCAATGCTATACTCAGTGTGCGCCCGTGTGTCTGCGGCGATTCCGGTTGAGCCGGAATGCAGGCGGCGGCGACTTTTGGAGGAGCACCATCGCACTCGACAAACGTTCGGCAAAGTCCTTTATCCGCATCAACGAAAAGATTCGTGCGCGCGAAATCCGCGTCATCGACGAAAACGGCGAACAACTTGGCATCCTGGCGCCTTTTGAGGCAATGAGAATTGCCCGGGAGCGCGGCCTTGACCTGGTCGAGGTTTCGGCAAACGCGGTTCCTCCGGTCTGCCGCATCCAGGACTACGGCCGCTTCCTCTACGAGAAAGAAAAGAGCGAGCGCGCCGCCAAGAAGAAGCAGAAGATTATCACGGTCAAGGAGGTCAAGTTCTCCGTAACCGTCGATGAGCACGATTATCAGACCAAGAAGAACCAGGCGGTAAAGTTCCTTGTCGGCGGCGACAAGGTGAAGGCCAGCCTGCGCTTCCGCGGCCGGCAGATGGCCCACCGCGACCTGGGCTATGCCATCGTCAACCGGCTCATCCAGGACATTGGCGATGCGGGCATTGTGGAGTTCATGCCGCGCATGGAAGGCACCATCCTGCACGCGATTATTGCGCCATCCAAGAAGCAGGAAGCGCCCAAGCCCAAGCCCCCCGCGCCACCGCAGGCTGGCGCGTCCTTGCCCCAGACGAATTAATCACCTCGCCCTTAATACCTAGCCCTGGCCGCCCGCCGAGTCCCAACTCGGTGGGCGATTGGCGTTATACTCATCTCAAATCCGCTTTCGTGGAGTTTGAAATGGTTCCGTCTTTCTCTATGCGGTTTCGGCGCATGGTCTTTCGACTCTTGTGCCCATTCATCCTGCTTCTGGTGGCAACTGGTGTGCCTACCCTCTGCGCGTCGGCGCAGACGCAGGATGTTGCTGTGGAGGGTTACATTACCTTCATCCATTTTCCCGCGGGCTTCGACGTCAACGGGAGACATGTGGCTACATTCGCCGGTACAAGCTATCGTGATCCAAACGATGAATGGATCGAATGCAAAATGAATGCCGCTGATAACTCCCTGTGCCCCGCAATGAAGATTGGTGTTTATGTCCAGGTTGTTGGCGCAAAGGACAGGTTAAACAAGACCATTTTTCCCGTCATTGCGAAAGATGTCGTCATTCTCCACGACGCGAATCCAGCGCTCGCGGGCTTTGGCGTTATTGACAAGGTCATTTCCGGCGGACCGGAGCCGGTCTTTCAGGCGGATGGCTACCGGATTCAAATCACCTCCGCCACGAAGATTGATTTTTCAGAAGGCCTCAAAACGCTGGCCGATGTTGGTGCAAACACCTGGGTACATTACAAAGGGAAGCGCGATCCTACAGGTCTTCTGGTTGCATCAAAGGTCGAATTCTTCCCTGCCAAGAAGGCAAAGGTCAATGCGGTGCCAGGATTGGAAGTGTCAGACTTGAAGTTTCAGCCACCCCGGTCTTCAATTCAGAGTAGCGCTTCTCAAAGCAGTGCGCCGTTGCCCAAGGATGCTTCGGACCAAGGGGACATTCGCACGCAAGCCGGAAAGGTAAAGTTGGCGCCGGTTGGTGGATGGCATCGGATTCCGGCCGATCCAGCGCTGCAGGATCGTGTACGTCGCATAGGGATGCGCGTGATTCCCAGGTATCAAAATGAGTTGCCTGAAACCGACCCTTCCAAGATCAACTTCCGTTTTTATGCAGTGGATGCGGAGAAGATTCACTACGTAATCTGTTCGATCGATGGATTGATTCTGGTTCCATTGCAGATGGCGGTGCGGCTCAAGGACGATGACAAGTTGGCTGCGGTGCTGGCCGATGGCGTGGCTTTCAATTTGCAACGGCAGGCGGCGCGAATCATCGTGGCCAATCGCGTTGCTTTGGGCACAGAAATCGCCGGTGAAATTGGAGGAGCATTTGTTCCGGGGCTTGGGCTTGTAGCATCGATTGGCGACATGACAGCGGCGAACATGACGGACCCGATTGTCATGGAGAAGCAACGTGCCAGGGTAGTCTTATCTCTACTTGCCGACGCCGGTTATGATCCCTGGCAGGCTCCGGAAGCTTGGCGTTTGCTGGGGCCAAAGCACCTTCCCTCGAACCTCGATGCACTTAGTTACCCGATTCTTCCCAGCGGGTATCAATTAGCGATACTCAATTTGCAATACAAGACTGCGTCAGCCGCGGTTACTCCTGACCCTGTCCCTTGAGCCGGGAGAAGGCTTCGCCCTACCCGAAGAATCTTCACTGTTGCGCCGACCGGTTCGCATAGGAGCTATTTTGAGCCCAGGCTGGCGCCACGTCTTGCCTTGCGCGCACTGACCAATTCACGATACTGAAAAAGCGAGGCGTGCCTTCGCTTGGCGCAGCTCATGCACCGCACCGGCATCTGAAAAAGGGCTAAATGAGAGAGATCAGATAGCCGAAATCGGAAGCGCGATGGACGAAAAGTCGCTTGACCACAACGAATACAGTTGATTCCCATACCAACCTCCAGCACGTGACAAAACACATGTATGGTTCGTAGAACAGAGAGGGGAGGGGAAAATCGGTCAGAAGAGTTCTGCTCCTCTGATTACTTCTATTGTGCATCGGCCAAGGGCGGCATGTCACGAAAAGAAAAACTGTGCGCTGCATTGTTCAGCCGCGTGTTGAATTCATGCATGCAGCTACTTGCATGATGGAGGCTAGGTTATCCGCCTGAATCGGCCAAGCGACCCCTGCGCTGAGTTGGCGCGGGGAATGGCCGTGCAACCCTGAAGGCCGCCAGAAGCTCCAGGGGACAGAACCTCCAGCTCTGATGCATCCACTTCAACAGCCACGCTCTGCAGAATCAGATCCACGGTCAACACGACGCGCAGCCTGTTTTTCAGCCGAACAACGACGCCTTCCATTCCGGCCAGCGCACCGGAACGAATCCGCGCCCTCTGCCCCGCCGTCAGCAGCGGGTGAGGTTCGGCGCGGCGCAGGGTAAGGCCGGAGCGCAGCGCTTCGATCTCTGTATCCGGCAGCGGGGCCGGTTTTCCGCCCGTGCCGCCCACAAAGGTCAGAACGCCCGGCACTTCCAAAACGCGTACTCGCTGGCCGCGATCAATATGGACAAAGACATAGCTGGGAAAAAGCGGCAGATCCAGAATAGGTGTCGAGCCGCCGCTCCACTTGTGCTGGGGGTGATATAGAGGCAAATAATTCTCGATTTCGCGGTTGCTCAGATGCTGAACCACGCGCTTTTCGTGGCGCGGCGTGGTGTAGACGGCGAACCAGTTCGGCATCGATAGCCTCTGCGGAGGGATGTCGATCAGAGGCCGGCCTGCGGAAAGATCAATCTCGTTGTGCTCCAGTTCAGACAATCCAAAGCCCTCGCCCCGCAAAGGGGCCCCTCACAGTGAGACTACAAAAGAAATTCAGGATGCCAGCAATTGCCTTCCCTTGCAATATGAATGCATATGCATGAACGCTTTCAGGCAAAAATGAACGAGAAACCCTCGATTTCTAAAAAACGGAGCAAAGAATCCGGCGCGATCTCACAAGACGAAGATATGCCAACTCGCCTGAAAAAGCCAACTCCACTCTTGTCCAATATAGGATGAGCCGTTCATGGCCGTGCCGGTCACAAGGGGGGATGAAAATGGTGGTCGCCGGAGGGCGTTTTCAAAGGAGCCTGAGCGGGCAAGCAGAAGATATAAGAATGGCTTTATCGCCCCGGCTGAAGTGATGCACTGATACCATACGTGGCTTCGATTGAGTCTTTTCGCGGCCTGTGAAATTGTGCCATAGAAAAAACCAGCGTGGACCGGGAGGTCCACGCTACAGATGGCCAGGGGCTGGCGCTACAAAGAGGCCGGCGGACGACTGACAACTTGCGACTGACAACAGAAAACTGACAACCGCTACGCCGACCAGACGGCGCGATTGGCGCGGCCAGTGGGCGTGTATCCCATATCGACCGAGATGCCGCGAACACACTGCAAGAGATGGTTGGCGATGCCGGGCAACTTCGCCGCGGTGACGCGGAAGGAGGGACCGGAGACGCTGACCGCGGCCACCGGCAGCCGCTGCGCATCCAGCACCGGCACGGCGATGCAGCGCAGGCCCTCTTCAAGCTCCTCGTCATCTACGGCATAGCCGCGGCGGCGGGTCTTTTCAATCTCGACGCGGAGCGCTTCGGCGTTGGCGATGGTGCGGTGCGTGAAGCGCTCGAAGCGGGTGCGGCGAATCACGTCCGCGATACGCTCTTCGGGCAGAAAGGCCAGAATCGCCTTGCCCACCGAGGTGCAGTAGACGGGATTGCTGGCGCCGATGCGGGTGATCATGCGCACGGAGCGGGCCGGCTCAATCTTGTCAATGTAGATGACGTGCGCGCCCTCCAGAATACACAGGTGTGCGGTCTCTTCGGTCTCGGTGACCAGTTTGCGCAGATGCGGCTGGGCGCGGTCGCGCAGGTCGTATTGGTCGATGGCGCGGTTGCCCAGATCGAAGAGCCTCAGGCCAAGGCGGAATTTGCCGCCCGTGGTGCGCTCCACCATGCGGTGGCGCTCCAGAACCATGAGGAAGCGATGCGCGGTGCTTTTGTGCAGTTGCAGCGCCGCGGCAACCTGCGCCAGGCCTTGCGGCGTATCGCTTTCGCCCAGCAGATCGAGAACGGCAAAGGCCCTGTCCAGGGCTTGAACTTTATAAGTGCCTTGCGGAGCTGAATCTCGCATGAAGTTTCTCCAAAAAATGCAATATGATCAGTTTCAGTTTGCCGGTATTGGGATGGCATGTCAAGTAGTGATACGAGTTTTCTGCCTGTGGGAGGGGTACGAGAGATTATCAGGGGATTCGGGGGGTAAACATATTCTCAATATCCTCTAATGCTGCCGTCTGTGACGCCGATAACAAGTATGAGCAACTGCTAAGGTTTTGGAACTTTCTAAAACCAGGCTGGATCTCCACCTCTTCTCCATTTCTCCTCCAATTCTCATAGGAGAGGCGCTAACAGCAACCCGCGTCCGCCGAAAAGCGGATGTGCCACACATAACTGGGGGTAGCGAAACCGCCATGTCGACCACGATGCAGTTTCCCGACACTCTTACCCTCTGCGCCAGTTCGCTGTCGATTGCCGTGATCAGCCCGGACGATCAGCGGCGCGACGCGGCCATCCGAGCATTGGACGAGTGTCAGGGCGGCCAGATTCGCGAGTTCATCTCCTATCCGCCAGGGCTCGCCGATGTCTCGCTGATGCTGGGCAAAAACTTTGACGTGGTGATTGTCGATCTGGACAGCGATCCGGAGTACGCGCTGGATCTGGTAGAGAGCATCTGCGCCAACGGGCTGGCGACGGTGATGGTTTATTCCGCGCAAGCCGATTCAGGAATGCTGGTGCGCTGCATGAGGGCCGGGTCGCGCGAATTTCTGACGCTGCCCTTTGAAGCCGGCGTGATGGCCGAGGCGCTGGTGCGGGCCTCGGCGCTGCGCTCTGCCGTGCGGCCCACGAAGAAGACCAATGGCAAGCTGCTGGTCTTTCTCAGCGCCAAGGGCGGCTCCGGAGTGACGACGCTGGCCTGCAATTATGCCGTATCGCTGGCCCAGGACTCGAGCAAAAGAACGCTTCTGATCGATCTCAATCTGCCGCTGGGAGATGCTGCGATCAGTTTGGGGATCAGGGCTCAGTACTCCACGGTGAACGCGCTGCAGAATGCCAGCCGCCTTGACGCGCATTTTCTTTCATCCGTGCTGGTGGGGCACAGTTCGGGCCTGTCGGTGCTGGCCGCGCCCAGTGAGTTGACCAGTGAGCAAATTACCGAGGAGGCAGTGGAAAAGCTGCTGGAGGTGGCTTGCCGGGAGTTCGATTATGTAGTGGTGGATGCCGGTTCGAGGCTGGACTTGCAGCACACGCATCTCTTCGATGAATCCTCCACCGTCTACATGGTGACGCAGGTGGGGATTCCGGAGCTCCGGAATTCGAACCGGCTGATTAACAAGCTTTCAGTCGCGGGCGGCCCCAAAGTCGAGATCGTAATCAACCGTTACGATCCGCACAACCAGGAAATTGGCGAAGACCACATCAACAAGGCGCTCACCCGCCCGCCGGAGTGGAAGATTCCCAACAACTATGCGGCGGTGCGGCGAATGCAGAATACGGCGACACCGCTGATCGAAGAGGATTCGGAGATTTCACGGGCGATCCAGCAGATGGCGCGGGCAATCTGCGGCAGGCCGCCGCTGCCGGAGAAAAAGAAAGGATTTCACCTGTTCCATTAACCTTCTAGCAAGAAACGGCCCGTCTGAGCCTCGCGCCCTGTCAGTATAAAATTGCAGCAAGGTGGCAAGGACGATGAGCAAGGATCAGCGAACAGCCAGTGCTCCCTCGGCCGGAGTAAGCGCGCTGTCGGTAGCCGTGATCAGCCCGGACCGGGAACGGCGCAGTGCGGCGCTTGCCGCATTGGGTGAAGCGCATAGCGGCCCCACGCGCGAGTTCATCTCTTACCCTCCCAATCTGGACGATGTTTCGCGTACGCTCAACCGCGACTACGACGTGGTCCTTGTGGATCTGGACACCGAGCCGGAGTACGCGCTCAATTTGGTGAAGGCCGTAAGCCTGGAAGCAAGGGCGACGGTGATGGTCTTCTCCGTCGAGACCGATCCGGCGATGCTGTTGAACAGCATGAGAGCCGGCGCGCGTGAGTTTCTCACCGTGCCCTTTACCGCCGGCGTCATGGCCGAGGCCTTGCAGCGCGCTTTGGTGATGCGCCCGGCCGTCCGCACAGATGAGCAGAAAAATCAGGACGAGGGCAGGCTGCTGGTTTTTCTCGGCGCCAAGGGCGGCTCCGGCGTTACCACGCTGGCCTGCAACTTTGCCGTCGCGCTGGCCCAGGACTCGCGCAAAAAAACTCTGCTGATCGATCTGAATCT
Source organism: uncultured Occallatibacter sp. (assembly GCA_964509755.1). Taxonomy (GTDB): domain Bacteria; phylum Acidobacteriota; class Terriglobia; order Terriglobales; family Acidobacteriaceae; genus Telmatobacter. Next base: position 7,443 of record CAZDYU010000082.1, on the reverse strand, counting down.
GCCGCTGGGCGATGCGGCGATCAATCTGGGCATCCGGCCGCAGCACTCGATTGTCACCGCGCTGCAGCACTATAACCGTCTGGATGCAAATCTGCTCTCGACCATGCTGGAGGCACATAGCTCCGGCCTTTCCGTGCTGGCCGCGCCCAGCCAACTGGCGACAACTCATCTCTCCGATGAGGCGATCGACAAGTTGGTCGTGGTGGCCCGGCAGGAGTTCGATTCGGTCGTGGTCGATGCCGGTTCAAGGCTCGAGTTGCAGAGCACCAAGCTCTTCGATGAGTCGGCTGTGATCTATCTGGTTACGCAAATTGGCATTGCCGAACTGCGCAACTCCAACCGGGTGATTCAGAGGCTTTCCGGCAAAAGCAGCCCCAAGCTGGAGATTGTGATCAACCGCTACGATCCGCGCAACCTGGAGATTGCCGAGGAGTTGATCAACAAGGCTCTCACCCGGCCGGCGGAGTGGAAGATCCCAAACGACTATGCCTCGGTGCGGCGCATGCAGCACAAGGCGACGCCGCTGATCGACGAAGACTCGGAGATTGCGCGCGCCATCCGCCAGATGAGCGCCGCCATCACCGGACAGCCGGTGGTGCAGGAAAAGAAGAAACTCTTCGGCTTCTTCAGATAATGGGTTGCGGGATCTTTTTGCGCCTTCCCGAAATGGTTCGAGTTTCCTTCTGCATCCTTCAACCGGCAAACGCTTCGCCAATTCGGATCTCGTTTCTTCCGATTTGCCTCTTGCACCGGTGTACCATCACGGAGAGATGCCCAGTGCCCTGTTCAAAAAAGCGTCGCTGTCCAATGCCGCAAGCGGCCAGTGCGTGCTTTCCATCTCTGTGATCAGTCCTGAACACGGGCGGCGAAGGGCGGCCATTGGCGCTTTGAGCGAATGTCATAATGGCCCGATCCGCGAGTTCATCTCTTACCCTCCCAATCTGGACGATGTGGCGCGAACTCTGAACCGCGACTACGATGTGGTGATTCTGGATTTGGACAGCGATCAAGAGTATGCGCTCAATCTGGTGCGGAGCATTTGTGTGGGAGCGCGTGCGACGGTGATGGTCTTTTCCGCCAAAACCGATCGGGCAATGCTGCTGAACGCCATGCGCGCCGGGGCCCGGGAGTATTTGACCCTGCCTATCGACAGCAATCTGCTGGGCGAAGCACTGAAGCGGGTCTCGGCTCTGCGCCCACCCCCGGAAAACTATAGCAAGCCGGATGGAAGCCTGCTGGTCTTTCTCAATTCCAAAGGTGGCGCCGGCGCCACTACTGTGGCCACCAATTTTGCCGTAGCTCTGGCCAGAGACTCAAGCAAGCGAACTCTGCTGATCGATCTGAATCTACCGCTGGGCGATGTGGCCATTAACCTGGGAATCAAAGCCGAGCACTCGATTGCCAATGCCCTGGACCATGCCAATCGCCTGGACAGGAGCCTGCTAAACGGAATGCTGGTCAAGCATGGCTCCGGCCTCTGGGTGCTGGCCGCGCCCACTGAACTGACCGCCACGCATTTCTCCGATTGGGCGATCGACAAACTTGTGGAATTGGCCCGCCTCGAGTTCGACGCCGTGGTGGTCGATGCCGGCGCCAAGCTGTATATGGAGAGCACCAGGCTCTTCGACCTCTCCGCGGTGATCTATCTGGTCACCCAGGTTGGCATTGCCCCCTTGCGCAACGCCAACCGCGTCATCCAGAAGCTCTCAACTCCTGGAAGCCCCAGGGTGGAGATTGTGCTCAACCGCTTTGATGCGCGCAGGCAGGAGATCGCCGAGGAGTATGTGGTCAAGGCACTGACTCGGCCGGCGGAGTGGAAGATTCCCGACAACCCGGATGCGGTGCGGCGGATGCAGCACAACGGAGTGCCGCTGATAGACGAGGACTCGGACATTGCGCGCGCCATCCGCCAGATGAGCGCGGCTGTCTCCGGCCGCACCGTTGCGCCGGTGAAGAAAAAGAACTTCGGCTTCTTCCGGTAAATAAGACAATGCGGATTATTTTGGCGCAATGGCCTCCTCCAGATCGCTGTCGTAGACGCCAGGCGGCAGATCATGTGCATCTCATGCCTTCTTCTGCTAAACTTTTGGAATAATCATGAATTATGGAATCTCTGTTCCGAAACCGAAACCTCGGATTTTAAATTCGGTCAGGGTATCCCTGCATGGCTCGAATCAGGATTACACCGTCGGAAGTATCAATCGATCTATTTTAATGCTGGCGATTCCCATGGCGGTCGAGGGAATTCTCCAATCGCTTTTTGACGTTGTGGATCTCTTTTGGGTCGGGCGGTTGGGAGCCAATGGCGTTGCTGCAATTGGCCTCACCGAATCCTTGCTTGCGGTAGTTTTTGCCGTGGGACTCGGCCTCTCGCTCTCTACCACGGCTGTGGTTGCCCGCCGTATCGGCGAGAAGCTCCCAGGTGAAGCGGCTATCGCGGCCGTTCAAGCTATCCAGCTTGGGCTTCTCATCTCCATGGCGCTGGGGATTTGTGGCGGAATGGCGGCGCCAGAGCTCTTGCGCGCCACGGGCGCATCAGCGTCGGTCGTCACCATGGGCGCCAATTATTCCCGCATTGCGCTCGGCGGTTGTGGAGCAATCGTCATTCTGCTTCTCAATAACGCAATTCTTCGCGGAGCGGGCGATGCGGCCCTTGCCATGCGGATCATGTGGATCTCAAATGGCGTGAACATGGTTCTCGCTCCGTGTCTCATTTTTGGCTGGGGCCCCTTTCCCAGATTCGGCGTTGCAGGCGCGGCGCTTGCCACTCTTGCCGCGCGCCTGTTTGGCATACTCTGTCAAACCTTTTGGCTGATGCGCGGAACCGGGCGCATTCGAATCCTCGGTACCCCTTTCCGTTTTCACCCGGCAGTGCTTCAGCGCCTGCTTCGCCTCTCCCTTCCCGGCATCGTTCAATTCACCGTCATCAATGCAAGCTGGATTGTGCTGGTTCGAATTGTCGCGCTCAATGGCGCGCCGGCCGTTGCCAGTTACACCGTATCGATTCTGATCTTTTTCCTGATGCCTGCCTGGGGGCTGAGCAACGCCGCGGCAACTCTCGTGGGCCAGAACCTGGGTGCCGGCCAGCCGGATCGCGCCGAACAAATCGTATGGAGAGCCGGCTTTTTCAATATGCTTTTTCTGGGCGTCTTAGGTGCTTTTCTATTCGTCTTTGCCACGCCGCTGGTCCGCATATTCCTGGATGATCCAGAAGTCGCCTCCAATGCTGCCGTGATCCTTCGCATCCTTGTTTGCGGCAACATCGGGTATGCGCAGGCGGTCGTGATACTTCAGGCATTCAACGGCGCAGGCGACACGCTGACTCCATTGATTGTGAACTTCCTTGGGTTTTGGATACTGGAAATACCTCTCGCGTGGTGGCTGGCCTCGCAAGAGCGCCTCGGCGCACAGGGTGTATCCCTGTCCATCGTGCTCACCGAGTTTGCGATTGCATCGATCAGTGTCCTGCTATTCCGCCGGGGCCGGTGGAAATCGCAGTTAGTCTGATGCCGGAATGGGAGTCGCTCGAACCCTATTGACGCTGATAAGAGAACATGTATTCCGGAGATTGACCCACCGTCTGAGACGTGATTAACGAATTCTTCAATAACTCTGGAACGGTATCGGGAAACTTGTCGTTGGAAAGCAGATAGCCGCCCGGCTTCAGCATCAGCGAGACATTCGAGCGGATGAGCAACTGATCGAACAATCCGTAATACAAGAACACGTTGGTGCCAATCACAAGATCGAAGCCCTGATCCTCCGGCAATTTCAAGTGCTCGCATACAACATCCAAATCAAGCGCACGGATTCGACTCACGATTTCCGGTCGAATCTTGACTGCTTTAATCTTGGTTCGATCGGCAAGAGCGGCTGGAACTGCGAAGGGGGCAGTAGATTCGCCTATTTTATCTCCCAAGCTCTGCCAATAACTCTCGAAGCGGCCGCGGTATTCCTCCGTGACCGGGGCCGCGGTGTTCCATGGCAACTGAAGCACATAAGGAATTCCGGCATGTGCTTTTGCGCGCGCTTCTTGAATATGCGAATTCACGTTTGGACTGATGTCCAGCGTGTAAACCTCCAGCGATTTCGAATCGGATAAGCCCAGGCGAAGGAGCGAGTCGATCACGGCAAATGGCTGATTGGTTTGCGGAGGATAATAATCGCTTCCTCCCTCCTTGTTTGAGAAATCCAGGCCGGGTCCAACAATCGCAACGCGTTTTATCGATCCTGGCTTGACAAGGCCAGTGTCGATCATATGCCGAAGGTGTACATCGATCAGGAAGTCGGGATAGAGATTCGTATCGAGAGAGATTCCCCGGTCCTTGAATATCTCAAAGGGATTTGCTCCCTGGGGTTGATGAATGTACTGCAAAAACTCATCGCGCATTCGAAGCAGATTGGCAAGAAGGTAGGCTTTGAGTTTGTCCGCCGATTTGCTGGACTGGGGCGCGAAGCCCTTGGCCTCGACAAAAGCCCGCGACTGCGCCACACGCTCGTTGCTGCCCGGCGAGGCCATCGCACTCACCAGGTCGTCAATGCGCTCTTCCGCAGTGGATCTAATTGCTGGATTGCCATCGTAATCGATCAGTTCGCGATTGCTGATGGGAGGCTGTTTGGTGAAGCTCAATCCGAAACGCAAGAAATCCGTAAGAGTATCTTCTTCACCCCTGGTCAGTCGCAGCCGAATCTCATGATCGTGTTTTTGAACCCAATTCGGCCACGCTGCAACAGTCAAATCTCCCAATGCCGGCGATTGCGGGGCGGGCGACGCTTGCAGAGCATGAAACGCGGGCTGGGCCTCTGTATAGGATGTAAAAACGGGAGGCATATTGGTTTGCGCCAAGGCTCCACTGACGCAAAAAAAAGCAAGACAAGAAAGTACTTTCGGGCCCGGCTTCCCGATGCGCCGAAGATTCCTGTCAACAAGCTTCTTCAGCTTAATCGATTCAGGTGCAAACCCCAGAACAGTCGTGTCTATCTCTATCGTATTTGCCACGGCATATACTCCCATCTGAATATGCTGCCATTCTACTACGCTATGCGCCACCAGCCGACGAGGGGCATCGGCTGGCGCAGGGAGGTTTATCACCCGAACCTGCGCCACCCTCCCGGCTTGATTGTTCAGATATGGCGCGTCAATTGCGATAGTATTCTCGCAGCGTCTCTTTCAAGCAATTGCGACGAACAAAATTTACACGAGAAGGCATTAGCTGGCTGGAATAACTATCGGCATCTCCACTGTGCCCAGCTTGCGGCTTGACGCGTCGTTTACGCCCAGAACAACAAGGTATTTTCCTGGCTTGAGTGCGAGTTGCTGACGAAACGCGATCCCCGCCGAACGGATGTACTCATAGCGCTTCGGATCCAGATCGATATTCAAAGTTCCCGCAGTTTGCGGAAGGGTTTTCGGCTGCTGTTTGCTGTCGTTATAGGCCACTAGCTGGACCAAAATCTTGGCGTGGCGATGGCCGTCGGGCGTAGTAGTGAAAGAGAGATCGTCGGTAGTGACGGTGCTTTCGACGAGCAGGCCGGGGTTTTTGGGATCGGGTGGAAGCAGCTTGGCGCGAAGGCGCAAAGAGGTCTCTTCTGGAACGCCAAGCTGCATGGCGCGCATCAGATCGTCGCCGGAATCGGAGACCGCGCCGTCGGGAGTGGCAAAATATCCACGCCGGTAGATCAATGAGCCGCTGCCGGCCGCTTCAACATGAATACTGCGGAAATGCCCATTCCACTCTTTATTGGTTGGTTTATAGACAAGTGTGTAGTAGGTGGCGCCGTCGTCGAGGGTGCGTTTCATGGCTCCCGCAATATCGTTGGTGCCAAAGATCGCCTCGCCTCCGGTCTCCTGAGCCAGGTCTTGCATCTCGCTCTTGAGGTTGCTCAGCGTGAAGAAGCCGCCACGCGGGTCGCCGGAATTCGCTGCGCCCGACAGCCCTCCGCCAACGGCTGCCGAGGAGGCTTGGGTTGCCAGGCCAAAGATGCTGGTGGGGTAGACGGCAATGCGCGCGCTTGCCAGCAGATTGAGCGTGGTGCTCATCTCCTGCTGCGAGGTCTGGCTGAAGTGGCTTTGCAGGGTGGTCAGGCTCTCCGTGAACTGCACTAACGATCCTTTTCCAGTACTTGAGTCTTCAGGGTTTTTTGGGGGGCCGACAACATCAACCGAAAGTGGAAAACTCTCCGCGAGCCAATAGAGGCTCTTGCGTCCAGGATAGCCTGCCATGGCGCGCGCCAGTTCGCCCAACGAAGAGATAGTGGTTCGAGCACGCACATCGTAGTTTTGCTCCTTGGCGATTTCCAATCCGTGTACTAAAGCACCATTGCCAAAGCCCTGAGCAGCAGCATTAACCGCAATCTGATCGTCCATCATGGATTCGGTCTTTGCATCGTCAAGCCCAACATCGCGCGGCCTCAGCATGGTTGAGACCGCCGAGCGTAACGAAACACTGCCGGTGAGCCCTTGCGTCATCTGCAACCCTTGGGTCAATGAAAAGATCACAATGCGCTCGCCCGAGGGCAGGGCATCGAGGAACTTGAGCATCTGCTGTCGCCCGGTAAGCTGATCGCCATTGGGCGTATTGAGCAGGTCGCATAGCACGATGGTGATTGGCTTTGTAGCCTCGCCGGAAGTAATATTGGAAAATTCCGTCTTGGAAGTTTCCGGCATACTCTCGGCAGTGGCCGCTGAAGCTGGCGGCTCGGGAAGATGCGCGGTGAAGTACTCGATTGGCACCGGATGGCCATCTTCCAGAACATTGAAGTCCTGTTGCGTGAGGCCGCGCATGATATTGCCGTGTGAGTCTCGCGCGATGACATCGACATACACCCGGCGCGTGGTCAGATGCAAAGTTGTTTTGGATTCGGAGGCAGTGCCTGCCTGTTGAGCAAGGGCCACTGCCGGCAGCAGGATCAATGAAACCAGATAAGGAAATCGATACATGGAACTTACCTCTTTCGTGCAGGCGTGAAGTGTTTTACGCACACCTCGCGCGGTAACTCGCGAAGAATTCGCAATCAACCACGCCAATGATCTGCATGAGAATATTGCAGACCGGCCAACAGAATCAATCTAAAAGCGCCAGTCGGTACGCATTGAATTCGGTCATCTTCTTCAAAGTGAAACTCCTTACGATGATTGACGATTTCACCATTTGGGTGAGTTGCGAAGCAGTTGAAAATCGACGATCAAAAAGAAGCCGAACCATGGCAGTTCACAAACCGAAGTTTTGCAGGGGCTAAAAGCCCAGCTTTCTTTTCAATCTCTTGCGGCCCGACTAAAGTCGAGCCCTGATTACAAAGCGACAAATTTCAGTAACTCCAAACCTCGATGCAGGTCACAGAGGACGGTGTGCAATTGCCGCTTTCAAAATCCATGTTGCGGCACACGGAAGTCAAGTCCTAATTGTTCTGTAGAATCCCATTCCTGAGGGTAGTTGTTTTTTG
>CAZDYU010000081.1:0-20910 GCA_964509755.1 uncultured Occallatibacter sp. | reverse complement strand
ACCATATGTTCCTTGGAAAATTCCACCGGCCAATGCCGGTTCCTTGCTCAAAACAGAAAGGAACTCCAATCAACTCTTCAAAGCGCGTCCGCCGAACAGCGACAAGCAATGCAACAGGTATGCGGTGCATTGGATGCTGGGTTTAGTGAAGTTGGTCAATATCTTAAAGATATTAATTGTAATATCTCCGAACTTAGAGGAGAAATAAATGCAATGGCATCAATGCTCGACTGGAAGCTTTCTTTGCTGATTGAAGAGCAGCGATTGACGAACCAGCTATTAGGGCATATCGCCCAGTTGCTTCGCATCCCTGATAGTCAGAAGCAAAGAGTGTATCACATTGAGCAGGGTCTCAAGTACTTCAAGAATGCTAGCCTCGAAGGCATTGACAGTACGTTTTACGTGGATGCGCTGGAGGGGTTCAAAGAAGCCGAACGTATTGAACATAAGGACTATATTACGCTCAATTACATTGGCCAGATTCATTTATATTCAAAGCAATATATGGATTTCCCCCTGGCAGAGAAATACTTTCTGAAATCCGCTAGAGAAGCATTTGCGGAGGCAAATGTTGGCGGCACAAATACCTCAATGTCATTTCGTCCGGGGTCACACGAGACACCGATCTATGATGAGAGTCCATTCAGAACTGCCACAGCGGAAGCCTATCTTTATGCTGGCAGATCATGCTACCTACAAAAAAAGTTACCGGTGGCGATTGAGTATGCCGCAAAGGCCTACAATTTGATTCCAGCGTTCGTAGAAGCTGGTTTTGAACAGGCAAAATATCTAGCGGCAAATGGCCAAGAGGACTTAGCTGCTAATATCTTAGCGGATGTCATTAACAAAGATAGATATTATTCGACCAAAACACTATTAGATGCTGATCTATTAAGTAAGAAACCTGTGCTCACGTTACTTAAGATGTTTCAAGAGAAAGCGGTCTCGGAGGCCAAACAGAAATATGATCAGTGCTTCCATTTGATGACTTTTGGAAGCAAGGCCCATGATATCGTGGAAGAGGTCAAGAGTCATTTAACGAAGAACAGCTTCCTTTCAGCGATGAAGGCTCTTGATTTACTAATTGCTGGGTATCAACTTCAATATAGCACATATAGTATAAACAGTTATGACAATGAAGATATAAACGAACATATACAGGCCCCATCTCAGACACTTGTCGAATTCATCAAGAAAGAAAATGAAAGTTCTGAAAGATTGGAGGAGTTAAAGAAAAAGGCCCAAAGAGCAATCATCACATCGCGGGTGCTAGGGTTTGGTGGCGCAGCGGCTGCAATGGGGTTTGTTGTTGGGTTCTTTAGGGGCTGTACTGTTAGAACTTTTTCTATGGATGGTGCAACCTGGTTCGGCACACTCCTATTCTTTGCCCTATTTGGTGCCTTGATTGGATTGGGTGTCGGCATGAGTACTGAGCCGAAAATTAAGCGATAGGGGCGGATGGCACACCCTTGACTCGCCCATAAAAGCTGGGTGGCCTATCCTTCGCTTTTTTCTAGCGAAGGGTGGGAACCACGAACCTCAACCGGCCGCTTTTCGTTCTCTCTAACTCCCGCTTCCAAAGTCTCCCAGCTCAGAAAATCCCGGCCTGGGTCACCAACCCAATTCTACCCAGAATCGCTGCAGCGATGCCGGATTCGTGCGATACTGGAATCGCGCAGACACGCAATTGGAGGTGCTTATGGCCGCTGTTTCTGTTCGCTTGCCGGAGGATTTGAAGACCCGCCTGGTTCGGCTATCGGAGCGCACGGGGCGGAGCAGAACCTCGTATATGGTCGAGGCTCTTAAAGAGCACATCAGTGACCAGGAAGCCCTCTACCTTGCCGAGCAGCGCCTCATCGCACACCGCGCGGGACGAAGCAAGTCCTATACCCAGAAAGAGATGGAAGCGCACTATGGCATGGCGGATTGAGTACGACGCCGGTGCGAATAAAGACCTCTCCAGGCTAGACCGGCAGATTGCACAGCGTATCCTCGATTTTCTTGGGGGCGTGTGGCCAAACTGGAAGACCCGCGCAGCATCGGTGAGGCTCTAAAAGGCTCGGTACTCGGAGATTTTTGGAAGTATCGCGTCGGAGATTACCGCATCATCGCTGAAATCCAAGACAAAAGTTTGCGCATCTACGTTATCGAGATTGGCAATCGAAAAGAAGTTTATCGATAAGCGGATGGCGGCGGGTGGCGCACCCTTGACCAAACCATAAAAGTTGGGTGGCCCACCCTTCGCTTTTTTCTAGCGAAGGGTGGAGACCACGGACCTCAACCGGCCGCTGTTCGTTTTCTCCAACTTCGGCTTGTAAAGTTTCCCAAGTCTGAAAATCCAGGCCTGGGGTCCGACAAATCCGATGCCGAACCACTCAGGCGGCGCGGGGCGTCAACTTGATGCCGAGACCTTTCATCACGCCCAAAAAAGTGGAGAGTCGCGGATCGCCGGTGGCCGAGAGAGCCTTGTAGAGAGCCTCGCGCGTGACCCCGGCGCGGCTGGCAAGCTGCGTCATTCCCATTGCGCGCGCAATATCGCCCAGCGCGGCGGCAATCAAAGCCGGATCGCCATCCTCAAAGGCCGCTTCGAGATAAGCGGCAATGGAATCGGGGCTATCGAGATACTCCGAAGGATCCCAGAGAGTCGTTTTAAACGCCATTTTGAGCCTCCTTGGCCAACTTCTTTGCTTTGGCTATGTCTGCATCCTGCGTTTTCTTATTGCCTCCAACCAGCAGTAGAACCAGCAGGTTTCCATGCCGATGGAGGTAAACCCGATATCCCGGACCATAATCGATGCGCAATTCACTGATTCCTTCGCCAACAGGCTTCACATTTCCGAAGTTGCCCAGCGAGAGGCGGCGGATTCGAATTTGAATACGGACGAAAGCTTTTTGATCGCGCAGCTTGCGAAGCCAATTTGCGAAGACTTCGGTCTGGCGAACCTCAATCACCTGTCAACTATAGTTCACAGGCAATTTTTTTACAAGATGGCGGGGTGGCGCACCCTTGCCAAGACCATAAATGTTAGTTGGCCAGCCTTCGCTTGTTTCTGGCGAAGGGTGGGAACCACGAACCTCAACCAGCAGCTTTTCGTTCTCTCCAACTCCGGCTTCCAGAGTTCCCCAGATCTTGAAATCTGGAACTGGCCACTTGTGATCTTTCATAGGGTTATCCATTCGAGCCGAACCGGAGAAGCTATCTGTGACGAGCAAGCAGAACCTTCGCAGGGAACGAACGGACATTCATAAGAATGCGCGACTAAGCCTGCGCGATCGACAGGCTTTGGTTGGATTGGTAGTGAGGGAGGGGCTGACGCGGCGGCCAACTTCCTCTGCCGATACTCGCTGCTGCGAGCGTCAAGCCCTCGTTGGATCATGGCGTGGAAACACGACCGGAAGGAGTTGTCTGTTCCTCAATAGGCCCCAAGGGAGCGCTTGCCAGGCGCTCCCTTGTCTACAGAGCGTTTTTTAGTTAGCCTTCACGGTGATGTCCTGCGAGACTTGCGGGGCTGCCGCGTAGACGTTGTTGCCGGTTTGCAGGGTATGAATCACGCATGTGCCTTTGGCCAGCATTGATGCCGTGAATCCCGAGACCGTGTCGCCCGCGACCGTGCAGACGGGCGCAGTGAGCGACACGAAACTGACCGCGAGCCCAGAGGTGGCCGTGGCGCTCAGCGGCATATTGGCTCCTACTATCTGGCTCGCGACGGGCGCAAAGGCGATCGTCTGCGGGGCAAGGTGCACGGCGAATTTCTGCTGCACCCTGGTGGCGGCGGCGTAGGTGCTGTTTCCCGTCTGCGTAGCCTGGACGGCGCAGGTTCCTTGCATGAGCAGAGAGGCCGTCGTGCTTGTGACGGTGCAGATCGTGGGGGTGATGGAAGCCAAACTGACCGTCAGGCCGGAACTGGTCGTGGCGCTCAATGGAAGCGTGGACGCAGCGTACTGGGTGCCGGTAATGGCTGGGAAGGTGATGGCCTGCGGGGCCAGTTGCACGCTGATGTTCTGCGAGGCCTGCGGTGCGACGGAATAGACGTTGTTGCCCCCCACGCTGGCGTGGATAACACAGGTTCCAGTGGTCAGCATCGATGCCGTGATGCCCGACACCGTGCAGACTGAGGTTGTCAATGACGTGAAGCTGACTGTCAGGCCGGAAGTGGCCGTGGCAGACAGAGGCAGGCTGGCCCCGACCACCTGGCTGGCAATGGTTGGAAAGGTGATGGTCTGCGGGGCCAGTTGCACAGTGAAGTTCTGCTGCACCATGGTGGCGGGGGCGTAGATGATGTTGCCGGCCTGCGTGGCCTGGATGACGCATGTTCCCTGCATGAGCAGCGAGGCCGTCGAGCCGGAGACGGTGCAGATGGCGGGTGTGATGGAAGCGAAACTGACCGTCAGGCCGGAACTGGCTGTCGCCGGCAGGCCGAGCGTGGTGGTTGCAACCTGGGCGCCGGTGATGGCTGGAAAAGTGATGGCTTGGGAAACCATCTGCACGGGGTTGTCCTGCGAGACCTGTGGGGCCACCGAGTAGACGTTATTGCCGCCCTGCAAGGCGTGAATTACGCAGGTGCCTTTAGAGAGCATCGACGCCGTGCTTCCCGCGACCGTGCAAACGGGCGTTGTGAGCGATACGAAACTGACTGCGAGTCCGGAGCTTGCCGTGGCGCTCAACGGCACGCTGGCTCCAACTATCTGGCTCGCGATGGGCGCAAAGGAGATGGTCTGCGCGGCCAGGCGCACGGTGAATCTCTGCTGCACCATGGGCGCCGCGGCGTAGTTTGAGTTGCCAGGCTGGGTGGCCTGCAGAACGCAGGTTCCCTCTGCAAGCAGCGATGCTGTCGCGCCGGAGACGGTGCAGACGGTGGGCGTAATGGAGACGAAGCTGACCGTCAGGCCGGAACTGGCTGTGGCTGAAAGGGCCAGCGTCGTGGCCGCCACTTCGGTCGCGGTGATCGCCGGAAAGGTGATGGTCTGGATGGCGGGGCCCACCACCGTAAGGTCGCCGGAGGTTCCGTTAATGTACGACGACAGGGTATTGGAATCCGTCGCGGTCACGGTAACGTCCGTATCGACGGTGGTCAGCACCAGGCTGCTGGCGGCCAGGCCGTTGGAGAACGTCAGGCTGGCGGGCAAGACGGCGATGGGATTGTTGTCGCCGTCGGTCGCCGTCAGCGTGGCCGTGCCGTTGTAGCTGGCGGCGGTGTTGCCGTCGGGGTCGAGCGCGGTCACGGTAATCGTCGCCGCACTGCCGCCGATGAACGTCGTGGGCGAGACGAGGACGCCGTAATGCGTCGCCGGCTTCTCCAGGGGCAAGGCGCTGGCCACGCCGCCGACGGGAGTTGCCGTGAACGAACAATTGCTGTGTAAAAACCACTCACAAGTTGCGTAATCCGGATAGGTGTTCACATAATCCTGGTATGCGTGGGGCGAGGTCACGCCATTGACCGTCCCGTAGGCGTTGTAGACCGGCGTCTGCACGGCCGTGCCCGCAGTGGCGACTGGAGTCCGGCCCAGGGAATCTGTTCCGCCTGGATTGCCCGCCGTGGCCGAGGTATTGCTGTCGGCGCCGCTGTTGAAGGTGGTGAGGACGCCCGAAAGAACGAAGATCGCCGGCCCGAAGGCTGCTCCGCCGCCGCCGTACTCTTTGCCATCGACAGGAAGGTCGGCCCCAACGAATCCCATGGTGCCATTGCCGCCGCCAAAACCGCCTGTGTTTTTGCTGTTCGAACGATAATTGTGCAAACATATCCCATGAGTTGAAAAGTTAGAGGAGAGGCAAATACCCGAGCCGCCGCCGCCGCCACCGAAACCGCCATTGCCGCCTTGACCAAGAGCTTGTCCAAGATCAGATGCACCGCCGGCGCCGCCGCCGCCGCCAAAGCCGCCAGGTCCGCCGGGACCGCCATCCGCACCGTCGCCGCCGCCGGCGCCTCCACCGCCGAAGCCACCCATACCACCAAAGTCGCCGTTAATATATGTGCCTCCCCCGGTTAAGTAAGCTTCACCTTGTTCGCCCCAGGAGTTGCTTCCATAGCCTGGTCCGGGCTGCCAGGGACCGCCGGAACCGCCGGCGAAGACACCGCCCCAAGGGAATCCACCGCAAGCGCCACCACCCAACGGACCTTGAGAATAGTCATTGTCCCAGCTATTGCAGCCAATACCGTTGAAAAGACTGCCACCGCCGCCGGCTCCGTAGCCAGAACCAATGGGGTTGCTGCCACCGCCGGCGCCGCCAACCGCCTGGTTATTTGAAAAGTAGGTATTCAGTACATTGACCACCGCGCCTGAGTGGTTGACGAAGAGTCCGGCTCCAGCCCCCAAGCCGCCACCACCCCCTCCAAAGCCATGGGGATTGTTGACACCGCCTGCACCATCGCCGCCCTTGGCCAGCGCATTCTGGACTTCGAGGTTGGCCAGCGTCACCGTGCCGCTATCGACAAAAAAGACGCGATTGGCTCCCGCGCCGTCGATCGTCACCGCGCCGAATTTGCCGCCGTCGATGGTCAGGGTCAGCGCGGGAGGAGCGGTTGAAATCAATTGACCCGCGACCAGCCAGCCATTTTCGACGGTCTCGGTTACCACGTCGGCCCCGGACTCGATGGGCGGCAACGGAGCGCTCAGCGTAAAGGTGCAAGGGGAGGAGACGGTGCAGTTGGAAGAGAATTCGATCGTCTGCACGCCGCCGGCGGCGATGGCCTGCTGCAAGGCATAGCGCAGATCGTATGCGCCGGTTGCTGGGTCGATATAGCCCGCTCCCATCCCCGGTGTATTCGGAATATCTGATGAATAAATTGAATAGACGCCACCGTTGATGTTCTCGGTGGGGTTGGTGTCGGTCAGCAGCGAGACCGTCCATATGGTCTGCGCGGCGGCCGGCATGCCGAAGAGCGGCAGGAAGCACAACGCCATCCAGCTCCTCCAGAATCCGGCTGAGAAAACGGTGGAGGCAATTGCAGCCTGGGCGCTCCGGCCCGGCAGGCGCATCATGGTCCCAATCTTAGCGGTCTTACACATTTGGGAACTCCTCTTTCTTCAACGAGCGCTGTGACGCACTGCGTTCTGTGGGCAGCCGCCTGCGCGGCCGTCCCATCTGTGTGTGTCGAAGGCGGCTGCGAGGCAAATCCATTCAGGCGGCTTCGCAGTCGCGCTCGACGAGCTTTTCGCGGGGAAGGCTAAGGCTCCTGGGATCCTGCCGGATGGAAGCTGCGCTTTCAAAACAGCTTAGGGATGCCCCGAAGAGCAGCCCAATTCTAAGGGAGAGCTGATTCCCTGTGCAAGGGGGGGCGGTAGTATTTTTGTGGGTTGGCAGGGGCGGCTTATGCTTTGGCAGGGGCGGCTTATGCTTTGGCGGGGGTGCGCATGGCGCCGATGAGATCTTTGGCGAGGGTCAATTTTTGCTCCGGCGCGTACACCGGCATGGGTTTGGAACGCAGCGGCGTGGTTCTCGAACTCCTGGTGTTGCCGCAAGGCTCCTTGGAACCAAGGGTTCTTTAATTGGACCCAAGTTGGACCCAAGTTTTGCTTCGTTCGAAACTTGCAGTCAACTCGTACATTGATTCTATGGAATTTGTTGGTCGGCTCTGGAGGACGATTTTAGAACTTTTCTGCTCGGCGCGGCATGATAGCTTCTCCAATTTGTCCCTTAAGCTACAGTGAGGTTCGTAGGCCAGAAAACAATCTGTTATCCTGCGCCAATCGCCCAGCATCTGTCATGATGCGCGCATGAGAGCGCCAAGGGGTGAAGTGTCCACCCCCTGCCCATGCCGAAGGCATGGTGCTTTTCGCCCGCCCCGCCCATGCTGCCAGATAGAGGCACTGAAGCAGCAAGCCGCCCGGAGGACGGCTCGCGGTTGGTTGGAACGGTGATCCCGTCAGTTCTGCATATGGCTGACGACGGTAATCGGTGTTGACGGAAATAGCTCTTCGGGTTCAACTGGTCGCCAGTATGCTGGCTTGCCTTCCAGAGATTCAAGAAGATACACCTCACCCG
Organism: uncultured Occallatibacter sp.; assembly: GCA_964509755.1. GTDB lineage: Bacteria > Acidobacteriota > Terriglobia > Terriglobales > Acidobacteriaceae > Telmatobacter. The sequence goes on along the minus strand of CAZDYU010000081.1, from coordinate 12,926 downwards.
AACTCTTCTCTCGAAACCATCGTTCGTCTCTCGGAACCTGCCGTTTGATCGACACCGGAATCTCCTCGATCCAGCCCTTCTCAATCGCTAAAGACAGTTTGCTCAGAAATTCCTTGTATTCGTGCACGGTGGCGAACCGACGCAGATCATACATTTCAGTGAAGATTGACATCTTGGCTCCTACTGTTTGGGTACGAACATCTGAACTCCGCCTCTGACATAAAAATCTCCCTGAGAGGCGGATTGTCCGACATAGGTGACGGTGCCAGCAGGCAGACTAACGCAAGTTACATTTTCTGCTGTGTTGCCCCATTCTGGACGCAAGGCAAGGTCGATCATGCTTTGAATGCCACCATTCTGTGGAGTCAGTGAATAAATCGATCCATCCTCTTTTGCATCACCGCCCCAAACTCGATATGCGTCAAAGCCCATTCCGCCTTCTGGAATGGTGAATTCAGAATAACGTCCTCCGGCAAAGGACTGCGCTACAGCACCGTCTCCCAAGGGACCTGGGTTCATTATGCTCCACGGTTCCGGAGCGATAAATTCGCCTGGTTGAATCGGCTCTAATGGCTCTAGAGGCGCACCGTTAACCATTTCTGGCTTTGTTTCTACTGGCTCAGGTTCCTCCTCCTGTGCATGGACTACCGGAAGCGAAAACATTTGTGTGAAAGACACTGAGGATTTCAGGTTCATATTTGTTACGAATCCATCACCTCTAAACAAATTGTCAAATCTTTGCCCAATTTTGTTGAGCCAATCCGGCCAATGTCCATCTGGATCAACACCGCCAAGCGGATCGTTCCGCATATAGCTGTACAGATTCAAGCTCTGCGGATTGTCGAGTTTCGCATACGGTACAGGCTCAGCTTTGGCCGACCAATCGGGCGACAAGAACCGGCCCATCGTAGAGCTATAGTACCTTGCCCCGAAGTAGTCGTTGCCGGACTCGGTATCTCTTTCTTTGCCGGTGAACAGGGATTGACCGCAAGCGTAGAGATGCACAAAACGTTCACTGTAGTCGTACACCAATCCATATTGCATCGTAGCGATGGCCCGTTCCTGTTCAAGTGGCGACACTGAGACGGATCGCTAATTCTTGTGCCGAGTGCTTGTTGATGCGCACCCGAAGCTCGTAGATGTCCATGCCCGGTGCCGATACTCGGATGTAGAACAGCTTTCCCGTCTTCGGCGTTTCAAGAGAAAAATGCCCTTTCGCATCGGTTTTCGTCGACGCAAGCACATCCTTCCAGTCAGAGCTACGCAATTCGACGGTAACTCCGTCTGCTGGTTCGTCCGTTCCTTTGACGAGAACTTGTCCCGCCAACGCGCGACTCACGGAGATTTCCTCTTGCACAACAAGCGTCGTCGCGTACCCAGTCTGGGCCGCCAGAAAGAGGATCAGCACCAGTAAGCCAAGCTGGTTGAAAAATTTCGTGGTCATTTCTTGATGATGATCCCCCCTTGCGGATTTGGAGAGTTTGCAGGTCCACCGGCACCTGTATTGTATTGCTTCAAGTAGGGCCGTTGATCTCTGAGAGTCATCTCTCGCTGAAGAGCCGCATTGTGACCTGCCGCGTAGCTCCCGCCCTTTCCACCGTCGATTTTTTCGTATGCCTCCGCAAGTTCGTGAAACGCAACGGTCCACTCTGGGGCGACTTGGAGATTAGTGTTTGACACTCGCGTCATGTTCGGATTGTTGAAGTAGATGTCGAGGATATCGCGGACGCCAGCCGGAGGGTTTCCGATCTGTCGCTGGTCGCCAAATGCCGGAAGATTGGCCATGTCAGTGCCAATATGATCGACTCTGACAGGTCCCTTATCCGTCATAATCGTGGGGCCGACACTGAAGTCGTATGTATTCTTGCTGCCAACGAGATTGTTAACGAGCGACGCTCCCTCGTTTTTGCTCAAGTCGAGGTCTTTGGTGTCGAAACTAATGACCCCTGTTTTCGCATCCATCGAGAGTCGGCTTGCAGCGTCTCCAGCTGTCTGCTGTAGGTCTGAAAAACACTGACTTTGCGATTTAGCATCACCGACGCATTGCAAAATCTCTCCGGTTGGATCAATGAATCGCAGAGGGTTGTTTGCAACGTAAGCATAGAGATTGAGCTGCTGCGGATTCGTTAATCGCTCCGGCGTGATGATGACTGGATCAGGGCTTAGGAACCGGCCCATTGATGAACCGTAGTACCTAGCCCCGAAGTAGTCATTGCCTGATTCGGCATCGCGTTCTTTGCCGGTGAAGTGGTGTTCGGTGGCGTCAACGCCTCCGTTGCCGACCGGTACGCAATCCGTTGTGCGCGTATTGCCCAGATTGTTTCCGAAGGGCAGGCTCAGGCAATTCAACTCGGCAACTCCGGCTCCGGAGACCTGCACGCGCTTTGAGCCCAGCGGATCGGTGAGCGCAAAATGAAGGCCGCCATTGCCCAGATCGTAAGTAGCCAGCAGTTTGCCGCCCGCGAATATGTTGGTGTGCATCGGCGTCGCGGTTGTTCCGGAGACGGATAACTCCGTGACTTGCTCGCCGCCCAGGCCGAGCAGATATTGCGTTGTTGGCGGGCTCGACGGCGCGCCGCAGCTTAGGCTGGCCGCCGCCGTCTTGCCTACACGGGCTTCTGAGGCGTCATAGAAGTATTGCTCATAATAATTTCCGCCGCTGCCGTTGGGGTACGCCACCGCGCAAAGCCGCCCTTCGGCGTCGTAGATGTACTGGTTTTTGTTGTCGTTGAGCACGTTGCCCGCCACGTCGTAGCTGATCCCCGATACCTGATTATTCACCATCGGCGTGGTCACAGTATACGGCGCGCCGATGGGCGCTCCGGAGGCGCATGGCGTAGACGTGGCAGTCGAGAATGCTTCCAGTTTTCGGTTGCCAAAGCCGTCGTATGTCCAGCAACCATTCATGCCGGAGAATTGCCCGGATACGCTGGTGACCGCCAAATTCTGAGCGGTGGAAAGCCGATTCAACTGCTTTCCGTGGGTTCTGTGGGTCGTGCCAGCATAATCCATGATGCGTTGCTTTATTGGCCAAAGTATCATCTCACTATTGCAACGGACTATCGACAATTGTGGGAACTGCCTCTGCGAGAGTTCATTCAGGTGGCTGTGCTTGCGGACACGCTTTCCTCATTTGAGCTTGAAGCAGCCTGCCAGTTGATTCGTCGGAGGTGGCCTTGTACCAAGATCCTTATCATTCGCGGCGAGGCTGCTTCTCTTGATGACGCCCTTTACGATGATCGCGTCGCGTCTACAGTGACCGAGGAGGTTTTCCTTAATATAATTGAGCGGTTTACGAGAGGAGCAGCATACAGGTCCGCTCCGGGCGCAACCAGATGGAATCCGTCGTGGCGCTCAACATCCGCACCAAGCACCTACGTTTTGGACTCAGGATCAACGCCTTGAAACGAGTAGGCGCAAGCCGCCCAGTATCTGAGAATCGGACTTTGACAGTCAGTAATTAATTTCATGCCCAAAGGGCGTTTCAGGGGATCTATCTCGATAATCGCTAGTATTCGATTCTGGATGAGTGCATTGGCCTGTTGGCAACAGTTGAACCGAGGGCCACTTGCCCGTAAATCGGAATGTCAAGGCAGTGCCACACCAGAGCGACTGTCGTCCACCCCGTGATATACGGCGAACTGCGAAAAAACTTATCGCGCGGCAATTCTTGAAGGCTTTGTAACCAGGGCACGACTTTAGTCGGGCCGATAAAGCCAATCATATCAATGTTGGGCTTTAGCCCCTGCTACGCTCAACCGCGATTGCCCCCCGAATAGCCCTATCTCCGCAGTCTGTAAAGCTCCTGCAAAACTTCGGTCTGGCAAACCTCCATAATTAGGCTTCTTCTCAATCATCGATGTTCAACTGCTCTGCAATGGGTTTTACTTTGGAGAAGATGACCAATTTAAGGCTGGAAAGACTGCCATTTTTAGAATGAACGGAAATCCGCAAATAAATTCCTTGTGAGACAGCGCAAAGCAGGGGGAATGAGGTATTCTCTCGGCAAAGCTGTAAGAATCATCTCCCCAAGGAAGGACCAACTCAAATGCGAATTTTCAGACCTCTCGTTCTCGCAACTTTTGCGGCGCTGACCCTTTTGGTATTCATCTCGCCCACACCAGCCAGGGCACAGCTCCCAAGGTATCTACAGGCACTCTCCGATCTGCGCACTGCTCGCGCCTTTATACTGATGGATGGCCGGCCGGCCTTTCATGGCGATCGAGAACTCGCCCTCCAGGAACTCGAACGGGCTATCAAAGAGATACAAGATGTGGTGATCGACGATGGAGCAAATCCATGGCGCACACCTCCACCGCAATCGGAGGGAAACCCCATCAGTCCGGTCCGCCAGGCAACTCGCATGTTGAATGAGGCCGCGGGCGAGATCGAGCGAGGCCACGACGACGCCCGGACCGCGGGCATGCAAACTCGTTCCATTCAACACATCAAGCGCACTCAGGCCATCCTGTCGTCTTGGATGTAAAGTCTGCTCTACGGCCGCGGTATGCGAACTGCGGTCTACTCCGATTCCGACCATATCGCTTGGTTTTGCCCATTCGCCGATACGATTGATTCGGCCCATAAATACTGTGATTTTGGGGCCCCATCCATTCCGCGTTCTTTGCGGAATGGATGGGATGCCTCCACTCTATTTTCTGGCCGGATCAATAACGAAGGCATTGTCTAGCGGCGTATGATCGATCTTCTGTTTGCCCAGCAGTGCCGCAAGCCAGTTATCTCCGTTGAAGTAAATTTGCAGACGCCAAGTCAGTCACACCCGGGTTCCCATCTACAGGTCTTTGTCTCCAGGGTGGAAATCGGAACACACGCACGTAACATTGGCCCGACTCCTCGTCGATGAAGCTGAAGGAGTAATGCCGGCGCTAACTCCTGCTCCTGCCCCCGGCTTCCCTGCCCTTCAGGCGTTCCACCTCATTCCCACGCCAGCCTCCTCGCCGTACTCGCCATCGAAGCTTCCCTGGCCATGCCGCGACGAATTCCCTGCCACCTGCAATGGAGCTGGATTGACCTGCGGATCCCGCGCCACCTCCCGCCAGGCATCGCGCACATTCTTCACGCAGCCTATCGTATGCTCGAACTTGGACAGCGAGGCCGATTGCGAGGCTTGCAGAATCTGCGCGAAGATCGTCGCGTAGAACTCGCTCAAAACCTGCGCCGGCCTACCCCCCACATCCATGCGCAGCCGCGCCTGCAAGTGAATGATAATATCCAGCGCCCGCTTCACGGCCATTCGCCGCGCCTCTGCGTCGCCCCGCTCCACGGCTGCCTGCGCCGTGTAAAGAAACCGCACAATCCCGTCATAGAGCGCCACCACCAGATCCACTGCCGAAGCGCCATCCAACGCATGATCCTGATAACTTTCCATGGGGTAAAACTCCTTAGCCGTTCGTATTTTGGTTATAACCGGTAATCGCCGAGTAAAGCTCGTTGACCCCTTCTAGTTGCGAGGGCAGCGCCTGCATGATCTCGTTGGCGCTGTTCAACTCCGCCGTGAGACTCTTTTGCTGCGACGAGATATAAGTGTCCTCCCGCGCTACCTCGGCATTCAGAGTCGATTCGATCGTGCTGTTGGATTTGGATTCAAGCGCCAGTATGCCGGTCACCGAACTGGTCCCGGCGCTGGTCAGCATGCTTGAAAAACTCTGCCCCCAGCTATTCGTGTTCTGAAAGAAGCCCACCACAGAGCTGTAATCGGAGTTCAGCACCGAATCGAGCGAGGCCGCGTCCAGCGTCATCGAACCGTCGTTGTTCACCGTGATTCCCAGGCTGGAAAGATTGTTGATGTCCGACGAACTGGTGTAACTCAGCGTCGAAGTGCTGGTGTTGGTTTTGTCGAGAAGGCTCGATGTGATCGAAAGCGCCCCTGCCGAGCCATCGGTCCCGGAAACCAGCGAGATCGACCAGGCTCCATTGCTGCTTTCGACCGGCGTTGCCGTCACTCCCAGATTGGCTGCGTTGATTGCGCTGGACAGGCCCGCAAGCGTGGCATTCGATGAAGGCACCAGAATCGTGGTCGCCGGTCCACTGCCCACCTGAACCATCACCGAACCGGAAAGTACATCATTCCCCGCACCCCCGCCGATCAACCCGCCATCGGGAGTCGTATCGGTATAGGGGCTGGTATTCCCGTAGCTCAGCAGCGTGCCGCTGGTCGCCGCAATGCTGGAGTTGACCGTCAAGGCTCCGCTCGTGCCCGCCACGGTCGAGACCAGAGAGAGCGTCTGCTGTTTGCCGCTGGTCGCCACATTCGCCGTCACCCCGATGCCGGCCGCGGCAAGACTCGGATTCACCGTCAGCGTTCCCGCATCTCCGGACGTTCCGGATTCAAGCGTCAGGCTTGAGGTGCCGTCGCTGTTGATCACCACCGAGCCGTAGTAACCCAGCGTGGATTCGTTCTCGTTGATTACGCCGGCGATAGCCGAAAGCGTATTGACGCCGCTGCCGGTGTAGATCGTGTCGGCCGCCGCTCCGCTCGTGGGCGCCGCGCCAATCACTAATTTCTCCGCCGTCCCCGTGCCCACTTGCACCGACAAAGAGCCGGACAAGACAGCCGCGCTGTTGACAATTCCCGTCAACACGCCATACGAGTAACTGCCGCCGCCCGTCGTCGCCGTGTAATTCAGCGTCGTAGGAAGATTGGCTGCGTTGATCGCGTCTGCCAGCCCAGAGAGCGTATTGACGCCGCTGCCGGTGTAAAAGGTGTTGGAATCGGGAGAGCTGGGCGGCGCGCCGATGACAAACTTCTCCGTCGTGCCCCCGGCGACAGTCAAACTCATCGAGCCCGAAAGCGTCGTTCCCGTGTTCGAGGTGATCGGCGTCAGGGTTCCGTTGGGATTGGTCAAATTCAGGCCGCTCAGCAACTGCTGCTGCAAGAGCGTCAGGGTCGGCGAACCGAAGAGCGGCTCGGCATTGCCGGAGCTGTCTCGGCCCTCCTGCGTATTCACCGCGCTGATCAGCGAGTTGTAATCGGAGACCAGTTGGTTCACAGTGCTCTCCACATACGTATTGTCGTTCGCGATGACCACTTGAACCTGCTCCAGGCCTCCGCCGGTTTCGGTCGCGCTCGGAGCCAGCAGTTGAAAGGTCACGCCCGGAATCAGATTCGCCACCGTGTTTGAAGAGCTGGTCATCTGCACCCCGTCGATCGTCAATGAGGCATCGGCGGCGTTCACTGAAGTGTTATAACCAAGCGCGGTGTTGGTATCGGAGAGCGTCGAGGCCACGGTCAGGTTTCCCGCCGTATTAAGCGTCGAAGAGGTCATTGAGAGGCTCGCCGAGCCGTCGTTGTTGGCCACTACGCTGGCCGTAATGCCCAGCGCCGAGGAGTGCGTCGTGATCGCCGCGGCCAGCCCAGCCAGCGTGTTGACGCCGCTGCCTGTGTAAAAGGTGTTGGCCGCGGCGCCCCCGCTCGGCACTCCACCAATCACAATGTTTTCCTTAGTGCCGCTGCCCACCGTCACTGACAGTGTGCCGCTCAGCACATCGCTCGCGTTCGCCACTGTCGTCAGCGAACCATTCGCGGCCTGTGTAGCCGAACCCGAAGAGCCGGTATAGCTCAATGAAGCATTGGTTGCGGTCGTAATCGAATTCGAGAGAATCGAGATCTGTCCGCTCGCGCCCGAGGTGCCTGAAACCAGGCTCAGCCGCGATACATTCGAGTCCGTCAGCACACTCGCCGTCACTCCGGCGCCAGAGGCGTTGATCGCCGCCGCCAGTCCGGCCAGCGTGTTATTTGATGAAAGCGTGATCGTCTGCGAAGACCCATTGCCCACCGCGAGAGTAATCGATCCCGAAAGCTTGGCGCTGGCATTGGTCACCGGCGCAAGATACCCGCTCGAAGTCTGCGCCAGTTTCGCCACCGTCACCGTATGCGTTCCCGCAATCGCCGCATCCGTGGCCGCCGTCAATGTCAGCACATTCGTGTCGGAGCTCGAACCCTCTTTCTGCGAAAGTATCCCGTTAAAATCGGTCAGCGTACTCATGTCGGTCGAGAGGTTGGAGAAAAGCGTCCCCAGACTCGAAATCGCCGTATCCTGGCTCTCCAGCGAGGTCAATTGCGTCTTCCACGGCGTCTCCACATTCTGTAGATTGCCCACAATCTCTGAGACGGTCGTGCTCACATCGAAGCCCGCTCCGCTGGTCGGTGATCCAAAACTCAAACCCACTGTGCCCATCGTCTACTCCGTCATGGACTTATGCAGCCAGAGAACCACGCCATACCCAGCCAGATTGAAAATTACTTAGAATTGCCGCCCGGACTCAAACCGTTCCTCGGCGTAACGGCCGATCGCGCCGGACCTTCCCTTCATCGGCGCGGAGTCTGTGCGGCTTTAGTACAAATTCACCCCAGCACGTCTCCACTCTCGCCGCCCTGGTAAAAGACAAAATTCCTCCCAGCCGCCGCAAACATCTTCGGGGTTGCCTGCGACCTCCTCTTCGATGCGGGAGATGGAAACACCGTTGTAAACTGACGCTATGACGCGTCGATTGCTCTTTTCCCCGTTGCTTGCCGTGGTTCTGCTCTCCGCCTGCCACAACGCCCCAAAGCAGCCAGCCAGCCAGAACTACAAGGTCTACCATCTCCGCGGCAAAGTCGTCTCCACCAGCGCCGCTCAAGGCGAAGTCACGCTCAACCACGATGCAATCCCCGGTCTCATGGAAGCCATGACCATGCCTTACAAGCTCAAAGACCCCAGCGTCCTCAGCGAGTTGCATCCCGGCGACGTCATCACCGCCGACGTTCTCGTCTCCGCCGACCCCGACGCCGACTATCTTCTCGACCGCATCGTCGTCGTTGCGCAGGCCAAGCCAGACTACAAGCCAGGAGTCTCCTATCACGTCCCCGCTCAAGGAGATGCGGTGCCAGACTTCAAGCTCCGCAATCAGGATGGCCGCCTCATCCATCTCGGCCAGTTTCGCGGCCGCGCGCTGCTCATCACCTTCATCTACACCCGCTGCCCCTCGCCCGACTTCTGCCCGCGCGTCACCCGCAACTTTGCCTCTCTGGAAAAGCAGTTAGCCGCCAACCCCGCGCTCTACGCCAGAACCCACCTGCTCTCGGTCACCTTCGACCCCGAGCACGACACCCCCGCCCGCCTCCGCGCCTATGGCGTCCCCTACATCGGAAGCGACTCCAAATCCGCCTTTGCCCACTGGGACTTCGCCGCCCCCGAGCAACCCGTCCTGGCAGAAATGGCCAAATTCTTCGATCTCGCAATCACACCCAGCTCCGAAGCGACAATCACGCACACCCTCTCCACCACGCTCATCGGCCCCGACGGCAAGGTTGCGCGCTTCTATCCCGGCAATGAGTGGACCCCCGAGCAGCTCCTCGCCGACGTAAAGCAATTAACCGCCAGCTAGTGATTCGGCCCATAGATACTGTGATTTGGGTGCCCCCACCCATTCCGCGCTCTTTGCGGAATGGGTGGGGGCACCTCCATTTAATTTTTGGGCCGGGTCAATAGTCGCTCTACGGCGCGCAGCATAACTCATGCAGCAGAAATTTCACCTTGTCCAACTCCTCGATTGCCAAATCGCGGGTTGGAAAGGTGTTATGCGGCAGAGCCAGTAGATTCCCATTGCCATCCATCAGTTCCCATGTCCATTGTTGGGGCGCTTTTTCAAAGACAAGAATCGACGCATTCTCATGTACGCCCTCGCGATGCCAGCGCGCCGCCTGAGCGCGCTGCCGAACATAGCGGTCGAGGTCGGCGACCGTGGCGAATTTCCGATCGAATGGCTTGCCGCTGTCGGCATGTCCTGGCTGGCCGCTGGCATACATCCTTGCCACTTCCACCAAATGCTCCGAGGGAGGAAGCGCCTCCGCCGCCGGATCGACAGGCCCTGGCCCGGAGGCAAGGCCGTTGAACCACGCATACTTCTCGTATCCCGTCAGAGAAGGTAAACAGTCTTTTCGCGGCGTGGGCAAGCCGAATTGATTGAAGGCCTGAGCGATGCTGGTGGCATTCAAGTCGCGAGCGCTGAGATAGAGGGAGAGAGGTTGCGCCGGCGCCAACTGATCCTCAATGAAGCGCAGGATGGAGGTGTTTTGGTACTGGGTGCTATCAACGCCGGCGGCCAGCCAGGGAGAGATCAACAGCGCCGGAATGCGCGGCCCGAGGAGCGTGTAGTCGAAGGTGGAGCAGGTTCCGTAGTGGTTGACGATGGACTGCGGCGTTCCCGGTTCCGGCTGCACAGCCGCTGGAGGAACCACATGGTCGTACATGCCTCCATTCTCATCGAAGGTGACTACGAGCAGCGTCTTCTCCCAGTAAGGGCTGGCGCGCAGAGCGTTGTAGACGGCGGCCAGATAATTCTCTCCTGACTGGATGGGCGACTTGGGATGCATGCTGGTATCTGTGGTCGGCGAGTTACTCGTCCAGCACATCAGGAAGCTATAAAACGGCAGCGATTTTTGCAGCAGGTCTTGCGCAAACTCCTGGATGAGAGGGCCGGCATTGGGGCTGTTCTGCATATAGGAGTTCATCCACCAGGAATCCAGTTGCCCGAGGGGCGTGTACATCTTCCAGCTTTTGCCCTGCTGCTCGATCATTTGGAAGATGGTGTTATTCAGGATGGTGCCTGAGTCATCGTCCGCAATGCCTACATTGCCGGTGGTGGCGCAATGCATGAAGCAGCGGTTGGGCAAGGTATGGCCGGGCATATCGCAATGCCATTGGTCGCAGACTACAAAGTTCTCAGCCAGTGTGTGCAGCACCTTGAGCGAGCCTTTTTTAAAGTAGGTCAACGCGCTGGGGCCCTGCTGCGGCTTTTCTTTCAATGCAAAAACGGTGGAGGTAAGAAAGCCGCTGTTGGTTGCCGGGTAAGTTATGGCCGGCGCGCCGATGGCTTGCCCGTCTACCCATCCGGTAGTGCCGGGGCCGAAGAGGTCGGGCATCATGCCGTCGCCAAAGTCGTGATTGAAGTCATGGGGAAGCTGATAACTGGTATCGATGGGCGAAGGGGGAATGGGTGGATTTTCAAGCGACCCATGCGGCGAAGGCGGCTGGGTGGGATAAGGCACGTTGTAGAGATCCGGTTTTAGGGTTCCATCCGGAAGCAAGACGCCATCCACTCCGGGAAGCGCGCCAAAGATATGGTCGAAGGACCGGTTTTCAAACATCAGGACTACGATGTTTTCAATCGCTGCGAGGTTAATGCTCATGGGGGAAGCTCCTCTGGACAGATTGCTTACTCTGCCCGATGGGTCAGATTTCAGCATGAAGGGGAGCGAGTGTCAATTAAATATGGCGTTGATATTTAGAATATGCAAAGAATTCATGGAGGATGGCGAAAGATTTCTCGGCGGCACCTGCTGTCTGGTGCGTTTAGAATTAACCATCATGTTCAGTGATTACATAGTTTACGTTGATGAGAGCGGAAACCACGGACTGGAAGGCAGCCAAGAGTCGTATCCTGTGTTTGTGCTTTCCTGCTGTATCTTCCGAACGGATGAATATAGTCAAATAGTGGTTCCAGCTTTCTTGAACCTCAAGTTCAGGTTTTTTGGACACGATATGGTTGTTCTACACTCGAACGAGATTCGCAAGGAATCAGGCCCATTCAAAATCTTGGTGAATGCGAATTTAAGGAAACGGTTCATGGAGGAACTGGAGACTGCGCTAATACAAGCCCCACTGACGCTGGTTGCATCACTGATAGACAAAAGAGAGCTTCTCAAACAGTACGCTACTCCTGGTAACCCATATGAGATAGCGCTTCGTTTCTGCCTTGAGAGAACCTTTGCTTTTCTTCGCGACCATGGACAGGGGAACCGTCCAACCACTGTGGTTGTGGAGTGCCGGGGCCGAGTCGAAGACGATGCTCTCGAGTTGGCATTTCGACGCATCGTTGCCGGGGACAACCGCTGGGGGCCGATCCCGCTAGAGATAGTATTTGCCGATAAAAAGACGAACTCAACTGGGCTGCAAATTGCCGATCTCGTCAGCCACCCTATTGGCCGTCATCATCTCAATCCTGCTCAACCAAATCGAGCCTACGACGTAATTGCCGCAAAATTCTGCGGGGATTCATGTGGAGAGGAGAAGGACCGCGGACTCAAAATATTCCCCTGAAATGCGAAGGGCCTCGGTTACACCGAGACCCAGCGCCGATCAGGATAGCCCGATCCAACTTGAATTAATTTTCGCCGATAAACGGTTCAAAGTCAAGTTGAATCTAGGACGGACAAACGGGAATGAATCCCTCCACAGTCGGAAGAAAAGCAGCTTTTACGCCGCCTTTACGCCGTCCGCCGAACGGACGCGGAAGCGCTTCATTGAAATCGAGAGGGTGCGCTCGATCTTGCGCAGATCGCCGCGTTCGGCGGGGCCGGCGAAGGTGGAAGCCACGCCGTGGGCCGAGGCGCGGCCGGTGCGGCCTACGCGGTGCACAAAATCTTCGGCCATCTTGGGCATGTCGAAGTTGATTACATGCGCGACGTTGGCTACGTCAATGCCGCGCGCGGCAACGTCGGTGGCGACGAGGACGCGGTGACGGCCCTCGCTGAAGCTGCGCAGCGCCTGATTGCGCTGGGCTTGCGAGCGGTCGCCGTGAATCTGCGTGGCGGAGTGGCCGGCGCGGGTAAGCCTGCGCGCAACGCGATCCGCGCCGTGCTTGGTGCGCACAAAGACCAGGAAGCTGCCCGTCTCAGCGCCCAGCAGGTGTTCCAGAAGCTCCTGCTTCTTGTCGGGCTCGACTTCAAATGTCCGCAGCTCGACGTTCTCGGCGGGCTTGAGCACTGAGCCGATCTCGACACGCACCGGGTCGTTGAGATACTTGCGGGCTACGTCCTTTACCGCGCCTTCAAGCGTGGCTGAGTAGCACAGGGTCTGGCGCACGGCGGGCAGCGTGGTGGCGATGCGCGCAATGGCCGGCTGAAAGCCCATGTCGAGCATGCG
>CAZDYU010000080.1:0-21186 GCA_964509755.1 uncultured Occallatibacter sp. | reverse complement strand
GAACGCCTCCGGAGCGTTAGGTCGGGAGTTCGAATCTCTCCGGGCGCACCATTTCACCGCATCCACCCCTCCCCCATGTTTTCCGCTTTGAACTGTCGATTCCAGCAAAGTGAGGGGTTATGGCCGATTGGACTACTGCATATAACTGGATGATGGACTTTGAAGACGCCGCCCGCGCCTGCAAAGAAGTCTCCGACGCCTGCCCCAGCGGAGTCGCCGGGCCATGCTTCGCCATCAGCGGCGTCAACTCAGGCGCATGGCCGGAGGAGTTCGCCGCCATTGCGGCGCTTCCCCAGGCGCAGCGTGAGCCGCAGGTCAAGCAGTTCTATTCAGACCACTTCTGGAATAACTATTACGCCCAGCTTGTTTCCAACGATCTCTGCATGCGCGTCTTCGACTTTGCCGTCAACGGTGGCAGCGGCCCCTCCGTGCGCTGTCTTCAGCAGGCCCTGAATGCTCTGGCCGGTCCCGCCGGTGCGCAATTGGTGGACGACGGAGACTGGGGCTTGATGACGCTGCACACCGCCAATGCAGCTGACTCGACAGCTTTGGTGGCAGCCTTCAAGGCGCAGCGCGTTGCTTACTATCAGGCCATCGCCGCCCGCAAACCCAGCCTCGCCGTGTATCTTCCTGCCTGGACCGCGCGTGCCGAAAAGTAGTACAGGGTGCTCCGCTCTGGTTCGGGGCGATTAAACTAAAGATGGGCCGCTGAAACCTCCCAACACCGGCCCAGACAGGTTCAAATGCACCTTAATTTCGATTTTTCAGCCCGCCAGATTCTTTGGACGCTGACATTTGCCGCGCAGTTGGTCTTACTCGTAGTTCTACTGGGCCGCGACCGCGCGCGCCGCTATCCCTGGTTTACTGCCCTTATTACGCTCTCCGCGCTGCGCCTGATGGCAGAGATTCTGCTCATGGGCCGCATGGCGATGTTGCCCCTGAACGAGATTCTGCTCACCATGGCCGACCTCAGCGTCGTCGTGGGCTTGCTGGTATTGGTGGAAGTGGCGCGCCGTGCCTTCCTGGGTGTGCCGCGCTCGCTCAGAATCGTCAACGGATTGGGCTTGCTGGCCGTTGCCGGCGGCGTGCTGGCGGCATGGGGCCCCTGGCCGGCATGGAGCCAGTTGGTCGCCAATCCCGTTGTCGCCAAGCTGAACCTGATGCTCTTTGTCGCCGCGCCGCCTGACACGCTGCTGGTACGTCTGGGCGTGGATAAAGGCAATCTGTTCTTGAGTCTGCTCACCGTCGAGTTGGGAATCCTGGTGGTGCTCTTCGGCCGCGCCCACAAAGCAGGCTGGCGCAGCCACGCGCAGATGATCTCCGTCGGTCTCTCCACAGTCGCAATTGCTTGGCTCACGCTGCAAGCCGTCTGTCAGACCATCGGCCGCACCGCGCACCCGCAAACCAAGGTGGATAGCGATCGCTTGATCGCGCTGGTTGGCAAGCTGGTGAACGCCAACAAGGTCGTCTATCTAGCCGCGCTGATCTGGTGGATCGTCTGGCTCTGGCTCGATGAGCCCGGAACGCCCCAAGCCGCCGCCGAGACTGAAGCTCCATCTGAAGCTCCATCTGAGGCACCATCTGAGGCACCGGCTGAGGTGCCACCAGAGATACCGGAACCGTAGTCTGAGAAGAGGGTTTCAATCAGCGAGATAGGTACCCCAGATCCCGCCTTTGGAACCCGGGAATGCATAAACTTGTGGCGCGCAAGCGCAGTCCGCCCCACCGCAGGTGGTCAGGCCATCGCCTCCCGGCTCATCGGCTCAAAGCTCAACTGATTCGTCTTGCGATCCACATCGATCCGCACATGAGCCCCGTGCAACACCTCGCCATTAAGAATCTTGATGGCCAGCGGATCCTGAATCATGCGCTGCAACGCCCGCTTCAGCGGCCGCGCGCCATATGCCGCATCCGAGCCCGCCGCCAGAATCAGTTGCCGCGCCGGTTCCGTCAGTTCCAAAGAAATCTGCCGCTCCTCCAGCATCTTCGTCACTTCATTCAACCGCAGCTCAAGAATCTGCGCCATCTGCGCCGCGCCCAGCGGACGGAAGATCACCATGTCGTCCACGCGATTCAAAAACTCCGGCCGGAAGTGCTCTCGCAGCACGCGCATCACACTCTCGCGCGCCATATCAAAGTCATGCTCGGTCTTCAGCGTGTCGCCCACCAGCATCGACGCGCCCAGATTCGAAGTCATAATCAGTACGGTGTTTTTGAAGTCAACCGTCCGTCCCTTGGCGTCGGTCAGCCGTCCATCGTCCATTACTTGCAACAAAATATTGAAGACATCCGGATGCGCCTTTTCTATCTCGTCAAAGAGAATCACCGCATACGGCCTGCGCCGTATAGACTCAGTCAACTGCCCGCCCTCGTCGTAGCCAACATACCCCGGCGGCGCGCCAATCAACCGCGCCACGGCATGCTTCTCCATGTACTCGCTCATGTCGATGCGCACCATCGCCTGCTCGTCGTCGAAGAGATATTCAGCCAGCGCGCGCGCGGTCTCCGTCTTGCCCACGCCCGTCGGCCCCAGAAAAATAAAGCTGCCAATCGGCCTCTTTGGATCGCTCAAACCAGCCCGCGAACGCCGAATCGCGTTGGCCACCACCGTCAGCGCCGCGTCCTGCCCAATCACCCGCTCGCGCAGCCGCGCCTCCATCTGCACCAGCTTTTTGACCTCGCCCTCCAGCATCCGCGAGACAGGAATCCCCGTCCACTTGCTCACGATGGCGGCAATGTCTTCCTCATCGACCTCGTCCTTCAGCATCCGCGCCACGCCCGCGTTGCCCTCCTGCGCGGCGCTCAACTTCTTCAGCTCGGCTTCGAGCTTGGGCAGCTCGCCGTATTGAATCTGCGCCGCCCGATCCAGCACGCCCTTGCGGGTCTGCTCCTCGGCCTCAAAGCGCAGCGCCTCGATCTTTTTCTTGACCTCGGTAATGCGGCTGCTCGCCTCGCGCTCCTTGGTCCAGCGCGCCGCCAGCGCCGTGATCTCTTCATTCAACTCGGCAATCTCGCGCTCCACTTCATGACGCCGTTCCACGCTGTTCGCATCCGTCTCGCGCTTCAGCGCCTCGCGCTCAATCTCCAGCGAAGTCTTTTCGCGCTCTCTCTGGTCGATCACCGTCGGCTTCGAGCCCTTCTGAATCGCCAGGCTAGCCGCGGCCTCGTCCACCAGATCGATGGCCTTGTCCGGCAAAAATCTGTCGCTGATATAGCGATGCGAGAGCGTCGCGGCAGCCACAATCGCCGCGTCCTTGATGCGCACATCGTGATGCGCCTCGTAGCGCTCCTTCAGCCCGCGCAGAATCGCAATCGTGTCCTCCACATTCGGCTCGCCAACATAAACAATCTGAAAACGCCGCTCCAGCGCCGCGTCCTTCTCAATGTACTTGCGGTACTCATTCAGCGTCGTCGCGCCCACCGCCCGCAGCTCGCCCCGCGCCAATGCCGGCTTCAGCATATTGCTCGCGTCGATGGCGCCTTCAGCCGCACCCGCCCCCACCAGCGTATGCAGCTCGTCGATGAAGAGAATAATCTCGCCATTCGATTCTTCAATCTCCTTCAGCACCGCCTTCAACCGGTCCTCGAACTCGCCGCGATACTTGGCCCCGGCCAGCATCGAGCCCAGATCGAGCGAGATCACGCGCTTGTCCTTCAGGCTCTCCGGCACGTCGCCAGAAATGATACGCCGCGCCAGCCCCTCGACGATCGCCGTCTTGCCCACGCCCGGCTCGCCAATCAAGACAGGATTATTTTTGGTGCGCCGGCTCAGCACCTGAATCACGCGGCGAATCTCCTCGTCGCGCCCGATGACCGGGTCCAGCTTGCCGCGCCGGGCCAATTCTGTAAGGTCTTTGGCGTATTTTTCGAGGGCCTGAAATTTGCCTTCGGGGTTCTGATCCGTCACCCGCTGTGTCCCACGCACCGCCGTCAGAGCCTTGAGAATCGCCTCATGCGTCGCGCCCAGGGCGACCAGCGCATCCCGCGCCGGCTCATTCTTGCCGTGCGCCACGCCCAGCAATAAATGCTCCGTAGAAACGTATTCGTCTTTGAAGTTGCTGGCCTCGCGGAAGGCCTGATCTAAAACCTTCTGCAACGCCGCGCTCACCCCCGGCTGGCTCGCCGCGCCAGCCACACGAGGCAGCTTCTCCTCGATCTGGTGCAGCTCATGCTCCAGCCGTTCCGTGGGCACGCCGATCTTTTCCAGCACCGCGGGAATCACGCCCTCGCGATCCTCGATCAGCGCCAGCAGCAGATGCACCGGTTGCAACTCAGGGTTGCCCAGTTCTGTAGCCCGCGCCTGCGCCTGCTCCATCGCCTGCTGCGACTTGACCGTCAACTTCTCCCAACGAATTGCCATTTTTTCTCTCCAGTTAAAGGAAGGGTTACCCTCGCACCCTCATTTGGTTGCTAAACTCAAGTATGGCGCTATATATGTTTTCCAGAGTATTGCAATCATAAGCATCACCCGAGACATAGCTGCGCATCTCGTCGATTGCCTTGTTGAACGTCACATCTTCAGGTGCGGATTTTATCAATTGCGGTTCCGCAACCGCGAACCAAACAAAAAAGATTTTCATTTCGATAGTCAGATATTGTGTTATCAAAACGTAGTTCTTTATTGCCCAAATGATTACCAGCGCGAGCAATTTAGTCTTGAATGACTCAATTTCTGTTTCAGGATCTTTGTCGGCGTGCTTAAGGAAGTTTTGCCATTTGCGGTCAATCCTTTGGAAATCCTTAAAGAACCCAGGCTTGACGAGAATCTTGAGCTCTTCCTGATATGAAAGACGGATTTTGAGCGGATCACCTACTCGCGCAAGCTCGCGCTGGTAAAGTTCGCTATATCGTCTTTTGGCAATACCATCTGTAACTTCCCGAGAAGCTACGGCGAGAGCATACGAGGAAAGATGATCTCGGTTCTCAAAAAATAAGCGGATTGCCGTATTGAGTTGCTGCTCCGCGGCGTCTATTTTGGTAATCATGATCGTCATCTCAGAAACCAATTACGGTTCACAAACCAACAACTCGCAAACCTGGCAGCCCCTCAAAGTCCTTGATATTCGTGGTCAACAGAGCGTAGTCATTCTCAATTGCCTGCGCGGCGATCCAGAGGTCGTTCACCCGCGTTCTTGGCGACCGGCCCGTCTGCTTCAGAAAAGCGGTTAGAAGACCAAATGTGGGGGCCGTCCTGGCAGTGACGTCAAGCACTGGACGCTGCTCATAGTTGCGCAAAAAGCGTATCCGCGACATTCGTTTCACTGGATCGTTGCAGGATTCGACACCAAAGTTCAGCTCACCCAGAGAAATTGCCGAAATGTAGACAGACTCGTCGCCAGCAGCCCGACGAACGGATTGGCCGGAGATCTGGCTGGTAGCTAAACCAATCCAGATGGAGGTGTCAAAGATTACTCCCACGGGTCTCTGACCTCTTCATCCCAATCGCCGCGACTGTCCTTGAGCCAGCTCTCACCCTCAGCCGCGCTCAGTCCTCCCTCCAAGCCAGCGATGGCCTGCGCGGCAGTCATGGTTCGTTTGGCAGGCACAAGATGGGCTACCTCGGTGCGATTCCGCATCACGCTGACCGTTTCACCCCTAAGAATTCGTTCCAATACCGCGCTCGTGTTGCGCGCCAGATCGGAAGCGCTAATCGTTTGCATCTTCATCCCTCACAAAAAATGCGTAGCAATACATACGAGTACATACTATTCGCATTTCCGGCAAAATGAAAGCGCTGTCCGTACGTCCGAGACAAAATCAGTCATCAGTTCCCAGTCTTCCGGTTTGAAAACTGGGAACTGGAAACTGATCTCTGATCTCTGACCCCTGATCTCTGCCGTTACGCCGCCACGCTGATCTGAATCTGCTTCGGCTGCGCTTCCGGCTTCTTCTTCAGCTCCAACTTCAACACACCCGCATTGTAGCTTGCCCCCACGTTCTCTGTATCCACAGTACTGGGCAGCGTAAACGCGCGATAGAAGCTGCCATAACGCCGCTCGATGCGATGGAAGTTCTGCTCCTTCTCCTCGGCCTCGAACTTGCGCTCGCCCTTGACGGTCAAGGTGTGGTTCTCCACCCGCACGTCCAGGTCCTTCTGATCGATGCCCGGAACCTCGAGCTTGAGCATCACCTTCTGCGCGTCCTCATAGATGTCCACCGCCGGCACAAAGCTGGCCGCCGCCACCGGATCGTCCCCGCCGCTCATATCGCGGAAGAGCGAGTTGACACGGTTCTGCAGCGCAATTACGTCCCGATAAGGATCCCAACGAGTGATTGTCATAATTTTTCCTCCAGATACTTAAAAATTGCGGGCCCGGAACTTGAGTCCAACCCGCTCAACAATTCTGATAACAATATAGCACAACTAAAATATAAAATGTGCGCGTCTTTCGCTCATATCTTCAAAATTTTTTATCTTCCTGTTTTTCTGTGGTTTAGAGCAGGTATTTTCCCTCAGAATCTTCCGCAGTGCCGCAAATGCAGCAAAGAAATACCCCGCAAGAAGGCTTCCCTGGGAATAAGTACCTGCTTGCTACGCTGGTTGTACTACAATGATGGCGGTCAGAAAATCAACTGGCCAAGGGGGTTAACTTGTATCGGCATCTGGTTTTGCTCTTTTCCATCCTCTGCTTTCTCCCCTCCGCGGCTGCGCAGACCCTTCCCTTAATCCGCTCACTCCAGAGTTAAGGGCCTTCCTGATGCGTCCCGAGCAGCAGAAAACGATCAACGAATCCAGCCTGAAGGCCTGGTCCCAGCAGTTGCCCAACTGCGCGGCGCCGCAGATGAAGCAAAGGAATGTCCTGATCGATCAGGAGCCGAACTTCGATGCGCAGGGCAATCCGATCTCCGGCCAATGGCGCGTCCTTACGTGGATCGAGGGCTGCGGAGAAGAAAGAATCGTCAATCTGCAGTATTGGTTTCCGCCCGATGGCAAACTCGCCACTACGTTGCTGCTGCCGGGAACAACGATCGCCAGTCTTACCCTGCAGAGGGATGCCATTTTCTATGCAAAGCTCGGAATGGCGGTGATTGCTCCACGGGATTGCAAGGAAGCCCCGGTCATCAACACCCAGTTCAAGGGCTGGGATTCCGGGGAGTTGCCGGATGCAAAAGGCGCTGTGAGGCGCCCATGGACCGAGGAGTGGACGGTGCGCCTGTGCGGCGTTACCGGCGTCGTCCCCATGCATTTTGTCCCCGATGCAACGGGAACGACGATTCAATCGGAAGTGCTGAAAGCTCCAAAGTGATTTTCGAGTGGGCCGGAATTCATGGAACTGAACAGGCTATTGTCAAAAGTAGATTGTTGGTAACATTGGTTCCCTGGCTCAACCGGCAAAAGTTGAGGAATTGTAGTAGTGTTGTCAGCAATCTACGATCAAGCGATTGCCCTTCAATAAACCAAAAGCCAACGCCTGTAAATCCATTACAACCGAATTAGGAAGCCAAAAATCTGAAGTCTCTCCATCGATTGCGGTGTCGCCGCGCCTATCCTTCCGCCAGCCGCTGGGCGCGCCAGAGTGCGCCGTCGAGCGAGACGGCTGGTTCCCGGCTCACAGGCATCCATGGAGCGGCGGCTTCAAGGCCGGCGAAGAAGGCCTCCCGGACCAAAGTCATTTGTTCGATGACGCCGCCGGTCCAGGCGACTGGAACCTCGCCCTCGATCTTGTGTTTGCGCCGGAGTTTGGCGCGGACCAGCAGCACAAAACCGACCAGATCGGCGGCGGCCTGGCGAAGAACCTCAATGGCAACCGTGTCGCCGGCGTGAGCCAGTTCGCCGATCAACGGAGCCAGCGCGGCAAAATCCGGGCCGGGTGTGCTGTCGCCCAGATTGACCAGATCCTCGATGGTCGCAGTTCCCCAAAGTTCGCCGACCCGGGTCAGAATTTGCGTCGGCTGCTCGCGGTCATGGGCGTTGAGCGCGCGGCGCACGCTGTGCAAGCCGATCCAATAGCCGGAGCCCTCGTCGCCCAGGCGCGAACTCCAGCCGCCGGCGCATTCGCGGCTGCCGTCCGGTGCGCGGCCAATCGTGTTTGAGCCGGTGCCGGCAATCTGAAGAATTCCAGGCCCGCCGTGGAAGGCGGCGTCGAGGGCGATCACTTCGTCGCCGACGACCTCAGAGCGCTCTGCGCCGCATTCCCGCAAGACATCCGTGATCCACTCCTTGACGCCGGGCATTGTGGCAGATGCAACGCCCACTGAAGCTGCCTGCACGCCGCTGACACCTGCCTGAGCGTAAACCTCGGCCAGTAGCGCGCGCAGATTGGCCTCGGCGGCCTCGGCGCCCACGCGCAGCCGCTTGATGGAGCCGCTCTCAGCGCGGGCCAAAAGCTTTTCTCCCGCTACGATGGAGGCGCGGGTACGCGTTCCGCCGCCGTCGATTCCTAAAACTATATTCATGGTTCGCTTGCTCCTTATTTTGCCGGCAATCCTCAGCTTAACCCACGGGGCCGAGACGCATGTGGCCCGGCTTGCAGCATCCAGATGGCTCCATACTTGGGTTTTGGCACCGGTTTTGCACATCGGGACTGGGTTTCGCAGAGCGCAAAGCGTCAATTCCTGATTGATCTTTATATCTAAGGCGTTATTCTAGAAGCACCCCCGCAGCGCAAGACGGAACCCACCAACGGACGAGCAACACTCGTAAGCGGTTCGGGACTTCCATTTCCACACAGAAGACACTCAGATTTCTTAATTGGCGCGGCGTTTCTTGAAGATTTCAAGGGTTCATGGGGACACTTCCAATTCCGAGGCCTGCATCTTGAAATATATCCCGCATAAGTTCTCCTCTCTGCTTAAGTGGCTGCCGGCGTTTGCGGCGGCTATCGCGCTGTGCGCATCTTCGCTGATCGCACAGCAGACGCTTGGCGGCATCACCGGCTCGGTTACCGACTCGGCGGGAAGCGCGATCCCAGATGCCCAGGTGACGGCTGTGGGTGAGCAGACCTCGCTGACGCGCACGGCCAAGACGAACGACTCGGGCGTGTATGCGTTTGTGAATCTGCCCATTGGCACCTATACGCTGAGCTACACGGCCAAGGGCTTTGAGGGGCAGAAGACGCAGCACATCGCGGTGCAGGCCAATCGCACGGCAACGGTGAATGCCGCGCTGAAGGTGGGCAATGCGACCGATACGATCGAGGTGGAAGCTTCGCCGCTGATGAACGCCGTGGATACGACCGTGGGCTATGTGCTGGACCCGGTACAGATTGAAGCGGTGCCACTGCCGACGGGCAGTTTCACGGGACTGGCGACTGAATCGACGGGCGTGAACGCCGAATTGTCTTCAGGAACCGGCGCAAACTCGGGCCTGGGCAATGCGCCGATCTGGGCCAACGGGCAGCGGGATACTTCGAATTCGTTTCTGTTGAATGGCGTGGACGCGAGCAATCTTTTCAACGGCAAGAGCACGAGCCAGGTGGCGTCTTCGCGCGTCATCAACTCGACGGGCGTTCAGAACGTTCCTGGCGGCGGGGGCGGCGTCATACCCTCCGCGGCATCGATTTATCTTTCTATCGGCAACGCGATTCCGACGCCCGCGCCGGAGACGATTGCCGAGGTTCGCGTGAATGCTTCCATGTACGACGCGCAGCAGGGATCAACCTCCGGGGCGCACATCGATCTGAGCACCAACTCAGGCACAAACAACCTGCACGGTGTTGTCTACGCACACCGCGGGACGAACTGGATCAATGCCGCTCCGTTTTTCTTCAAGCAGGATCCGGATGTGCCGGCGAACGACAAGGTTCCGCAACTGCACCGCACCATTCTGGGCGGAACGATTGGCGGTCCGATCATCAAGGACAAGTTCTTCGCTTTTCTGGCCTATCAACATCTGCACGTTTCGGATGCCGAGTTGGGCGATTCATTCCTTGACGTTCCGGTGGGGTTGGGCAGCGACCGCTCTGCTGCCGGTTTAGCGGATGTGAGCAACAACTCATTTGGCGCGAATCTGGGCAACGCGAATCTTACGGCTGCCAGCATCGACCCTCTGGCGCTGACCCTGTTCAACTCTCCCGCGCTGCCAGGCGAACCCTGCACCAAGAATCCCTCTTCCACCACCGGCCAGGATTGCTTTCTCATTCCCGACGCGCAGCAACATATTCCCACGGCCGCCCAATTCGACAACGCATTTATCCCAGGCACGGGGCGGTTTACCGGGGATCTGGCCGTGGCCGACCTGGACTACAACGCCAACGCGAAGGACACACTGAGCCTGAAGTATTTCTACCAGCACGATCCGACGATTTCGCCTTACTCGTATTCGAGCGTTCCAGGCTTTACCGAACATCTGGATTCGGGGGCGCAGGTTCTCTCATTCACCAATACATGGATCGCCAGAGCCAACCTGAGCACGACAGAGACGCTGGGCGTGCTGCGGGAGAAGAATTGGGCCGACAACGATCAGGCTTTTGCTCCAAGCGCGATTCCCGGAAACAATAGTACGGGTGTTTCAAATGGATCGATCAATGTCTTCGGATCGAGTTACTTTCCCGGCATCTCGATCTACAACGTTCTGGGTCAATATCAGCCGGTCGGAATACCGCTGAATGCCTTTCTGAATATTGGTCCGAACGCGGAATCGCAGTCGGCCAATACTGGCGCCTTTCAGAACCGCCTGGCCCCGTCGGGGAATGCGATCTGGACGCTGGGAAAGCACACTGTGAGCTTCGGCGCCACCTATACCTATACGCAACTGAACACGATCGACAAGCGCACTGGGAGCGGGACGGTTGCCACGGACGACTTCAGCCAGTTTTTGCAGGGCTATGTGACTCCTGGCAGCTCGGCTACTGGATTCTATGTCACCAGTTTCTTGCAGGGCAACGCGAGCCGCTACTACCGCTCGAATCAACTGGGAACTTATGTGCAGGACAAGTATCAGGTAACGCCGTCGCTTTCACTGACCGCCGGCGTCCGCTACGACTGGGATGCTGGCCTTACCGAAAAATACGGCCGCATCTTCAACTTCGATCCAAAACGGTATAGCTACAACATTGGCGCCGATACGATCGAGAATCCGGGCCTGATCATCGCTGGAAACAATGCCAACGGAACCAGCGGCGTCAGCCCCACGACTCTTACTGGCCGCCAATGGGGCATCGGTCCCCGCGTGGGCGCGGCATGGCAGCCGGGGCTCTTCCACAGCAAGGTGGTGGTCCGCACCGGAGCCGGTATTTATTACGACCGCGGCGAGCTGTTTACTTACCTCTCGCCCGGTTACGCGATCGGCTCGGTCACTGGCGGCCCCTTCGGCGTGAACCAGCAACTGCCGTTTGTGAACGCAACAAGCTGCCCGACCATTTCGCGGTCTCTGTATGGTTACGGCTCGGTCAGTGGAACTCCGGATTTCTTTGTTCCGACCTGCGGTGGCGACAACGCATTCGGATTTCCGGTTGACGCGCCAACGGCAACAACCGGCAATTTGGAGAACCCATACGGAACCATAGCGCTGCCGCCGCCAAGTAGTCCGAAGGCCTCGGATCTGGGCAACTATCTGCCCAACGCATGCAGCATTGTCAATACAGGATTGGGCGGCGTTTCGGGGATCTGCCCGACGGGCGTGATCAACAACGGACAGCCGGTCTCGCTGGGCGTCTACGACCGGGCCAACAAACTGCCTTACACCATCAACTATGCACTGGATATTCAGTGGCAGCCGCGCAACGATTTGGCTATAGAGTTGGGGTATGTGGGCAACCTGGGCCGTCACCAGGTGATTCCCGTACCCTTCAATCAGCCGAATATCGCTTCTTCGACTAACCCCGCGCTGCCAGGCAGCACTTACCAGCAGAATTACAGTTACGGCTACAATGTTTTGGGAGCGTTTGTGGATACTGCCGGAACCATTCCTTACCAGGCGAACTATGAGGGTGGCAACGTGGATCTGCGAGTGCCTTATATCGGTTACGCCGCCGAGTCGATCGCCTACAAGGCGGCCGGCGTGGATGACTACAACGCGCTGCAGGCGCACATTGAGAAGCGCATGAGCCACAATTTCCAGGTGGGGGTGTCGTACACCTGGTCCCATGCTCTGGATGAGCAGAGCGGGCTGGGTCTGTTTCCCAACGGAGACAATCCCATCCAGCTTCGCAGCGGCTACGGGTCGTCGGATTTCGACCGTACACACGTTGTGAACTTCAATTACGTCTATCGGCTGCGCGATTTTGCCACCCAGCATTCTCTTGAAGGCAAGCTGGTTGACGGGTGGTCGCTGGTGGGGCTGACTGTGCTGCAGAGCGGCCAGCCGTACAGCGTGATCGACTACTCGGGGGCCATCGGCAGCATTTATTACTCGACCTCGAATGGCATTACGAACCCGATTGTGCCGCTGGCCAAGAATTGCACGGCCAAGAGCGCCCGGACAGGCTCCTCGGGAGCATGGGTTCCTTCAGGCGGAAAGCCCGCCCTGGATGCCAGTTGCTTTACGATTCCTCTTCTTCCGGCCGGCGGTCTGGGCGGCGCGATTCCGGCCTCGGATCCCTTCGAGACCGGCTTCACGACCGGTCAGCGGAATATCTTCCGTCAGGCCTTCCAGAAGCGCGCCGACGCCTCGCTGATCAAGGAAACCAAATTCAGTGAGCGGTACGGGGTGAAGTACACTTTCGATGTCTACAACCTGACCAACACATCGAGCTTCGACGTTCCGGGCGACGGAGTTGCACAAAACCAGTACTACAACCCCTTTCCAACGGCAGGCACTACTGCGATGCCCACCAACGACTGCGTCAAAAATCCCAGCGGCGTCAATACTGGCTTCTATAACTGCCCGTCGGGTCTAGGCATTGTGACGCACACCATCGGCAGCCCGCGGCAGGTTCAGATGTCCTTGCGGCTGGATTTCTGAGAATGGCTGCTCGTGGCGCTAGAAAGACAGAAAGGGCGTTCGCGCGATGCGGACGTCCTTTCTGTTTGCCGCTAGGCTGAAAGGCTGCTGGCTGTAGGGTGCGCGGAGTCCGGCGATCGTTTCTAGAACTGCTTCGCTCATTCTGCTCTATTCCGGCGTATTCAAGATGGGCTATATTGTCTAAGTGCCGATTCAAGCGGCTTCGCTTCTTTCCCGGATGGGGTCAACACGTCCATGCGAGGCCGGAAACACCATACTTGATGAACGAGCTTCGGGTGGGGTTGGTGATCTCCCAGTCTCAGAATCGAGACCTGGGGCACCCAAACTTTGACGGCAAGCGGCTGAGATTTATTGCAACCACAATTACGATCGCGTGTGCAGCGGAGTGCCGAAGGCCAGGAGGGTCCAATGGAGATTACCGACACAATTGGAATGCTGCTGAAGAGCAGAGGCGACAGAAAGCCTCTCACCGTAGCGCCTGAGCAGACGGTCTACGAGGCGCTGGAGATCATGGCCCGGCACGACGTTGGAGCGCTTCTGGTCTTGACCGGCAGCCGGCTGGCCGGCATTCTCTCAGAGCGCGACTATGCGCGCAAGGGCGTTCTGCGCGGACACACCTCCAAGAAGACGCTGGTGCGCGAGATCATGACGAGCACGGTCTTTTCCGTGACGCCGCAGCACACCGTGGATGAGTGCATGGGGATCATGACCGAACACCATTTCCGCCATCTGCCGGTCTTGCAAGAGGACGAGGTGGTGGGAGTGATCTCGATCGGCGACTTGGTGAAATGGGTGATCTCTGGCCAGGCGCACCACATTCAGGCGCTGGAGGGATACATCTCCGGCGGTTATCCCGGATAACCGCTGCGGGCAGTCGCACATTCCAGATTGATTTGACGCCGATCCCGAGGCCTCAGGCTACTGCGGCTTTGCGGGATGCAGCGGCAGCGGCTGCGAACGGTTTTCGTGGGGCTGTGCGCCAACTTGAATCGCCTCGCCCAGCGCCAGAGGCAACTCCTGCTGCTGACTCTTGACCGACTCGTAGGCTCTCACAATGCGCTGCACCAGGGCGTGACGCACCACGTCTGAATCTTCAAAGTGGCAGAAGTGAATGCCTTCGACGCCGTCAAGAATGTTGATGGCATCCAGCAAGCCGGATTTGCGCGGGTTGGGCAGGTCGATTTGAGTGATGTCGCCGGTGATGACCGCCTTGGAGTTGTTGCCCATGCGCGTCAGGAACATCTTCATCTGCTCGATGGTGGTGTTCTGAGCCTCATCCATGATGATGAAGGCGTCGTTGAGCGTGCGGCCGCGCATAAAGGCCAGCGGGGCGACTTCGATGACATTCTTCTCCAGCATCTTGTCGACCTTTTCGGGATCGAGCAGGTCGTAAAGCGCGTCGTAGAGCGGGCGCAGGTAGGGGTCAACCTTGTCCTGGAGTGTGCCGGGAAGGAAGCCGAGACGCTCACCGGCCTCGACCGCTGGGCGGACAAGCACGATGCGGCTGACCTTCTTGGCGTTCATCGCGGCCACGGCCATGGCTACGGCGAGATAAGTTTTGCCGGTACCTGCCGGGCCAACGCCGAAGACCATATCGTTCTGCTCGATGGCTTCAACATATTTACGCTGATTGATGGAGCGCGGCTGCACGGTGCGCTTGACGCCGGCCGAGCGCTGCTTGCCGCTATCGGCCAGCGAACGCAGCGTGGTGGCCGGATCGGTGACGACCAGGCGCAGCAGTCCGTTCAGCTCACCGTTATGCGGGTTGACGCCCTGCCGGCGTAGCGCGTCAAAGTCCAGGAAGATCTGCCGGACGCGGGTGACGCCGGCTTCAGGGCCTTCGACATGCACAGCGTCAGAGCGAAGATCGATGCGGACGCCGAGCGTGTCTTCCATGAGTCTGAGATTTTCATCGCGAGTCCCGAACAGGGGCTCAAGATTGGGCGTGATCTCCAGAGCGATCTTCAAAGGTTTCGTAGGCCTCCACAGGGGTGTGCTGTTGAGTTGGATTGGATGGACGCCGAACAGCGCTGACGCATGGCGCTGGCGGCGAAGTGCGGAGAGGCGGCAAAATTTGACGTTGAGTTGCGGACGCTGACCGAGGCCGAGCCGAAGCTCTGGGCTGGGTGGCGAAACCGCGGGTTGGAGATGGCTACCAAATCCGGTGTCAGTTTTCGCTATCTGGGCTTGAGAGTAGCGCGGGCGGAGCCAGGAGTCAATGCTGGGTGTTGAAAATTAGTAAAAAATAGTCACTCTTCAGATTCCAGCCGGCGCGCTAAGGGCAGACCCAGCAGGCAATTGGTCCGCGATACATCCGCAGGTCTATGATGGGGGCGACTTCATATTTTGATCTTTGGGGAGCGTTTATGTTCGATCTTGCTCAAGAGACTTCCGGCAAACTGGCAATGCGCGGGCGCAAAATCGCAAAAGCACCTTTGGCCTTGCTGCTGATTCTGCCGATTTTTCTAGCCTTTGCCGGCTGCGGGAGCAGCGGATCGTCCTCATCGACTCCCCCAGTCAGCGGCACATGCGTTTCGATAAGCGCGGTGCAGGGCATCGCGATCTCGCCGGTAACGATGCTGGGCAGTGGCGGCTCGGGCGGACCCTACACATTTACGGCGACGGGCCTGCCAACGGGGTTGAGCATCTCGGCCTCGGGAAAGATCTCCGGCACGCCGACGGTGAGCGGGAGCTTCAACTACACCGTGACGGTGACTGACAGCGCCGGGAGCACGGGTACGCTGAATTGCACGGTGATAGTGGCTCCCCCGGTCAGCGCGACGTGCGTTTCGATCGCAGCGGTGCAGGGCATCGCGATCACGCCGGTAACGATGCTGGGCAGCGGCGGCTCGGGCGGACCCTACACATTTACGGCGACGGGCCTGCCAACCGGGTTGAGCATCTCAACCTCGGGAACAATCTCCGGCACGCCGACGGTAAGCGGGAGCTTCAACTATATAGTTACGGTGACTGACGCAGCCGGACACGCCGGAACGTTAAACTGCACGGTATCGGTTGCGACGACCACCACCACCACTCCCGACGAGCGCGCCGACGCGATGCTGGCGCAGATGACGCAGGCCGACAAGCTGCAATTGGTGCAGGGCGGCGTGACGACGAACCTCACTTGGGGCTATACAGTTCCGTTGGGAGCGGCGGGATACGTTCCGGGAATCTCGCTGCTTTCGATTCCCGAACTGTATTTGGCCGATGGCAGCGTGGGCGTGGGCAATTCGGTTGGACCGGCCACGGCGCTGCCTTCGTCGCTTGCCAATGCGGCCAGTTGGGATCTGAGCGAGGCAACCAAGTATGGCACGGTCATTGGCAGCGAACTGGCCGACTACGGAATCAACGTCAACCTCGGCGGCAACGTGAATCTGATCGGCCGCGAGCCGCGCGACGGACGCACCTTCGAGACCAAGGGCGAAGATCCAATTCTGGCCGGCAAAATCAATGCCGCGCACCTGACGGCAATTCAGGCCCAGCACGTGATTGCCGGCATCAAGCACTTTTCCTTCAATGACCAGGAGACGGGGCGCTCGACGGCCAACGCGATCATCGACGAGCGCGGCGGTCGGGAGAGCGATCTGCTGGCCTTCGAGATCGGCGTGAAAGACTCCAATGTCCAGTCGGTGATGTGCTCCTACAATCTGACAAACAACCAGTACGACTGCGAAAACAGCCATCTGCTCAACGATGTGCTCAAAACGGACTGGAGCTTTCCGGGCTTCGTGATGTCGGATTGGTGGGGGACGCACTCGACGGCCACGGCAGCCGTGAATGGACTCGATCAGGAACAGCCTAACCAGCAGTATTTCTCCGCGCTGGGCCAGGCCATCACCGCGGGGCAGGTGCCGCAGTCGCGCCTCGACGATATGGTGCATCGCATCTTGCGCGCCATGTATGAGGTGGGAATTTTCGATTATCCGCGGAAGATTCAGGCGATACCGGCCGCGGCCGATGCAGCCGTGGCGCAGGAGATCGAGGAGCAGGGAGCGGTGCTGCTGAAGAACGCGGGCAACCAACTGCCGCTGAACGCATCTACTCTGCAATCGATCGCGGTGATCGGCTCGAATGCGGATGCTTACGTGCTTTCTGGGGGAGGCTCGGCCGAGGTGCAGCCCATCGGCGGCGGGATAACAGGGCCGCAGCCTTGCCCGCCCTGCTGGGCTACGGTGACGTGGGATCCTTCCTCGCCATTGAAGGCGATTCAGGCTATGGTGCCCAACGCGAAAGTGCCGTACGAGGACGGTTCTGACGCCTCATTTGCAGCCTCGGTGGCCGCTTCATCGCAGGTAGCCATTGTTTTCGTGAGCCAGTGGGCCAGCGAGGGCATGGACGAGACTAGCCTCAGCTTGACCGACCTGACCAGCGCAACGCCGATCGATCAGGATGCGCTGGTGGAGGCCGTGGCGGCGGCCAATCCGCACACCATTGTGGTGGTGGAAAGCGGCGGACCTATTCTGATGCCGTGGCTCAACCAGGTTAGCGCGGTGCTCGAGGCCTGGTATCCCGGCCAGAATGGCGGGCCGGCGATTGCCAACCTGCTCTTTGGTACTGTAAATCCCAGCGGCAAGCTGCCCATCACCTTCCCGGCCAGCGAAGCGCAACTGCCTCGCCCGGCGATTCCTCAGCCGCCGGATGACGTGACGCCCTTTGCGGTGAATTACATCGAAAGCTATAACGTGGGCTACAAGTGGTACGACGTGAATGGATTTACGCCGCTCTTTCCCTTCGGCTTTGGGCTCTCTTACACCACCTTCTCCATCACCAACGGGGCCATCGTGAACAACCTATCGTCAACCACCGATCCGAATTTCCAGGTGACTTTCAACCTGACCAACACCGGCTTGGTGACAGGCGCCGATGTGGCGCAAATCTATCTGGGCTTGCCTGCCAGCACCAATGAACCGCCCAAGCGGCTGGTGGGCTGGGCAAAGCTTACGGTGCAGCCCGGAGCCACTCTAGCCGTCAACATCCCGGTGGAGCAGAACGACTCCTCGCACCCCATGTCGTACTGGGATACAGGAACCGGTAGTTGGACCGTAGCGCCGGGGACGTATACCGTTTATCTGGGCGACTCGTCCAACACGGCAAGCCTCACAACAGTGGGAACCATCACCGTGGGGCAATAAGGGTTGCGAGGGCACGAGCGCATGATTCGCCGCTGCAAGAATAGCGATTTCGAGAGCATCTGGAGCATAGTAAACGAGGCCGCGCAGGCTTACATGGGCATCATTCCCGCCGATTGCTGGACGGAGCCATACATGTCGCGGGAGGAACTGCGGCACGAGATCGGCGCGGGCGTCGTCTTCTGGGGCTTTGAAGAAGATGGTATTTTGATGGGCGTGATGGGGATTCAGGCGGCCCAGGATGTGACGCTGATCCGGCACGCCTACGTCCGTACCGCAAGCCAGAGACACGGCGTTGGAGCAGGCCTGCTCACACATTTGCTGGGTCTGGCCGAAACACCGGTGCTGATCGGCACGTGGGCGGATGCAACGTGGGCAATCCGCTTTTATGAGCGATACGGCTTTCAAGCGGTCGATCTCGAAGAGAAGAACCGGCTGCTCAAAAAATACTGGAATGTGCCTGAACGACAGATAGAAACCTCCGTGGTTCTTGCGGACCGGAATTGGCCACCTGCGCTGAGGCAGACGGCGCTAGCGCGCCAAGAGGTTCGTGGTATCCCAGGTTGCTAAGGCGGGATCTGAAGCGGCCGGCTGGAGGGATTTGTTCATTCTTCGGCTCATCGACTACCATGAGCGATGGAATTCGGCGGGGAGATTTCCCGCCGTGGAGCCGAAACCGATGCGCCGTCCTTTGTATTTATTTCTCGCCACTTTCTTTATTGCAGGCCTCTTTCTTCCTGCCGCAATCCAAGCCCAGAACGCCGCGCCGAAAGCTGCGCCGGCCGTTGCGCCTTACAAGAATGCGAAGCTCTCGGCAGACAGGCGCGCGGCCGACCTGTTGAAGCGCATGACGCTGGAGGAGAAGGCGTCGATGGTGGCCGGCTCGGGGTGGATGGAGTCGATGCCGGTTGCGCGGCTGGGGATTCCGGCGATCAAGATGGCCGACGGGCCGCTGGGAGTGCGCTCGTGGGCGGGCAGTTCGGCCGTTACGGGACTGGCGGGTTCGCCGCTGAAGGTGCTTTCAACGAGCTTTCCCGCCGGCGTGGCCATGGCCGCCACATGGGATACGGAACTGGTGCGGCGCGAGGGCCAGGCGATTGGCCAGGAGGTGAAGGCGCTGGGCCGCGACATGATTCTAGGGCCGACGGTGAATATCAATCGGCAGCCGCTGTGGGGGCGCAATTTTGAAGGCTACGGAGAAGATCCGTATCTGGCGGCTCGGCTGGGCGTAGCTTACCTCAAGGGCGTGCAGGGCGAGGGCGTGATTGCCTCGGTGAAGCACTTTGACGCCAATAATGAGGAGTTCGAGCGGCATCGCATCGACGAGCAGATTGACGCGCGCACGCTGCATGAGATCTATCTGCCGGCCTTCAAAGCTGCGGTGCGGGAGGGCGGCGCGTGGACGGTGATGTCGGCCTACAACCTGGTGAATGGCGTGCATTGCGCGGAGAATGAGCCGCTGCTGTCCGATGTTCTGAAGCATGAATTCGGCTTCAAGGGCTTTGTGATTTCCGATTGGGGCAGTACCTACTCGACAGCCGCGACGGTGAACGCGGGCATGGATCTGGAGATGCCCGGAGGCCAGCCGATGAAGAACTGGTTTGCGATGCCGGAGACGCAGCGGGTGGGCAACGGCGCGGGCTGGCTGACGGCCGATAAGGTGCTGGCCGAAATCAAGGCCGGCCACATTACCGAGGCCACGCTCGACGACAATGTGGGCCGCATTCTGCGCGTGATTTTTCTGAGCGGCATTTACGACCACCCACACACCGGCGGCGGCGAAGTGAACACGCCTGCGCAGGTGGCCGTGGCGCGCGAGGCAGCCACGGAGAGCATTGTTCTGCTGAAAAATGCGGGCGCGCTGCTGCCGCTTGACGCGAAAAAAATTCATTCGATCGCCGTGATTGGGCCGAATGCCGCCGTGGCGCGGACGGGCGGCGGCGGCAGTTCGCTGGTCGAGCCAAAGTATGCCGTTGCGCCTCTGGATGGCATTCGCTTTCGAGCAGGAAGCGGGATTGCGGTAAAGTACGCTCTGGGCGTGGGGATGGAAGGCGAAGTGGCGGCTCAAGACACCTCCGCGGCCCGCGCCAGTCTCTTCAAAGAGGCCGTGGATGCAGCCGCGCACAGCGATGTGGCCGTAGTGGTGGTGGGCCGGTACGAGAAGATCGAACGGGAAGACTTCGACGTGAAGACGATGGATCTGCCGGAGGGTCAGGATGAGCTGATCCAGGCGGTGGAAGCGGCGAATCCGCACACGGTTGTAGTGCTCAACACGGGCGACCCGGTCACGATGACCAAGTGGATCGGCAGCACGCCGGCGCTGCTGGATATGTGGTATGGCGGGCAAGAAGCGGGCTCGGCGCTGGCCGCGATTCTCTTTGGCGACGCCAACCCCTCCGGCAAGCTGCCCGTTTCGCTGCCCAAGGAATATGAGGACACGCCGGCCTACGCCAACTATCCGGGCGTGAATCTGAAGGTGAATTACGCAGAGGGAATTTACGTCGGCTACCGGTACTACGACACCAAGAATGTGGAACCGCTTTTTCCCTTCGGTTTTGGGCTGAGTTATACGACGTTCGAGTACAGCGGACTGACCGTGACTCCCTACATTGCCGCCGGCAAGGCAGGTCTCGCCGGGAATGTAGTCAGCCTCACGGTTCGCAATACCGGCAAACGCGCGGGCGCTGAGGTGGTGCAGCTCTACATTCATGACGGCCACGCCAAGATCGACCGGCCCGCGCATGAGCTGAAGGGCTTCAAGCGCGTGGATCTGAAGCCGGGCGAGTCGCAGACGGTTGCCTTTACGCTGGACCGCGCGGATCTCTCGTATTGGAGCCCGGAAACAAAGGCGTGGGTTGCCGATCCAGGGACATTTGAGGTGCAGGTGGGAGCCAGTTCACGAGACATTCGGTTGAAGGCACCTCTGGTGCTGGCGCGGTAACAGCTTTCAGTTGTCAGTGGACAGTGGTCAGTCTTTCACCCTCGTGTTCGGCGTAGATGTGCCAACTCGAATGCCCGAGACGCAGCTTCTTCGACTCCCTACGCTTCACTACGGTCACTCAGAATGACAGTTCAGCCTAGAAAAGGCAGTTGCCTACCGTCATTCGTGGCCTACATCAAAGTTTGGAGCCTCAGAAACGTGTTGCTTTGTAATTAGGGCCCGACTTCTAGCCTGCCCTGAGCGGAGTCGAAGGGGGCCGCAAAGGGCTG
>CAZDYU010000079.1:0-21307 GCA_964509755.1 uncultured Occallatibacter sp. | reverse complement strand
CAGTCTTGCTGAAGCGCTTCTTCGCGCCCGTATGGGTCTTCAACTTGGGCATTTTTCTTCTCGTTTTGGACGGAGAGTATAGCCTCTCCGCAGAGCCCTTGAGACAGGATTCCCCCTGCCCTCTTGAGGCTTCAACCAGTATACAGCAGACTGCTGCTCCAAGGCGATACCGGCGATCCGCCGCTGCGCTTGTCCCGCCTCTGTCCAGCTTCTGTCCCGTTTCGGCGCACGGTTTCAATTTCGGCCAGCAACAGCCGATTTGCCTCGATCAACCATTGCCCTGGGCCGCGCCAAAGAATACTGTCAGGGCGATGGCCGTCCTCTCGATTGATCTTGCAACCCGCCGCTGGTCCGATCTAGGCATTGTAATTCTGGAGCGGGTGCGCCCGGCGCACTCCCTGAACCCACTGGGGTTAGGCCCGGGCCTTCCGCTCAAGCCGCTCTTCGCTTCTGGCTCCGACCTGCCCCAAGGCCCCATCGCCTGCGAAATCATTCCCTGGAACGATCCCGGCCTGGTTGAGGCCGAGATTCTGGCCGGGCGGCTGAATCACCTTTGCGCGGTGCGCGGCATCCGCACCATGATGCTCGACGGTCCCCAGGCCTGGAAGTCGGACTCCAATGGCCTGCTACACTCTCGCGTCAGTGAGCGGCAACTGAACACGGCGGCCAAGACCGGCCTGCCCGGCATGGTGAAGCCGCTCACCTACCGTCCCTTTGCCGAGTTCTGCCTGGACGTTTACGAAGCTCTCTGCCGGCGTGGCTGGCGCAGGCTTGCCACGCGCGATCAGCCCGGCAACCCGCAAGACCAGAATCAGGAGCGCGTTCTGGTCGAGAGCTACCCCTTCGCCGCTTGGAAGTCGCTGGGAATCAGGCCTCTGCCCTCCAAACGCCGGGCGCGGGTCAGCGATCTGGCAGAGGCCTTTGGCGCACTGCGCGCTCTGATTCCTCTCACAGTGAATCGCCCGCCCAATCACGATCAGTTGCAGGCCATCGTTGGCGGTCTGCCGGGCCTGGCTCTGGAGGAACGCAACACCGCCGGCGCGCGCATCGTCGGCAACCCGCCGCGGCGCGAGCAAGGCCACTGGCGCGAAGGGTTCATAGTTCTGCCCGTGCTCCCCAAGCGCTCGCTTGGCCTGCGCTGGCTGCACTGATCCGCTGCCGGCGATCTTCGCTAGGCGCTCTGACAGCCATACAATCGAATTCATTTGATTTAAGTGGTTTATTTGGTGGGCCTGCAGGGATTCGAACCCCGAACCAAGGGATTATGAGTCCCCTGCTCTAACCGTTGAGCTACAGGCCCGTCATTTATATTCAATAGCTTACGAGCATCGCTCCTTGATGACAAAATCTCTGAATATAGAAACCTGGCTACCCTCCGCCGTTTGATCCCTCCAGCACCTTCTGGCTGTGTCGATCAAACCTGTCGAATACCAACTCGACCGTCTCGCCCACAGCGTGCAACCGCCGCTTTGAGATCGTAATGCTGGAATGCTCCGCCGGTCTAATTATTGTAAACGCATCGGTCCCTGCTTCCCCATCGGTTTTTGCCGAATCGCGAAGGCATAAAAATCGAACCGCTCATTGCCTGCCGCCAACTTGCTAACTTGCCAACTCCGCGCAGTGGAGGCTAACTCGCCGCACTTGTTTCCAAACGCTTTATCTGTCCATTGATGGAATGATTCCTGTGCGCCACCTGACATTGGAGATTTGAGCCCGGCAGATGGCCCAGATCTGACCACGAAAATTGGGGCGGCCCATCTCTGGATTCTCAGACATGGGAATCGATGAACCCCAACCCGCCGCGTTTTCTGATCTCTGATCTCTGCCCCCTGATCTCTGATCTCTGATCTCTGACCTCTGATCTCTGATCTCTGACCTCTGATCTCTGATCTCTGCCCCCTGATCTCTGCCCCCTGATCTCTGTCAGGTGGTTGCAGATAATTATCCCTTCAACGCGCACAATCAAGAAAAGCAGTCAAAATCCAGCCAAACAGGAGAATCCACCATGCCCTATATTTCCAAAGCCATCCTCGGACCCACCTCGGACAACCCCGCCGTCCGCAACTGCTGCGACGCCTATCTCGCCATGCACCGCGCCTGTCTTGCCGCTGGCGACGGCAACGTCTTCTCCGAACTCGACGCCGAAAAAGTCTACCGCGCCACCATGCCCCCGCTCTCCGGCTACCAGAACATCTGCAACTTCGTCGCTTGCACCGCCCACGGCATCTCCATCGGTGCCATCAACAAGGAGCAAGCCAACAGCTTTCTGGCCTCCGCCCAAGCCGCCCTGGCCATACTCCGCAGCCAGCCCGTAACCCCAAAAAAGCCGAAGAAAAGGGGTAATAAATTCTTTGTTTCTTCGCCCATCAGCCAACCGTAAAAGTTAACATCCATTTTATCAATCAGATAGCCGAAATAATATCGCTATTTGTTCGCTTCTTATGCTCTCTATCTTCGCTTTTCACGCAGCCATAAAAAGTTAACATAATTATTATCAATAAGATAAGCGAAATGAAACGTCAATTTCCTCGATTTTAGATTCCCTTTTCCTTCGCTATGCTCGGTTATGTCGTTCATTCAAAATATCTTATTCGTTATTTTATCGTTCGCCATACCTTCGCTATTATCCATTTTTGACCCTTTCCAGCCAGAAATCTGCCGCACCGTCGATTCTCTGCCAGCTATTAACATCCCGGCGCGCACAATAGAAGCAGGAAGCAAAAAATCCTATTCAGCCCGGTCCAACTGAATCACCCACACTGTCCGCATAAACTTCGCCCACGAATAATGCAAAAACTTTTGCAGATTAATTCCGCTCCTGGAATAGGATGAAAATCCATGAGCGAATTATTCGACAAACTCAATCTCAAGGATCAGCAAGAGATCCTCGTCCTGCATGCGCCCGCCAGCTTTGAGCCGGAGTTGGCGCGCCTGCCCGTACTCACCATTCATCACCACATTGAGTCGCTTCCCAGCATCGGCTTCTCCCTCGCCTTCGTCACAAAACAGTCTGAAGTTGACGCCCTCGCCGGCCCCATCGCCGAGCGCGCCACAGGCGACGCCACCGTCTGGTTCGCCTACCCCAAAGGCGCCTCCAAACGCTACAAATGCGACTTCAATCGCGACACTGGTTGGGATGCTCTCAAGGCCGCCGGCTTTGACACCGTCCGCGCCGTCGCCATTGACGAGGACTGGACCGCCCTGCGCTTCCGCCGCGTCGAATTCATCAAGTCGCGCAAAGAAATTCCCGGATGAGCTGAAGCTTGGAACCGTGCTCGGATGCCCGTTGCTGACCAGGGATATAAGACGTTATGCCGCCTATTTCCCCGCCGTGCGCCTCATCGCCCCTC
Source organism: uncultured Occallatibacter sp. (assembly GCA_964509755.1). Classification (GTDB taxonomy): domain Bacteria; phylum Acidobacteriota; class Terriglobia; order Terriglobales; family Acidobacteriaceae; genus Telmatobacter. The sequence goes on along the minus strand of CAZDYU010000079.1, from coordinate 17,957 downwards.
CTCAAATCTGCTAAAGTTAGGGGTAGCCTCTCGCTTGAAATCCCTCTTCATTGCGGAGTTTTTTGCGGAACCTTCGGGGCTCGCCCAAGAAAACTATGCCTCACGACCTGCCTAAAGCCTACGACCCGACCGGACTTGAAGATCACTGGGCCGAGTACTGGGTGCGCGAGAAGCTCTTTGCGCAGCCCACGCCGCCCGCCGACGCAGCTCAGCTACCCGAGACCTACAGCATTCTGCTGCCGCCGCCCAACGTCACCGGCCGCCTGCACATGGGCCACATGCTCAACCAGACGGAGATGGACATCCTCACCCGCTGGCGGCGCATGAGCGGACGCCGCGCCCTCTGGCTGCCTGGCACAGACCACGCCGGCATTGCCACGCAGATGATGGTCGAGCGCCAACTCACCAGCGAAGGCAGTTCCCGCCAGCAGCTTGGCCGCGAGGCCTTTGTCGAGCGCGTTTGGCAGTGGAAGCGCCACTACGGCGGCGCGATTCTCGACCAGATGAAGCGCCTCGGCGCCTCCGTCGATTGGCAACGCGAATACTTCACCATGGACGACAATCTCTCCGTCGCCGTGCGCGAGGCCTTCGTCCGCTTGCACGAGCAAGGCCTCATCTATCGCGGCGCATACATCGTCAACTGGTGCCCTCGCTGCCAGACCGCCATCAGCGACCTTGAAGTCGTCCACGCCGAGCAGAAGGGCCATCTCTGGGAGATTCGGTACCCGGTTCTTGACGCGGAAGGTTCCGAAGGGCTTCCCCAAAAAGATTCAGGCGAATTTTTAACCGTAGCCACCACCCGCCCAGAGACCATGCTCGGCGACGTAGCTGTCGCGATTCATCCCGCAGACGAGCGCTACCTGCACCTGCACGGCAAGAAGTTGCGCCTGCCGCTGGTTGGCCGCGAGATCCCCATCATTCTCGACGAGTGGGTCAGCCTCGACTTCGGCACCGGCGCGGTCAAGGTCACTCCGGCGCACGACCCCAACGACTTTGCTCTTGGCGAGCGTCATCATCTGCCTTCGATTAACGTGATGGACCCAGAGGGCAAGATCAACGCCGAAGGCGGCGCGTACGCCGGCCTCGACCGCTACGTGGCCCGCAAGCGCATCGTCGCCGATCTCGAAGAGCAGGGCCTTTTAGCCGGCATCAAGGACCACACCAATAACGTGGGCCACTGCGACCGCTGCAAGACAGTCGTCGAGCCGCGCCTTTCCACGCAATGGTTCGTGAAGATTCAGCCGCTCGCCGACAAAGCCAAGCAGGCGGTGCGTGAGAAACACATCCGCTTTACGCCGGAGATGTACGAGAAGACTTACTTCGAGTGGATGGAAAACATTCACGATTGGTGCATCAGCCGCCAATTGTGGTGGGGCCATCGCATTCCGGCATGGCATTGCGCCGCCTGTCACAAGATCACCGTCGCTCGTCCCAACGCGAGCCCGGACCCGACGGTCTGCTCTCATTGCGGATCGGAAAAGATTACGCAAGAAACCGACGTATTAGACACCTGGTTTTCATCGGGCCTGCTGCCCATCTCAGTCTTTGGCTGGCCAAATTTCAATTCCACGTCTGTGAAGGATACGGACTTCAGCGTGAAGGGTACGGGCTTTAGCGTGAAGGATACAGGCTTCAGCGTGAAGGGTACGGGCTTCAGCGTGAAGGGTACGGGCTTTAGCCCGTACATCAACGATCCAAGAGAGAATGGGGCTTTAGCCCCTGAGGGACAAAATCGCGCGGGTGCCCCTGGTCCCTCGCACTTGGGGACCAGGGAAGGCTGTGAGAATCGAGCCGACTTCAACGCGTTTTACCCGACGAGCCTCCTCGTCACCGGCTTTGACATTCTCTTCTTCTGGGTCGCCCGCATGATCATGCTCGGCTGCTGGTTCGCCGAAGATGTGCCCTTGCCCGACGGCTCCAAACGCACTCTTGCGGACTCGGTCCCGTTCAAAGAAGTCTACATCCATGCATTAGTCCGCGATGCCAACCGCGAGAAGATGTCCAAGACCAAGGGCAACGTCCTCGACCCCATAGAAATCGTCAAGCAATACGGCACGGACGCAGTGCGCTTCACGCTGGCCAGCATGGCCTCGCCCGGAACCGACATCGCTTTCAACGTAGCCAGAACCGAAGGCTATCGCGCCTTCGCCAACAAAATCTGGAACGCCGCCCGCTTCCTTTTCATGAACGTGGATCGCGCCGCTGAGATAGGCATCACCGTCGATCCAGCCGCGCTCGGCACAATGCCCGCGGTTGCCGACGCCGCGCCGCTCGAAGCCCGATGGATTGTCGCCGAACTCCACGCAACTGCCGCCAAGGTCAATCAGTCGCTTGAAATCTACCGTTACGACGACGCGGCCAATACCATTTATCAATTTTTCTGGGGCAGCTTCTGCGATTGGTACTTGGAAATCGTCAAGCTGCGGCTGGACTTTGAAGCGAGTCAGCAAGACGGCGAGTCAGCAAGTCAGCGCGATGCGCGGCTAGCGGGAACGCAATCGGCTCTCACTACGCTGGTCAGCGTATTCGAGGCTTCGCTGCGCCTGCTCTCACCCTTCATGCCCTTCCTCACCGAAGAACTTTGGCACGCAGTCTACGACGCCAATCCTCCCGCCAAATCCATCGCATTGACGCAGTACCCGCAAGCAGACCCATCGCAGATTGGCGATGTGGTTTTGATTGACATGGGTGTCTTGCAAAGCCTCATCACTGAGGTCCGCGCACTGCGCAAGGAGATTGGCGTTGAAGAGAAAGCGATCGTTCCAGTTCAAGTGCGAACCGTTGCGGAAATGCAGGCCGTAATCGCAGAGAATCGCATCGTAGTCGAGCGCCTTGCGCGAATCAGTGAAATTCATTTCGTCGATCAGATCCCCGCAGGCCTTGCCAAGCACTCCACTCCCCAATTCGATGTTGCCGTAGTCTACGAACGCACCATCGACGTCCCCGCCGAGCGCGAGCGCCTGAAAAAAGAAATCGCCCAATACGAAAAAAACATAGCCAACGCCGAGCGTCAGTTGGGCAATGAAGGCTTTCTCGCCAAGGCCCCGGCGCACGTGGTCGAAGGGCTGAAAAAACAACTTGCGGAGAATCGTATCCTGTTGGAAAAAGCCCAGGCAGCGCTTGAAAATCTGAACAAGGAAGTATAAGTATGTCTTGCGAATGCGCACAATGCCGGCAGCACTTTAAAACCCTTGGCTTCATGTTTGGAGCACCCTCTGACGCCGAGATTCAAGGCGCTTATCACGAAGCCGTCAAGCAATGGCATCCCGACCTCTACGAGAATTTTGCCAGCTTGAGAGCCGACGCCGAAGAACACTTCAAACAGATTCAAGTTGCGTATCGTGAATTAAAGGAACACAACGGCGGCGCGGCGGAAACACCCGAGGAATTCTCCGTAGAATCCATCACCGTTCAACCAAAAGAAGAGACGCCAGCCCTGGCATTTGGCAACGCGCCCGGCTGCCAGACCGCTCCAAACTTCACCGAGGATGTTGAAGAAATCATCGAGCGCCACCTGGGAAAGAACGGCAAGGCGCTCGCGATCGTCGATCTCTCAGGCAACCCTTCGCGCGCCGACTATTCGCAATTCCTGCTCCTGACCCTGCGCGGCCTCATGCTGCGCGACTCTCGAAAGATCATCTCCGTCGTCTGGTATGCCGACCTGGGCGAGATCAATCTCATCGACCGCAACAAAAGCGGCAAACTGAGTGCCTGGCAGAAATTAGCGGGTGGAATCGGCAGCGGCCAGACCAACAGCGAACTTCAGATCAACCGCAACAATGGCACGCCGTTTTTCACAATCTCTCGCCAGGCTGATGACAGCGTCAAGACAATTATTTATAACTTTCTCATCTATCAGAAGTCGCAAGCGCATCCCTGAGCGGAGCAAAAGAAACCATGGACTGGAAGAACAGCAGCATCGACGCATTGCTGGAGCGGGCCCTGATTGAAGACAAGGCTGCCGGCGACACCACGACCAACCTCACCATCGATCCCGCTCTGCGCGCTACAGGGTCAATCATTGCGCGCCAGGAGATGGTCGTTTGCGGCCTCGGCGCAGTGCCGCGTCTGCTTGAAATTTTTGCCCGCCTCGATAAGCGCGCTCCCGCGCAGAGACGCTTTGAAGTCATCAGCCATCCGGAGATTTTTGACGGCGTGCGCGTCCACGATGGCCAGGTGCTCGCCGTCATTCGCCACAACGCGCGCGTGCTGCTCAGTTGCGAGCGCGTGATCCTCAATCTGATGCAGCACCTCAGCGGCATCGCCACGCTGACGCGCCAATTTGTCGACGCGATCCACGGCACCAGCGCCCACGTGCTGGACACGCGCAAGACCGTGCCCGGCCTGCGAGTGCTGGAAAAATACGCCGTGCAGTGCGGCGGCGGCACCAATCACCGCCTTGATCTGGCCAGCGGAATTCTCATCAAGAACAATCACATCTCGCTCGGCGGCGGCCTGCCCGCCGTGCTTACGCAAGCCTTGGAGCGGCGCAAGAAAGGCCAGCGCGTGCAGGTGGAAGCGCGCACGGCGCGGGAGCTTGAAGAGGCTCTCGAATTTGGCGCGGAAGCGATTCTGCTGGACAATATGACGCCCAAGCAAGTGAAGCAATCTGTTGAGCGCATCAAGAAGGCGACAAAAGACCAACTGGACAAAGAACTGAAGCCGCGCTGGATTCCCACCGAAGCCTCGGGCGGCATCGTCCTCGCCAACATTCGCGCCTACGCTGAGACTGGCGTGGACTTCATCAGCGTCGGCGCGCTCACCCACTCCGCCAAAGCCGCTGACATTTCCATGCGCATCGAAGCGGAGACGGAATAGCCGTGCGCCAAGACGCCCCCGACATATTTGACCTTGCCGGGTTAGAGGCCGCGCTGGCCGGTACCATCTTCGCCGGCAAACTGCATTTCTCTCCACTCACCGACTCCACGAACTCTGACGCCATTGATGCCGCTCGCAGCGGTGCACCGCACGGCTCCGTTTACTTTGCCGACGAGCAGTTAGCCGGCCGCGGGCGCGGCGATCACGCCTGGCACTCGGCCGCTGGCGAAGGACTCTACGTGAGTGTGCTGCTGCGCCCGCGTATTCCCGCCCTGCGCCTGCCGCTGCTTCCACTGGCCGCGGGCCTGGCCGCCGCGGAGGCCATTCGCGCTGTCGCCGGATTGACAGTGGATTTGCGCTGGCCGAATGACCTGCTCATCGGTCCACGCAAAACCGGCGGCATTTTAGTCGAGTCCAAAATCGAGGGCAGCATGGCTGGCTTTGTCGTCATCGGCATCGGCATCAACGTCCACCAGATCGTCTTCGCGCCCACTCTCTCCACGCCCGCCACTTCGCTCGATTTGGAGTTCAGCCGCCGCATTTCCCGCCAGCCTCTACTCGTAGCCCTGCTAAAATCGCTGGAGCGTGAGGCGCTGGCTTTGCTTGAACCGGAAGCAGGCGTTACGGTTCCCGCGCGGGTTGAAGCAGCCTCGACGTGGATTCGCGGACGGCGCGTTGAAGTCCGCGGGCCACAGGCCTGCACAGGCGTCACGGCCGGCCTGGACCAGCATGGATTCCTGCTGGTGCGCACCGCGGATGGCTTGGTTACGGTTCAAACCGGCGGCATTCGCGCCGCTGAGATAAGCTGAAAGACGATGCTGTTAGCGATCGATATTGGCAATACGAATACGGTGCTCGGGCTTTACCGGCTTGACAGCGAACGTCCGGAGTTCGCCGCGCATTGGCGCGTCACCACGCACCGCGCCCAGACTGCCGACGAATACGGCGTGCTCTTCGTCAATCTCTTTGAGATGCACGGCATGAAGCCCAGCCAGGTGCAAGCCATTATTATTTCGTCTGTTGTGCCGCCGGTCGAGGGCACCTTGCGCCAGGTTTGCGAGAGTTACTTCCATGTGCAGCCAATCTTTGTCGAGCCGGGCATCAAAACCGGAATGCCGCTTCTTATAGACAATCCCAGTGAACTGGGTGCGGATCGGCTGGTGAACGCGATCGCGGCTTTTGAGCGTTATGGCGGGCCGTGCATCGTGGTGGACTTCGGCACCGCGACCACCTTTGACGTGATCTCGGCCAAGGGAGAGTACCTGGGCGGCGCCATCGCTCCCGGCCTGGGTATCAGCGCCGACGCGCTCTTTGCCCGCGCCGCGCGTCTGGGCCGCGTAGACATCAAGCGCCCCGCCAAAGTCATCGGCACCAACACCGTGACGCACCTGCAAACCGGCCTCTACTACGGTTACATTGGTCTGGTGGACGGCATTCTCGAGCGCATTATCGCGGAGCTAGGCGCAAAGCCGCGCGTCATCGCCACCGGCGGCCTGGCGCGCCAAATCTCCGAGGACTCGCGCTACATCGCCGAGATCGACGACATGCTCACCCTCGACGGCCTCCTGATTCTCTTCGAGCGCAACCGCGCCCCGCGCCCCCGCAGCCGCCCGCATTGAAAAGTGCCGCGCCGCGTAGCCGAGCCAGCCGTCCTTTACATGGCGGCTAGTTCGGTTGCGCGGCGCTTTTCACATTACCTGCTTTCCCTATCGATGATCACAGCCGCCGCCACCCTGCTGGTAGCCGCCACCACCTTGCTGTCCACCCCACTGCCTCCCGGGCTCGGTACTGAACGTATATTCCCAGAGGTCATTGAGAATTTGCTCACCGGCGTTGGAAGAGATGCCCAGGCCGCCAAAGAGCCATAAGTTGCCGCTCTGGTCGGTCCAGCTCACAGCCGACGACCGGCCGCCGGGGATGTTTGTGGCGGCTGGAACACCCTGAGTGCCGTAGACGGGGGTATCGGACGCCTCGGAAGAGCTTCCGTCCACCCATGCCCATTCGCCATTTGGTCCCAGCGAGGGATTGAACTCCCATAGGTCGTTCAGTTCGCCTGAATTGCCGCTGGCATCGTAGCCGTAGCCGCCAAAAAGCCACAGATTGCCGCTCTTGTCGGTCCAGCTCACAGATTCCAAGCGGCCTCCGGGAACGTTTGCCGCGGCGGGCTTGCCCTGGGTGCCGTAGACAGCGGAATCGGACGCTGCGGACGAGCTTCCCCCCATCCAGGCCCATTCGCCAAAGTGTTCCCGCGAGAAACTGAACTCCCACAGGTCGTTGAGAAACCCTGTATTGCCGTTGGCATCCACGCCGTAGCCGCCAAAGAGCCAGAGGTTGCCGTCACTGTCGGTCCAGCTCACGGCGTACGAACGGCTTCCGGGGATGTTTGCGGCGGCAGTTGTTCCCAATGTGCCATAGATACCGCTCTGGCCACTAAAGGTGACATTCGTGCTGCTTCCGCCCATCCATGCCCATTCGCCGTTCTGCCCCAGCGAAGGATTGAACTCCCAGAGGTCGTTGAGAAAGCCTTGATTGCCGCTGGCATCGAGGCCCAGACCGCCAAAGAGCCAGAGATTGCCATCCTGGTCGGTCCAGGTCACAGCCTCCTCGCGCCATCCAGGGGTGTTTGCGGCGGCAGGTGTTCCCAATGTGCCGTAGACTCCGGGATTGTCAGGCCAGCCATTGGTTGTGTAAGAAGGCACCGTGTTGCTTCCGCCCATCCATGCCCATTCGCCAGATTCTCCCCGAGAAGGATTGAACTCCCAAAGCGCGTTGGTGCCGCCATCGCCCCCAAAGAGCCAGAGGTTGCCTCTTTTGTCGGTCCAGGCCAAGCCGTAGCCCCGTGCTCCGGGGTTGTTTGTTGCGGCAGGCTCACCCAAGGTGCCGTAGACGGCTGATTGGCCATTCAACGTGCTTCCGCTTATCCAGGCCCATTCTCCGTATTTGCCGAGCGAGGGATTGAACTCCCAAAGGTCGCTAAGCAAGCCAAGGTCTCCGTTGGCATCGTAGCCATAGCCGCCATAGAGCCATAAATTGCCGTTGCTGTCTCTCCAACAGTGATTGCCGTCTCTGTCGGTCCAACTCTGACTTCCGTTGCTGTTGCTCCAACTCTGTGAGTAATAACGGGTTCCGGGGGTGTTTGCGGCCGCGGGCACGCCCTGGGTGCCGTAGACGCTCAAATTGTAATCCTGTAGGCCGACGGTGCTGCCTCCGCCCATCCAGACCCAATCAGCTGATGGGGTGCTGTTTTGGTCGCAGGCTACGGCTGGCGCCGAGCAGAGGGCCAAGGTTAGAAGGGCGCAAAGCAGAGTGTAAATGCGGGTACGGAGTTTGTGCATGGTGGCAATATCCTCTCTGTGTGTGGAGCGTGGGGGACCATTCTCCGGTTTGGTTTCGGGGCAGAGTGCATCGCCGTTGCCGATGGCGATACACCGACTAACGAGGGAATCCCGGTGCTCTTTAACGGTTAGCAACGAGAATTCTCTAGGGGGAAATTCCGTACGAATGGTACCACACCGCATCGATGGCGTGAGAAAAAGTTTTGTAAACCGGTAAAGACCCGGACGACGCATCCACGCCGTCACTGGCATCTTCAACATATTGGGTCAGTTTGTCCGCGAATTTGCCGCACAGATGGTACTCTCTCGTATCCTTGAATGTGGATGTGTGATGTGGATGAGTCAATTGGAGACTCCCTGGCGTCGTGCTTAACTACTTCAACTACTTCACCGAGATCGAGGACCGCTTCCAGCAGCGGCGCGGGGCGCTCCTGCTGCTCTCGACGCTGGATTGGGCGCTGATCGAGACCTGGCGCGAGGCCGGCATCCCGCTTGAAGCGGCGCTGCGCGGAATCGATGCGGCTTTTGACAAATACGAAGCGCGGCAGAAGCGAGGCCGGATGCGGCGCATCAACGGCTTGGCCTGGTGTGCGCAGGCGGTGATGGAAGCGGCCGAAGAACTGCGCGAGGCCGCCGCCGGCTCCGCGCCCGCTGCAACTGCCGCCCGCGAATCAGGCTTTGAGCAGGAGCGTGTGGCCGCCCATTTTGAAGCCGCCGCAATCGCTCTGGATGAGTCTACTCTCGCTTCCGATGTCTGCGCGGCCACTGCGATGCGACTGCGCGAATTGGCCCTGGAAGTTCGCGCCCCCGTCGCTGAGGACGTGACGCACCTGGATCTGGAGGCGTTGGAACGTATCCTCACCGTGCTTGAAGAGAAGCTGTTCTACGCTTTGAACGCCGCCGCGCCTGAAGAGCTTCTCGTCGGCCTCAAAGAACACGCCGCGCGTGAACTAGCCCCGTATCGCAGCCGCATGGGCGCCGTGCAATTGCGCCAGGTGGAACACCAATTCGTGCAGAAGCAGTTGCTGGTCCATTACAGCCTGCCGCGCCTCAGCCTGTTTTACATGAGCCAGCAATGACGCAAAGAAAACAAATCACATCGGAACGGCGCGCCAAACAGGCCGCGAAGAAGCATTCCGCCGCAAGCAAAAACTCTGGCAAGTCGCCCTCCGCGCCTAAAAAGACTTCTGAAAAACTTCACATTAGTCAGGCTTTGTATCAGGGCACGATTTCACGGGCTGCGGAGAAATTCAATCCGGAGAAGGGTACGGGCTTCAGCCCGTACATAGACCCTGCTTTATCAGCGCGGGCTTTAGCCCCTGAGGTAAAACCCCCTCCCCCCTCCAAAACCCATCGAGTTAAAATCGAAAAGCCCCTCTACGGCGGTGCATTTCTCGCCCGCATTGAAGGCAAAGCCGTCTTTGTTCCGCTCGTGCTGCCTGGCGAGCAGGCGCGCGTGCGCATCACACAGAGCAAATCCGCCTACGCAACCGCTGAGCCTGAAGAGATCCTCGCCTCCGCGCCGCATCGCATCGCGCCCGCCTGCCCACACTTCGGCGCTTGCGGCGGCTGCCAATATCAGCACACGGATTACGCAGCCCAACTCAGCTTCAAGCAAACCATCCTGCGGGAAACCCTGGAGCGCGCCGGCGTAGCCCTGCCCGCCGAGATCGCCCTGCTCTCCGCCAATCCGTGGGCCTATCGCAACCGCATTCGCCTCGCCTTCGACGCCGCGGGCAATCCCGGCTATCGCGGCCGCCGCTCGCACGCCGTCGTTCCCATTGCAGAGTGCCCCATCGCCGCGCCGCTGCTGCTCAAAGCCGCGCTAGCCGCCGCCAAGGTTGCGCGCCAATTCGTCCCGGCGCTCCGTCCCACGGAGATTTCGCTTTTCTGCAATCCCGGCGAAACTGCGCTGCTGGCCACCATCTTCACTGCCAACCCACCCAAAACTCGCTTCGACGACTTCGCGCAGGCCCTCCAGGCAGAAATCCCCGAGTTCATCGGCGCGGAACTCATCGCCGAAGGCCGGCCTGGAGAACTACCCGCCATTTCACAGTGGAGCGCGCCGTCGCTTGTCTATCGCGCCGCCAGCTTCGACTACCGCGTAGACCACGGCGCTTTTTTTCAGGTCAATCGATGGCTGGTCGATGCGCTCGTCCAGAAAGTCGTCGCCAACTATAAAGGCAATCTCGCCTGGGATCTCTTTGCCGGCGTCGGCCTCTTCGCGCGCCAGCTTACCGCCAGCTTCGCCCGTGTCCTCGCCGTCGAGTCGGCCCAATCGGCAACGGCAGCGCTTGAGGCAAATCTCCGCGGCACCACCGGCGAGGCCGTCAATGCTGAAACTCTAGCCTTCCTGCGCCGGCAGAACCTGAGCGTTAAACCTGACCTGATCGTCGTCGATCCGCCCCGCACCGGCCTCGGCGCGGAGACTTGCGCGCTGCTCGCCGAGATCGCTGCTCCAGCTCTTGCCTACGTCTCCTGCGACCCAGCCACTCTGGCCCGCGACCTGCGCGTGCTAACCGGTTCCGGCTACCAAATCCAATCCGTAACCCTCGCCGACCTTTTCCCCCACACCTTTCACCTGGAAACAGTGGTCCACTTGCGCCGCGCCTGATAGGCTTGAGGGCCAGAACCGCTTTCCAGCTTTCAACGCATGAAACTCGACTCCCCCAGCTTCGACCAAGCAACCCAAAGCCCACCCGGCCTCGGCTCTGTGCTGGGCCCCGTCCCGCTCTTCCACGCGGCCTGGCTCTTTGCCGTGGGCATTGCGGCCGCGCAGGCACTTTATCTGCCGCCCAGCCTGGTGCTGATCGCCATGATCTGTGTCGCCGTGCTCTGCGGCGTTGCGGCCTTCCGCGCGCAGCGCATCGCCTGGCTGCCGCTGACCGTGCTCTGGCTTCTGCTGGGCGCATGGTGCGCATGGATGGAGCCGCAACCTGCCCCCGCCCCTGCTCTCAACGCGCTCTCCAACGGCCTGATGCGCACCATTGAAGGCACAGTCGTCAATGCCGGTTCCGTTCGCAATGAGGCCGAGCAGAACCTTGACCAGCCAACGCCCGACGCGCAATTCGCCCCGCCGCCAGCGCAGAGTATCGACCTCAACGTCTCCAGTCTTGAAGTCGTCACCGACACCGAAGACGCGCAAGCTCCCATCGCCGGCCGTGTGCGCCTCAACATTCGCTGGCCTCAAGACTCGTCCGCCCTTCAGCCCTTCCAATGTGGCGACCGCCTCCGCGCCGTTGCCCAGCTCCGGCCGCCCGAGACCTATCGCGACCCCGGCGTCTTTAACCGCCGCGACTTCCTCCTCAATCAGGGCATCACCTCCACGGCCTCCGTCGCCATCGACCGGGTAGAACGAATTGGCCACGCGCCTGGACTTTCGCTCACCTGCCGCGTCGCCGCCTTGCAGCAGGCCACCAGCGCGCGCCTGCTCGCCCTGCCCGCCGCCATGCGCCGCCTGCCCGCGCCGCTGCGCCTCTCCAGTGACGACGCCATCATGCTGGCCGCCATGGTCACCGGCGACCGAACATCTCTCACCCACACCCTTCGCGTCGGCTTTGAGCGCACCGGCTCTTTTCACATGCTGGTCGTCTCCGGCTTTCATCTGGCCATCGTCGCCGGCTGCATCTTCTGGCTTGCCAAGCGCCTCCGGCTGCCGCGCGTCCCAGCCACGCTGCTGACCATCCTTGCCTCCTTTGCCTACGCCCTCTTCACCGGCTTTGCCACGCCGGTCCAGCGCTCGCTCTGGATGGTCGCCCTCTATCTGCTCGGCCGTCTCATTTACCGGGAACGAAACACGCTGAACACCATCGGTTTTGCCGCGCTCTGCCTGCTCGCCTACAACCCGCGCAGCCTCCTCGACTCCAGCTTTCAGATGACGCTGCTCGCTGTCGTCTCCATCGGCGGCATCGCCGCGCCGCTTTTGCAGAGCACCATCCATCCCTATCTCACCGCCACGCGCGACCTGCGCCAGATCGCTCTCGACGTCAAACTGGCTCCCCGGCTGGCGCAGTTCCGCGTCATTCTCCGCATGATCGCGAAAGCGTTTCATGATCCCAGAGTCAATCTCCCGCGAGACTCTGGCCAGAGAGAGAACGCCGTCGAGCCGGGACCGCAACTCACGCTCTTTTACGCCGCCATTCGTATCCCTTTCGCGGTATTTCTGGCAACCTACCATAGCCGCGTGTCTAGATCTGTCGCATGGCGCTTCTTTCCCGCTGCGGTGCGCTTTCTTCTCCGCGTCTGTGAACTGCTCGTCGTCTCCTGCGTCGTCGAACTGGCCATGGCCTTGCCCATGGCCCTCTACTTCCATCGCATCACCGTCTTCGCCCTGCCCGTCAATGTCTTCATCCTGCCGCTGCTTGCCGTCCTTATGCCGGCGGCGCTGATTACTTTGCTTCTGGCTCTGATCGGTCCAGCCTACGCCGTTCTACCGGCGATCATTGTGGCGCTTCCCCTTCACTTCGGAGTCTGGTTGGTGCATCTCTTCGGTTCATTCGCGCTGGGCGATTTCCGCATCCCCGCCCCGCTTCTTTGGCAATCGTTCACCTTCTGCGCGCTGCTTGCCGCGGCTCTCGTCTTGGCTCATCTAGCCGCTGCCTCTGGGTTCCGCCAGCCCCGCCGCGCCGCTTTCGCCGCTCTGTTCGCGCTGCTTCTTGCCGCCGTCGTTTCCGTCCTGCCGCGCCCCATCGATCACCCCCGCGACGCCCTGCTGATGGAGGCCATCGACGTTGGCCAGGGCGACTCCCTGCTGCTCATTACTCCCCAAGGCAAGACCCTGCTTGTCGATGGAGGAGGCCACGGCGGCGGCCCGCACCAGGCTCCGCAGGACTTCGACATCGGCGAGGAGGTCGTCAGCGAGGTTCTCTGGTCGCGCGGTATTCGCCGTCTTGACGCGGTCGCCCTCACCCACGCCCACGCCGACCACATGGGCGGCATGCCCGCCGTCTTGCGCAACTTCCATCCCGCCGAGCTATGGGTCGGCATCAACCCCCGCTCCCATGACTACCTCGCCCTGCTTGATCAGGCCGCCAGCCTGCATGTGCGCGTTCGCTCGCTCACCGCCGGCGACGCCTTCGCCTTCGGCTCAACCCAGGTCAATGTTCTTGAGCCTTTTCGCGGCTATCAGCCCGGCGACGAGCCCTCCAACAGCGACTCGATGGTCATGCGCATGGCCTACGGAAATACTTCTGTAATGCTCGAAGGCGATGCAGAGGGGCCGGCCGAAGAGCAAATGCTGGCCGAGCCGGGCCTGGCTAGCACACTGCTCAAGGTGGGCCATCATGGCAGCAACACCTCCACGCACCCCGAGTTTCTGGCCCGCGTCGCGCCACAGTGGGCCGTCATCTCCTGCGGCCGCAACAACCGCTACGGCCATCCCAAAGGCGCGGTGCTTAGAGCCTTGCAAACAGCCAACGTCCACACCTTCAGTACGGACATCAACGGCGCATCCTGCTTCCGCCTCAACGGCAAAACCACCTCTCCGGATCTAGCCTGCGGATGGCGAAATGTTCCCTGAGTTGAATCACGCCTGTCTTGACATGTGTCATGACAGGCGTAAAATCTATCCATGGATATCGATGCCGCACAGATTCGCGGGTTGAGAGAAGCGCGTGTCCTCTCGCAGGAAGCGCTGGCCCGCAGCCTGGGCGTCGCGGTTCGCACCGTGGCACGATGGGAGAGCGGGGCTTACAAACCGAGTCCCCTCGCTGCCCAGAGGCTTCGTCAAGCTCTCGTCAGCAATCGTCAGCTTGAGGGAGATCTCGCGAAGGGAGTAGAACTATGGCCTTGAATGTTGAATTGACCAACTTGTTTGAGGACGATGCAACCCGCGGCGTTTTTGAGGCGGTTGCACTGCCCAGAACCATCATGGTCCGCGACCTGAAGAGCCGTTTTTCCGATGACGTGCTGAACAAAACCATCAATCGTCTGAAAGGCCTTGATCTTATCAAGGAAAAGCCATCGGTCATTGACGATTTCAACACCCTCTACGTAACAGCCGATGGATTGAGCGCGGTAAGAGCTTTGCAGCAACGGTCTCTGGTTTAATGCAAGAGAGGCGATCCCATGCTTGTTGTCGATTCTGGAACCGCACCAGCGTTGACAGTGCTTCCAGCGCATCTGGGATGGGCGCTGGTCTTCGCTGTTGTCTTTTCCTTTGTGCTTGCCTCGATTGAAATTTCGAACGTGTCCAAGAAGCCCATGCGCTCCTGCCTGGTCTTCCCATCTTTTTTATATTGCTCCATACGCGCCTTCGGAAATGTGGTTGCAACACTGCTTGCCTCGGTTCTGGTGGCCAGAATTGACCCGGCGTTAGCCAACTTCTATTGGCTCTTTGCGGCGTTCCTTGGCATCTTCTCCTTTGAAACAATCCTCAAAAACATGAACGTCACCGTCGCCGGCGCGGGAATCCTCACTCTTCAGGCCTGGATGGATAAAGCCCTCAACGCGGCGTCGGCGGCTTCCATCGAGAGCGATCTTCAGAGAACGCAGATTGATATTGAAAAACTTGCGCACCGGTTGTCCAAGATTAAAGATGAAGAGCTGAACGCATTTGTCATCACTTATCTTGCCAGTCAAGTCCCAAATATCGTTGATACCCTGGAGAAGGCCGCCGCGGCAAACAAAGCGAATCCCCGGCTGCACAAAGGTTATGCCGTGGCGACTGTCGTTTCCAGAAGCCAGGTCATCGCGTTTCTAAAAGAGCAGGAAAATTAGAACTTTTTCGCAAATGCTGGGTGCCCCATTTATTCCGCTCCTGAGCGCCGTCGAAGGCTCTGCGTTTTCATCGCGGAATGGATGAGACAGCACGAACCTCAATCAGAACTTTGTTCCTGAGCAGCGAAATGTACTTCAACGGAGCCGATGAACCTGCATTTCGGGCATTCAAGTTGGCACATCCGCGCCGCATAAATGTTTAGAACTTTTGACTCGCCACTCCAGCTTTCGCCGTATCAAATCGGTCCCTATAAATTGGAATCCTTCCTGTTTGAACCCAATCCATAAACTCTCATCTGCCGACCATCGCTTGGCTGGCATATAATCCCTGCGAGAAAGCATTCGGTTGCAAAGTGCCACTATCTGGCGCTTGCAACTTTCGGAGGCAGTTATGTTGAAGCCGTTGCTCTTCGTTTCAGCGGTCGTATTCCTTGCAATTACAGCCTCGTCGGCCTCGGCGCCAACCCCGCAAGAGGCAGCACAGGCCACAGCATCCGGGCAGAAGAACCCGGTCAAGCCAACCCCTATGACGCAGGCCCGCGCCAAGAAGCTGTATCAGATAGACTGCGCCTTCTGCCACGGGGATAATGGCGACGGAAAGACCGATCTGGCCAAGGAAATGTCCCTTACCCTCGGCGACTGGACCAATCCCAAAACACTGGCCGACAAGCCAGACCAGGAACTCTTCAATGTCATCCGCAACGGCAAGGGAAAGATGCCCGCCGAGGCCGAGGGACGCGCCAAGGATATAGAGGTATGGAGCCTGATTCTCTACGTTCGCGGCCTGGCTAAGGAAACACCTGCCGCCGCGCCCGCGGCAAGCAATTAAACCTGAAAACGGCAGTTGCATACCGTCATCCGTGGCCTGCATCGAGGTTTGGAGCCACAGCAACTTGTAGCTTTGTAATCGGGGCTCGATTCCTAGCCTGCCCTGAACGGAGTCGAAGGGGGCCGCAAAGGGCTGAAAGGAAAGCTGCGCTTTACAGGCTGCGAAAAACTTATCGCGAAGCAATCCTAGAAGGCTTTGTAACCAGGGCACGACTTTGGTCGGGCCGATAAAGCCAATCATATTTACGTTGGGCTTTTAGCCCCTGCTACGCTCAATCGTGATTGAAACCCCCGAATAGCCCTTTTTCCGCAGCTTGTTTAGCCCCTGCAAAACTTCGGTCTTGCATATTACCATGGTTCAGCTTCTTCTCGATCGTCGATTTTCAACTGCTCCGCACCTCGCCCAAATGGTGAAATCGTCAATCACTGCAAGGGGTTTCACTTTGAAGAAAATGGCCAATTCAAGGCTGGATCGACTGCCGTTTTTGAAATCAAAACGTAGCAGGGCCGGACGATGCCTGATGGCGTGCGACAGGGTGGATTTGTTGGGAGCTCTGTTGATGCCGAGATGGACCAGCTTGCCCAGGTAGCTGGCCAGTCCGTTGCAGATCGCGCGCAGCGAACTTGTACCATGGCTGCTGCCCTCCGTGCCGGTTTTCAGCGACCTCTCGACAAAGCTATTCTGAAACAGCAGATGCCGGAAGGCCACCTGCCCGCAATCCAAAAACTGTTTGGGCAGTCGTGAATCACCGCTGCGCCTGCGTCGCGGGCTAGCGGAAGCGTGGGGAAATGATCTAGCCTCAAAGGATGATCTGGCCCAATCCCGCGTCGATGACGCTGAATGAGTTGAGCAATACGCCGCTGGTGCGGTTTTCGGTGCTGGCGCTGAGTTCGATCTTCTTTCTAGTGGATCCGTTTGCGGCGATTCCGTCGTTTTTGGCGATTACGGCGGGGGCCGATAGCCGGCGGCGCAAGCGGATGGCGCGCAAAGGAGCTCTGACCTGTTTCATTGTGCTCACCAGCTTTGCCGTATGCGGGCAACTGATCTTTCGGCTCTTTGGCATTACGCTGCCGGCCTTTGAGATTGCGGGCGGGATGATCCTGCTGCTGATTGGCCTGGATATGCTGCAGGCCAAGCGCTCACCGACACAGGAAGCTCATGGCGATACCGAGGAGGCTTCGTTGAAGGAGGACGCGGGAATAGTGCCGTTGGGGATTCCGATGCTTGCGGGGCCAGGAGCGATCTCTTCCGTGATGGTGCTGGTGGGTCAGGCGCCGGGGCCTTGGCATTGGGAGATGGGCGCTATTCTGGGTTCGATTGGGCTGACCAGTTTGGTGAGTTACTGGGTGCTTTCTGGGGCCGAACGAGTGCGGCGGGTGATGGGAGAGACTGGGATACGGGTGCTGGTGCGCGTGATGGGGCTTTTGCTGGTGGCTTTGGCGATGCAATATTTTGTCAATGGATTGACGGACTTGGGGTTGATTGCGAAGCAGATAGGTTAGGGTTTCCCACAGAAGCGCCGGCTTTCCACAGGGGGCGGGCTTGCAATTAGGATCGGGAGTTGCTATTCTCGGAAAGTTGCAAGAGGGTAACAACGGCATGAATTTTGTGTCGCTTGCAAACGAGAGTGGCATGTGCTACTCTTTGAAAGTCGCAGTTGGGCAGCATGGGCTGCGATGAAGCGGAAACAAGAAGTAGATAGAGAAAAGCCTCCCGGTGGCCAGATGGCCTGCCCCGTAGCGGGAAGTGGGAAGCGGTTGTAATGCTAGTTCGTTGGGTCAGGTGAGGCGGTAAGCCCCTGCATCCCCCCTGTAGGGAAACCCTCAGAGGACAAGACAGAACAAGCCATTGCAAGACTCAGGAGTAACTCCTGCGTTATGGGAGAAACTTCTGTGAGCCCTAGCGGCTCAGGCGCGGTTTGCGTCAGTCAATCTTTGATATTTTGCGCTGCGCAAGGCTTTTAGGCAGGAGTTGATCCTGTTAAGCCGATCGGGAATCGCATGCGAGGAACTACCGCCAACAGTGAGTTGGATCGGCCTCGGGCGAAGAAAACATCGAGCTTGACACGGTAAGCAAACTTCGATATGTTTAAAAGGTTCGCGCAAAAACGTCCCAGGCTGCAAATGAAGGCCTTCGACGAGCGCAACAAGTTCGAGGACAACTTGGTCGAAAGACCGGGCCTCGATCCCAAAAGGGCCCGCTCAGGCGGATCACCCTCAAGGATCTTTGACAATTAGGTTGAACATGCCAGTCGTGAG
>CAZDYU010000078.1:0-21314 GCA_964509755.1 uncultured Occallatibacter sp. | reverse complement strand
TGGCCATCAGCCAGTTGGCGCAGCGCGACGGAATGCGGCGCATGATGAAGTTGTCGATGCGATCCTTGCGCCAGCCGCTGACCACGTCGAAGCCCTCTTCCAGCTTCTCCAGAAACTGCGGAATCTCCGCCGGGTCGTGCTGCAGGTCGCCGTCCATGGCCAGAATGAACTCGCCCGAGGCGTGGTCAAAGCCCGCCGCAAGGGCCGAGGTCTGCCCAAAGTTGCGGCGCAGTTTGATCACCAGCACGCGGGAATCGACGGCTGCAATTTCCTCCATGAGTTTATAGGTGCGGTCATTCGATCCATCATCCACCAGCACCAATTCAAAACTCGCGCCCACCTGCTCCATCACCTGCTTCAGGCGAGCGTATAAGACGGTAACATTCTCCTCTTCGTTGTGAAAAGGAACGACGATTGAGTATTTCGGCATATTAGTAGTATAGACGCGGCCGGGATGAAAGCAGTCTCAAAACACAGGATGCAATGTGCGCTGGGTACACCGCCTTCGCCGCGTTCTTGTTTTTGCGGCTAAGGTGGAATAGCACAAACCTCAACCGGACCACTCTTAAAGCGCCTACCGCTCCAGTTCTTCCAGCATCTCCTGCATCTCTTTGGCCGCATGGTGATTGGCGCTGCGAGCGGCGCTCTCAATGCCGCTCTTCAGCCGCGCAATCGCCTCCGCCGTCCGCCCCGCCGTAGCCAGCGTCTGCGCGGCCATAAAGTACCCCGCGGTATAGCCGGGATCGTTCACCAGCAGCGTGTCGAACTCGCTCAGCGCAGCATCCGTCTCGCCTTGTCCAGCCAACTCCATCGCCAGTCCATAGCGGGCAAAGCTGTTCTTCGCGTCCAACTCCAGAATCTCTTTCAGTCCTGCAATCTTGTCCATTTTGCTCACATAGGCGGCCCGCGCCCAAAAGGGAATTTGCGTATTGGGCGTCGACTGCCCAAACTGGAGCTGTACGCTTACCATCAGACTCCGCCGCTGGCTTCATTGTATCCATGTACAGGAAATTGGGCGCGGGCAATTGGAAGCAGCTAAACTGGAACCATACCCCAGGGAACGGAGCAGACCTCATGAACATCATCGAGAACAATCCTCCAGCCCGATCCGTCGCCAGCACACAGTCTGAGATGACGGAGCTGATTCTGCCCAACGACACCAACGTCCTCGGCAACCTGCTCGGTGGGCGTCTCATGCACTTCATCGATCTAACCGCCGCCATGGCCGCCTACCGCCATGCGCGGACGTACATTGTCACTGCTGCCATGGACCACATCGACTTCATCCGCCCCGTGCATCTGGGCGATCTGGTCACCCTTCGCTCCAGCGTCAACCGCGCCTTCTCCACGTCGATGGAAGTCGGCGTGAAGGTCTGGGCTGAGAACACCCAGACCGGCGAGCAGCAGCATGTGGCCAGCGCCTATCTGGTCTTTGTCGCCATCGACAAACAGGGCCACCGCAAGACGGTTCCGCAACTGATTCCCGAGACGCCCAACGAACTGCGCCGCCACGCCGACGCGCTGCTGCGCCGCGAACATCGCGAGGCCGAAGCCGTCCGCCGCAAACTGGAAAAACAGGCCCATTCCGCCACGAATGGCGCTTTGACTTCAGAGCCCTGAGACCACTCCAACGCATCTGAAGAACAACAGCGTTTTTCAAGACAATGTTTTCAGGATAAAAGGAGCAACAAACCAGAATGGCTCATTCACCCGCCATGCCCACGCCGGTCGCTTTGCCCGGCATCTCCAAGATCGTCGCCATCGGTTCCGGCAAGGGCGGCGTCGGCAAAACCACCGTCGCTGTCAACCTGGCCATTGCGCTCAGCCGCCTGGGCCAGCGCGTCGGCCTCATCGACGCCGACATCTACGGCCCCAATGTTCCGCTGATGATGGGCTCGGCGCAGCCGCCCAAGGTGGGCCCGGACAACACCATCGAGCCCAACCTCACCCACGGCGTGAAGACCATCTCCATCGGCTACATCTCGCCCGGCGACAAGCCGCTGGTGATGCGCGGACCCATGCTGCATCAGATCATCCGTCAGTTTTTGCAACAGGTGGACTGGGGCGAACTCGATTACCTCATCGTCGATCTGCCGCCAGGCACCGGCGATGTGGTTATTTCGCTCGTCCAGACCGTGCCGCTGACTGGCGCAGTCGTCGTCAGCACGCCCAGCGACGTCAGTCTGCAAGATGCGCGCAAGGCTCTGGAGATGTTCGCCCAAGTTAATGTCGAAGTCCTCGGCATCGTCGAGAACATGAGCCACTTCACCTGCCCGCATTGCCAGAAAGAGATCGACATCTTCTCTCGCGGCGGAGCCGAGCGCACTGCGGCGCAGTTCAACATTCCGTTTCTCGGGTCCATCGAGTTAGTCCCTGCCATTCGCGAGGGCGGCGACCGCGGGATGCCCGTCGCACTGGCCGGACCCAAGAGTCCACAGGCCGCCGAGTTCTACGCCGTAGCGGAAAAGCTGATGGTGCGCGCTGAAGCCGCCGCTGCCGCCGCAACCGATGTGATCGAAATCAGCTGAACCCCTGCGGTGGGGCAGACGCCTTCGGCCAATCCGCGCCAGAAAAAAGGCGCGGATCAGACTTTATCCTGCGGGGCACGGCTGGTCCAATCTCTGGCAATCCAACAAGAAAAGCGGATTACCGCCAGTGCCCCTCGCGCAATTCCCAATGATCGCCGTGGCGGACCCACTTGTGCGCAACCCAGCGCGCGCCCGGATGCGGTGGACGCTCCCAGCGGCCCGGCGTCCAAACATAGTGATCGCCCTCCCAGCGGTGGTAGCCGTCAATCCACACGAATCCCCGCTCGGGAGGGACTCCCCTTGTTTCCACGATAGGAGCCGGCGGCCCGATGCGAATCACAACCTGCGCAAACGAAGCTGCGGGAACAAGCGCGAATGCAAACAATACAGCCAATGCAATCTTTTTCAACATGAGTCAATACCTCCTGGTTTTTTCTCTGCCGCTGGAATCTGTTAGAACTCCCGGCCACACAGAGATTGAAACGTAGAATCCGAAAAATAGTTGCGCTGCGAACATGGAATTGCGGGCAGTTTCAATGCGGCAGTTTCTTGCCATGAAAGTTATGATGGATCTATGAAGCGTGTTTTATTGTCCTGGAGCAGCGGCAAGGATAGCGCCTGGGCGCTCCACATTTTGCGCCAACAGGAAGGCATTGAAGTCGTCGGCTTGCTCTCCGCATTGAACAATGAATTTCAGCGCGTGGCAATGCACGGAACGCGCCGCTCCGTTCTGGAAGCTCAAGCCGCTGCCGCTCAACTGCCGCTCTGGGTCGTGCCACTGCCCTGGCCCTGCTCCAACGATATCTATGAAAAGTTGATGAGCGAGGCCTGCCAGCGCGCCATCCTCGAACATGTCGATGCGATGGCCTATGGCGATCTCTTTCTGCCGGATATTCGCGCTTATCGCGAGAAGCAATTGGAGCCGACCGGCATCGAACCGCTCTTTCCTCTCTGGCAGATTCCAACCGCAACTCTTGCGCGTCAGATGATCGACGGCGGCCTGCGCGCCAAGGTCGTCTGCGTCGATCCACGCCTATTGCCTGCCTCGATTGCCGGCCGCGACTACGATGCCGCGCTTCTCGACGATCTACCGCCGGAGATCGATCCTTGCGCCGAGCGCGGCGAGTTCCACACCTGCGCCTACGCTGGGCCGATGTTTGCCACACAGGTCAATTTAAAGGCTGGCGAGGTCGTCGAGCGCGACGGTTTCGTCTTCGCGGATTTCCTATAGCGCTTCAATCTCCTCGGCCAGCGCCTCGGCCGCCGCCACGCAAGCCGCGCGATCCACATCCAGATGCGTCACCAGCCTCATCGCCGCCAGTCCAACCGCGCTGGCCAAAATCCCGCGTGTCTTCAGCCGCCCCACCACATCCGCCGCGCTCACTCCGCCGGTCAGTTTGAAGATGACGATATTCGTCTCCACCGCATCCACATCTATCTCGACGCGCTCGATATTCGCCAGCGCCTCGGCCAGCAGGCGAGCATTCGCATGATCCTCATGCAGCCGCTTCGGCCCTTCCTCCAGCGCAATCAATCCCGCCGCCGCCAGCACGCCTGCCTGCCGCATTCCGCCGCCCAATGCCTTGCGGTAGAGCCGCGCCTGCGCCATCAACTCCGCCGAGCCCACCAGCATCGAACCCACTGGCGCGCCCAGTCCCTTTGACAAACAAAACATCACCGTATCGAAGCCGCTGGTCAGCGTCGTAACATCCATGCCCAGAGCGGCCGAGGCATTGAAGATTCGCGCTCCATCCAGATGCACCGGGAGCTTGCGGGCTTTCGCGCCGGCCCAAATCTCCTCCAAAACGCCAAGGGGTGTGCAACCCCCGCCGGCCAGATTCGCCGTATTCTCAATCTCGATCAGCCCCGTCGCCGCGCGAAAGGCTCCCCGTGCATAGATCGCAGGCTCTATATGCTTCCAGGTCAGAATGCCGCGCTGGGCCTCGACCGCCCGCACCAGGCAGCCGGAAAAGACCGCGGTCGTCGCCATCTCCCAATCCAGAATGTGCGCGCGCGATTCGGCAATGACCTCCTGCCCCGGCCGCGTGTGCAGACGAATCGCGATCTGGTTGCCCATCGTCCCGGTGGGCACAAAGAGCGCCGCCTCGCGCCCGAATCGCTCCGCCGCCCGCCGTTCCAGCAGATTGACGGTGGGATCCTCTCCATAGACGTCGTCGCCCACCTCAGCCGCCGCCATCGCCGCGCGCATCTCAGCCGAAGGCCGAGTCACCGTATCGGAACGCAAGTCGATCATTGCCGCCATCGCCGTCTACCTTCTCCGCCCATCTGGCACGGTACTGTTCACTGACCCCTGACAACTGACAACTGATAACTGACCACTGATAACTGATAACTGATAACTGTTCCTACGGTATCTGCCCCATCGCCAACTCCAGCACCGCTGTCCGCTTGTCGCCCTTTACCGCATAAGCCCACAGCCCGTGAAAGCTCTGCCGCAGTGCCGGCTGCGCCTTCAGAAACGCAGTCAGCACGGCAATCGCCTCGGTGCGCTGCGCCGCCGGGTCGGTCACTCCCGTCGATTCGTATGACACGGCCAAGTCGGCGTGCAGCAGCGTCTCATCCACATGCACCGCGTCAATCTTCCAGGTGCGCGGCCCGTCGGGAAGCGTCAACGGAAATGCATTCTGCGGAGAGTTCTTGATCGCCAACTGCTCAGCACCCAGCTTTTCCAGATTCGGCGATGAAAGAAAATCCACCGGAACCAGCAGCGACCGCGCCAAATCGCAGGCGTACCATGCCGGCCAACCCTGGCCATCCTGCGCCAGCTCCCGCGCCCGCGACCACCACCAAACGCCATCCTGCCCGTCCAGAGAGCCCGGCCGCGCGCTCAGCCCGCCCAACTTCCACACTGAAGCGACGCCGTCCCAGGCCAGCAGCAGGCCCAACTGGCCCGCATTCGGCGCTCCGGTCGCATCCGCCAGCACCACCCCGTAGCGGCCCGGCGGCAGCGCTCGCATGTTCAGCGTCACGGTCATTGTGCCGCTCGTATTCGAGCAGAAAAACTGCGTGTCGGCTGGTGCCGTCAAACTGCCCGCGTCCAGCAGATACAGCGCGCGCAGTTGCACCTGTCCGCCCTTCATCAGCACCGCGCCATCCTCGGCTGCCTGGCGGATTCCATCCCAGTCCGCGGCCACGGCAGGCAGCAGCGCGGCCTTCAGCGCGGACTCATCCTGCTCGGCCACGGCCATGGCCAGCCGGCCTCCGGCCGCCGTAAGCGCATCGCGATCCAGCCCCACCATCTCGGCCTGCGTGGTGCAACTTGTGGCGTCCGCCGCCGCCGGCCACGCCAGCAACGCCATCAGGACCGCCAGCGCGGCCCAACCCTTCAAGCAAACGCGCATCTTCTCGATCCTTTCCCGCATCTTTTTCTTGTAATCCAAATCTTTTCTTGGATTCAGACTCATTTTGTTAAGTTTCCCCGCCTCAAAATCTTCTTCTAAAATCTCCATGTGTGAGCGTCCGCGGGCCACTGTTAGTCTAGTACAGTAGAGCGGCAGCGCATTCACCGCGGATGTTGGGATACCACGAACCTCAACCAGCGTTTTCCAGAAAACCTGGAACACCACAACCCCAAACGCCGTCCATCGCCGTCAAGGACCGATTCCATGCGCAACCTCTCGCCGCACAATTCGCAGAGACTTCTTGGAGCGCTGATCGCCGCGACACTCTGCGGCGCAACCATGCTGGCCGCGCAAGCCCCATCTACTTCGACGCACAAAAAGGCGAACAAGCACAAGCACCCCGTCGCTGCCGTGGCAGAAACTCCCGCCCCTCAGCCAGCAATCGTCGCGGCGGCCCCTCCCGCCCCGGAGCTTCCGCTCTGGCCCGTCAACGACAGGCCGGTAGACGCAACCATTACCTGGGACAGCCACGGTCTCAGCATTCAGGCCGACAACTCCAGCCTCAGGCAGATTCTCGATGACGTGGCCGCGGTCACAGGAGCCAAGGTGGAAGGTTTGGGCCCCGACCAGCGGATCTTTGGCGAATACGGTCCCGGCCGGGCCAACGACGTGCTCTCCCAGTTGCTGCAAGGTTCCGGCTACAACGTACTCATGATCGGCGACCAAGGCCAGGGAACGCCACGCAAGGTTTTGCTCACCTCGCCCAATAGCACGGCCGTGCCGGTAAACCCGAATCCAGCCCCCGCCACCGATGAGGACGCCGATACAGAAGACCAGCCGCAGTTCAACCGGCCCAACTTCCCACCCGGAGCTTCGCGCGCGCCACAGTTCTCACCAGAGCAGCAACGCATGCAGCATCAGCATCCGGGCCCGCCCGGTCAACCGCAGCCCGATGCGGGCAACACTCCGCAGTAGTCAGCAAATGCGCCCAGCTTGCGGGCAGCGCAGATTCAAACAATAAGTTTGAGTGACCATCTCTGGATTTTCAATACCGTGACCGCGTGATTATGGAATGGCATGAATAGAGTGCTGGTCTCCTGACCGGCTGTAATGCGGGCGTTCCCGCCCGCGTTCGTTCAAAATAATTATCAAATCATCCGTCTGATTAGAAGCAATCTGACTCGCCGCGTCGAGTTGTGTTCGAAAATGAACAAGCCAAAAATGCTGGGTGCCCCAGACATTCCGCTCCTGAGCGCAGTCGAAGGATCTGCGTTTTTTCTTGCGGAATGGGTGGGATAGCACCAACCCAAACAGGAATCCCGTTCACTGGGAGCACAGGGTTCTCCGCAAAAAGATCAGGATTGTGCAACCCGCTACGCGATGCGCGCGCCCTGCGTCTGCACCTTCACCAACCGGCGCAGCTCGCGCGGCCGCATCAGCGCAAAGCCCACGCGAAGAACTCCATAAGCCGCCAGAATTCCGAAGGCCAGAGACCCGATCGATGCCACAATCAACAAAATCAAATTCAACAAATCCGCCATTGCTCCCGCCTTCAATCACTTCCCTTGTAGTCTGAAAACCCCTCAAAAGCTCAGAGGTTCCTCTTCAAAGATTCTCGCAGAAAATCCGCCGCTCCGGTCCGGTCACTGTTGACCAACAGGATACTCGCTCCCGTATTGCAATCGGGTGAACGCGCAGCCGCCCAGGAAAATCCCAAATCTGCACTCGCCGTCCCATCCGCCTCCAGCGCCGCTTCTCCGCCATCGGCGATAATATCTCTACCACGTTGCAAGGAGAATTCCCCATGTCAGAACCAACCATCGCCCAGAAGTCCCCTTACGCCGTCGAAGTCGAAGCCGGCAAAAGCTACTACTGGTGTGCCTGCGGTAAAAGCGCCACCCAGCCCTTCTGCGACGGCAGCCACAAAGGCAGCGGCTTCACCCCCGCCAAATTCGACGCCGCCGAATCCAAAACCCTCTACTTCTGCGGCTGCAAGCACTCCGCCAATCCCGTCCTCTGCGACGGCAGCCATCATAAACTTTAACCCTGCAACTTTAACCCTGCGCCGCTTGCAGGCAATGTGATCCCCATCATGGCCATCACTCACATCACGGTGCGCGGGGCGCGCCAGCATAATCTGCGCGACATCAGCGTGCGCATCCCGCGCAACACGCTCACGGTCGTCACCGGCCTCTCCGGCTCCGGCAAGAGTTCGCTCGCCTTCGACACGATTTACGCCGAGGGCCAGCGCCGCTACGTCGAGACGCTCTCCGCCTACGCGCGCCAGTTTCTCGACCAAATTGAACGCCCCGACGTGGATTCCATCGAGGGCCTCTCGCCCGCCATCTCCATCGAGCAGAAGACCACCAGCCGCAGCCCCCGCTCCACCGTCGGCACGATCACCGAAATCTACGACTACCTGCGCCTGCTCTATGCCTCCATCGGAACGCCGCACTGCCCCAATTGCGGCCGGCCGATCGCGCGGCAGACATCGGAGCAGATTGTCCAGCGCATTCTGGAGCTGGGCATGGGCGAGCGCGTCACCGTGATGGCGCCGATTGTGCGCGGCCGCAAGGGCGAGTTCAAGGATATGCTCGACCAGCTCGACCGGCAGGGCTTCCGCGCCCGCGTGGATGGCGAAGTGCAAGATCTCTCCGAGCCGCTCAATCTGGACCGCCGCAAGAATCACGCCATTGAAGCCGTCATCGACCGCATTCTGCTGAAAGATCCGCCGGCCCCCACCACCATTCCCTCCGCCAGCGCGCCCAACGGCAAGCCATCGGTTGAGAAGCGCCTTGAAGCCGCCGTGGCCAAGGCGCTGCAAATGGCCAATGGCCTGGTGCTG
Source organism: uncultured Occallatibacter sp. (assembly GCA_964509755.1). GTDB lineage: Bacteria > Acidobacteriota > Terriglobia > Terriglobales > Acidobacteriaceae > Telmatobacter. The sequence goes on along the minus strand of CAZDYU010000078.1, from coordinate 12,579 downwards.
ATCGCCGTCACCGGCAGTGAGGAGCAGTTGTTTTCCTCATCGATGGCCTGCCCCGATTGCGGCCTGGATGTGCCCAAGCTGGAGCCGCGCAGCTTCAGCTTCAACTCGGCATTCGGCGCTTGCCCGGAGTGCCACGGCCTGGGCTCGCTGTACGATCTGGATCCCGCCAAGGTTATCAACGACTGGTCGAAGCCGCTGCTCGACGGCGGCCTCGGTCCCGGCTCCAGCTCGCAATATCTGCTGCGTCTTCTGCACGTGGCCGCCGACCGTTACAAGATCGATCTCAAGACTCCGTTTGAGGAGCTGCCTCCGCGCCAGCAGCATCTGCTGGTCTACGGCCCGCCCAAAGGCGAAGCCCCGCGCACCGGCTTCCATGGCATTCTGGCCTTTCTGCGCGACTCGATCGAAGAAGCGCGCAGCGATTCCTATCGCGAGTCGATGATGAGTTACATGTCCGCCGCGCCCTGCCCGGCCTGCCGCGGCAAGCGCCTGCGCCCGGAGTCGCTGGCCGTCAAGATCGGCGGCCTTTCCATTGCCGACTTCACCGCCCTGCCGCTCAACCGCGCGCTTTCGGCGGCCATCAATCTCAGCTTCACCGCGCGCGAACTGCTTGTCGTCGATCGCATCCGCCATGAGATCGCCGAGCGCCTGGAATTTCTCTGCGCCGTCGGACTTACTTATCTCTCGCTGGACCGCAACGCCGCCACGCTCAGCGGCGGCGAGGGCCAGCGCATTCGCCTCGCCACGCAGATCGGCTCCCGCCTGCGCGGCGTGCTCTATGTGCTCGACGAGCCCTCGATCGGCCTCCATCAGCGCGACAACAATCGCCTGATTGAAGCCCTCATCAAACTCCGCGACCTCGGCAACACCGTCCTCGTCGTCGAGCACGATGAAGAGACCATCCGCCACGCCGATTACGTTCTCGATCTCGGCCCCGGCGCTGGCCGTCTCGGCGGACAGGTCGTCGCGCAGGGCACGCCGGCTGAGATCATGGCCTGCCCTGAGTCGCTCACCGGACGCTATCTCTCCGGCGCTTCAGAGATGTTGCAGCGCGCCCAGCCGCGCCCGCTCACCGGCAAGTGGCTCACCATCGTCGGCGCGCGCGAACACAACCTGCAGGACGTGACGATTCGCATTCCGCTGAGCGTGATGACCGTCGTTACCGGCGTCAGCGGCTCGGGCAAAAGCACGCTCATCAATGACATTTTGTATCGCTCTCTGGCGCAGACAATCTACGGCTCGCGCGAAGAGCCGGGCGCGCATGAAGCTCTCACCGGAGCCGAGCAGATCGATAAAGTCGTCCGCATCGATCAGTCGCCCATCGGCCGCACGCCGCGCTCCAATCCCGCTACCTACACGCAGGTCTTCTCGCCCATCCGCGACCTCTTTGCCATGCTGCCCGAGGCCCGCGAGCGCGGCTATAAGCCCGGCCGCTTCAGCTTCAACGTGACCGGCGGACGCTGCGAGACCTGCCAGGGCGACGGCCAGCGCCGCATTGAAATGAACTTCATGCCCGACGTCTACGTGCAGTGCGAAATCTGCAATGGCCGCCGCTACAATCAGGAGACGCTCGCCGTAAAATTCCACGGCCACTCCATAGCAGACATTCTCGACCTCACCATTGAAGAGGCGCTCCCCGTCCTCGCCGATGTGCCCCAGGTCCGTCAGAAGTTGCAAACGCTGGTCGATGTCGGCCTCGGCTACATCCATCTCGGCCAGAGCGCGACGACGTTGTCCGGCGGCGAGGCCCAGCGCATGAAGCTGGCTCGCGAGTTATCCAAGCGCCAGACCGGCCGCACACTTTATCTGCTCGACGAGCCCACCACCGGCCTCCACTTCGACGACGTCCGCAAGCTTCTCGAAGTCCTGCATCGCCTCGCCGACCTCGGCAACACCGTCATCATCATCGAGCACAATCTGGACGTCATCCGCAACGCCGATTGGATCATCGATCTCGGCCCCGAAGGCGGCGAAGACGGCGGCCACATCGTCGGCGAAGGACGCCCCGCCAAAATCGCCGCCACTCCAGGCTCCTTCACCGGCCAATTCCTCAAGCGCTACTACACCTCCGCCAACGGCAAGCTGGAGCCGGCAAAGCTACGTGCCACACAAACGGCCGGTGCCCCAGAAGTGTTGGGTGGCCCAGGTCTGGATTTTCAGACCTGGGATATCACCACCCCCAATTCCAACACCGTTCAAAAAAGGGTGGGAAGCGCCAAACCCAGACCCTCCTCCAAAAAATCAGCCGCTCCCCGCAAGCCCAAAGCCAAGAAATCAGCCGCAAAGAAATCCGCCCCTCGTAGAAAGAAAACGGTGTAGCCATGAGCCCGAGTGAAAGCTTCCCAGACGCTTCCGAGAAATCTGCGGAAGAACCCAAACCGGAGGAAGGCGAGGGTTTCAACCCCCGCATAGAGCCCTCAGAATTTCCCGCAAAGGGTTTGGGCTTCAGCCCGTCCATGATCGAGCCAGAAAATATCGGGGCCTTAGCCCCGGAAGATAACCTTTCTCCATTTTCACCCGAACTCCAAATTGATTTAATCCACCCTCGATACCCCGAAGACCCATCCGAATTCATCCCCCAACCCGATCCGATCTTTGCATCCTTCACCCATCCCCAGCCCGAGCCCCCCCAGCGCATCCCCCACATTGGCCATCTCTGCATTCTCGCCACGCTGGGGTTCTTCGGCTTCGCCAGCGCCATCGTCCTCGTCTTCGCCGCCGTGCTCGGCCATCTCTTTGGCGTCTCCAGCATGACCAGGGCCGCCACTGAAGTCCACTACATGCTGGGCACTGAAGCCATCCTCTATCTCGTTACCTTCGCACTCAGCCTCTTCATCTTTCCGCTCTTCTGGAACAAAAGTTTTTTTGAAGGCATCCAATACCGCGCTGCAACGGTTCTGCGCCTCTGGTGGCAGCTACCCCTCATTGCCTTGGGTTGTCTCGCGCTCGCCGTGCTCGATGAAACTCTGATCCCCGGTCCGGAGAAAGCGCCCATCGACGACATCTTCCGCACCCCCGGCGCAGCCTGGCTTCTCTTCGTCTTCGGCGTCACCATCGCGCCCTTTTTTGAAGAAATCATCTTCCGCGGCTTCCTGCTTCCCGCCCTTGCCACCGCCTGCGACTGGCTCTCTGAACTCGTAACTCACCAGCCCCCGCCCCCGCTCGACATGAACGGCCACCCCAACTGGTCCATGCCCGCCATGGTGATCGCCTCCATCCTCACCAGCCTGCCCTTCGCCCTCATGCACGCCGAGCAGACCGCTCACGCCATCGGCCCCTTTTTCCTGCTCGTCACCGTCAGCCTGATCCTCTGCGCCGTGCGCCTCAAAACCCGTTCGCTGGCCGCCAGCACCCTAGTCCACGCCTGCTACAACTTCCTCATCTTCTCCCTCATGCTCATAGGCTCCAGCGGCTTCCGCCACCTCGACAAAATGTGACAAGCGGCTTTCAGCTCAGAGTTAAGTGTCCAAGAAAATAGAATTGGGTCCCCACCTTTTCCCTGCCGAGCAAATGACTTGCGATGCTATTTACGTTCGAAAATGAACCAGCCGCAAATGCAAGGTGCCCATCCATTCCGCTTCTCAGCGCAGTCGAAGGATCTGCGTTTTTCCCCGCGGAATGGGTGGGATAGCACAAATCTCAACATGTCCGTTGATGAAGAGCGCAGCGGAGGCAAGGGCGTCCAGAGCCCACGGCCGTCTGGGCGGCAGAGCAAAGAAAGCAGCTACCGCAGCCTGAGGACAGAGATCAGAGATCAGAAAAACGCTGATTGGGGTTCGTGTCTCCCTAGTCCGAAAACCCGGACCTGGGCCACCTCGCACCCAGCGAAATATCTACATTTGAATCAAGATTGGCCAGATTAAAATGGTTTCCTATGAGAATCTCAACGGCCCTATTCCTGTTTCTTGTATCGATTGGCTGGAGTTACGGAGCTTCGGCTCAATTGCCTATGGATGTCGAGATGCCGTCTTCCGGGAAGGTCGTGGTTCCGGCAAAAGGCGGCGTTGAATTTGACGCCATGCTCAACGGACAAGGACCATTCCGGTTGATCTTCGACTCGGGCGCGTCGATGAACGCCCTGAGTCCCGCAGTTGCAAAACAGATTGGACTGCGTACGGAGGGGCCAGTTTTCCAAGCTACCGGCGCCGGCAGCGGTTCGACCGCAACACAAGCAGCAAATGTTGCTCAAGTACGCATCGGCGATCTTGTTCTGCACGATCAGCCGTTCCTTATCCTGCCCATGCCATGGGGTGACCGTCCCGGGCCGGTGGGTGAGGTCAGCTACGAAGTTATGAAGAGACTTGTCGTCACGGTCGATTATGAACACGAGCAGCTTCTATTCAACGCGCCGGCTTCGTTTACCTACTCTGGACATGGCGTGAAGGTTCCGATTGAAGCAATGCACTCCCAAATAGAAGTCAGGGCGAGTGTCAATGGAATGAGCGGCGTTTTTCTCATTGACACAGGCGACGAGGCCAGCTTAACCGTGGAACAGAGGTTTGTGAACCAGCACAATCTGGTCAAGCAACTGTCGCCGCGTTATCGCGGATATTCCGGGTCCGGTGTTGGCGGCGCGGAGCCGGAGGCCTATTATGGCCGCGTGGAGGCTCTGCGCATCGGCGAGGCCGAAGTAAGCCACGTGATCGCCTTTCTATGCGACGGACAGGCTATATCTCCCGATAACGCAGGCAATATCGGAACCCAAATTCTTCGCCAGTTCAACATTACATTTGATCTCCCGCATGGTGTGCTCTATTTTGAAAAGAATTCCAACTGGGGAAAGCCCGAAGTCTTCAATCGGGCGGGCATTGTCATCGACCCGATCCAGCAAGATCAAAAGGTGATGAATGTACTTCCAGGGAGTCCCGCGGAGATTTCGGGAGTTGAAGTCGGCGATATCATCCTGAAGATTGATGGACGTGCGCCAAATGACAATCCGCTTCAACGCGACGATCCTGCATTTCTGCAGCCGGTGGGAACGGTGGTACACCTGACGATTCAGCGCGGAATCAGGACAAGAAAGATCGATGTAACGCTGAGGAATATTCTCTAATCCCTCGAAGAAAACGGTATCAAATCCCCAGCTTGGGCCAGAGCGCGTCGATTTTGGTTTTGGTCCCGCAGTCCATCTCGATCATCGCCGGCCAGGGACGCTCAAAGCCTTCAGCCTTCCATTTCCGCGTCGCGTCCACTCCCATCTTGCTTCCGTAATTCGGCAAGCGGCTGGCGTGATCCAGCGAATCCACCGGCCCCAGCGTGAATTGAATATCGCGCTCCGGATCGATGTTATTGGTCGCGCGCAGGACGACTTCGGGAATATTCTGCACATCGCAATCCTCGTCCACGACGACGATGATTTTGGTAAACATCGCCTGCCCCAGCGACCAGATCGCATTCATCACCTTGCGCGCCTGGCCGGGATAACTCTTGCGAATGGAAACCAGCATCAAGTTATGAAAGACGCCCTCGACGGGCAGGTTGATGTCCACGATTTCGGGGATGGTCATGCGCATGGCGGGGAGGAAGATCCGCTCCACGGCCCTGCCCATCCATGCATCCTCCATCGGCGGCTTGCCCACAATGGTCGCGGCATAAATCGGATTCTTGCGATGCGTAATGCAGGTCAGATGAAAGACCGGATACTCGTCAGTGAGCGTATAGAAGCCGGTGTGATCGCCAAACGGTCCTTCGGCGCGCAACTCGCCCAGCTCGACGTAGCCTTCCAGAACAATCTCCGCCTGCGCCGGCACCTGCAGATCGACGGTCTCGCACTGCACAATCTCAACCGGCTTGCCGCGCAAAAAGCCGGCGATAAGAAACTCCTCAACCTCTGGCGGCGCGGGCACAATGGCCGCAAAGGTCGTCGCCGGATCGGTGCCGATCGCGACGGCAACCTCCAGCTGCGAGCCCTTCAGATTCCCCAGCGCCACCTGCGGCAGCCCGCCAATCGGCCCGTCGGGAATGCTGACCGCGCCGCCGGCCGACTCCGCCATCGCAGCAACCATTGCATGGAGCGGACCTTCGGTTGAGTGTGCAGCCGCGGAGGCCCGCATCGCATTCCGATAATGCTCGGCCGCTACCTTCTGCCGCTGCCAATGCATCCCGGTCGTCTGCCCGTCGTAGACCTGCATCCGGTACATGCCCACATTGCGCTTGCCGCTGCGCGGGTCGCGCGTCACCACGCAGGGCAGCGTGATGAATCGCCCGCCGTCGTGCGGCCAGCACTTCAGAATCGGAAACTGATTCAGGTCTAAGCTTTCGCGCAGAATCACTTCCTTGCACGGGGCGTCTTTTGCGCTCACCGTCTTGGGAAAGGCGCTGGTCAGCGCGCCCAACTGCGGCAGCATCTTGAGCTTGTCCAGAAACCCCTCCGGCGCTTTCAGATTCAGCAGGCCGCCGATGCGCTCGGCAATCTCATCCAGCCGCTCCACGCCCAGCGCCAGCGCCATCCGCCGCTCACTGCCAAATTGATTGATGAAGACCTTGTGGCCGGGATGCCCCTTGACGTTCTCAAACAACAGCGCTGGCCCGCCGGTCTTTGAAATCCGGTCGGTAATCTCGGTAATCTCCAGCTCCGGCGAGACTTCAATGCCGATGCGCTTGAGTTCGCCAGCCTTTTCCAGTGCTTTGATCCACTCGCGCAAGTCGTCGTAGGCCATTGTTCGCTCCAGGGAGGAGATTTCTTCCCCCTTCATACTACGGCCTGCGCCTGCCGGCAAAAAACGAACCCCGCCAATAAAGGCGGGGTTCGTCAAAAAAGCCGGATCGGCGGATTCTGTCCACTCTAGAAGTGATAGGCCAGACCGATCGTCGGGACGGCAATTGTCTTGTACCATCTGTTGGTGGAAAACTCCGCGACGCCAAAGGTCGGAACCTTGGTGATGATACCGCGGAACTCGGTGCGGATATCGAAGCTCGGGCTGACCTCGTAGGCCAAACCAGCGCCGTAAATCGCGCCCATCTGCATCTGCTGCTTGGAGTCCAATGTCTTCGTGCCGGAGTTGAGGATCGGCAGGAAGATGAATGTGCCGCCTCCAGCCTCCAAAAAGGGATTGAACTTCTTGAAATTGAAGCTGTGAACAAAAGCGCCGGTAGCCTCTTGCGTCCTTGCCAAAACTTTAAGGTCGAATGTGCCGTTTTGCTCGAAGCGGTAGTTGTTCTGGTAGGTAATGCCGTAATTGGCCTCGAGGGCGTTGGAGGGCGTAAGCATGAAACGGTAGCTGAGCAGCGCGCCGTATGGTGTAGTCGAGTGTACCTGAACGTCGCTGGAGGAGGCGATAAACGGCTTAACTAGAGCCATTCCGCTGAGGCTGATGTCTTGACGGCTTTCCTGGGCGCGCCCCGCGGCCACGCACACGGCCAGCAGGAATGCAATGATGGCGATCTTCTTCATTCGGTTCTGATCCTCACGATTGCGCAACCGTCCGGCTGGCAACGAGCTTGTCGATTCCGGTCCACCGGTTCAAGCCGGGGACCACTCTAAGCATTGTAACTGCCCGGAGCGGTCCCTGGCTTCAGCGCTGTTCCTGATTCGATCTGCGGTTTTAGACGCACGGCAAGCAAAACGGGCGTCCGATGCCGCCGCAATCCCCTGAAAAAACATTTTCCAAACCAAGATTTGACGGAGGATTCCCCCGGCCTGGCCCAAAATCACGGTCTTATTGGCCGCTTCACCCCGCCCGCTCCACCTGGTAATAAAAAGGCGGACCCTGCTCCTGTGCCAGCGTCCTGACCGTCCGCAGAAAGGCTCTGGCCGCATAAGAAAGCGTCGCCTCGCGCCGGTAAACCAGCCGCAGAATCCGCTTCACATCCAGTTCGTCCACATGCACCCGCACCAGGTCGCCGGTCTCCAACTCCCGGGCCACGGTCAGGTGCGGCACAAGCGCTACGCCATTTCCCATCGCCACAAAACGCTTGATCGCCTCAATCGTCGGCAGTTCGATGCCCATATTCAGAGGCGTCCGGTACCGCTGAAAAGCCTCCAGAACCTTGCGCCGCAGCGGAGAAGCCACGTTGTGCGCAATAAATGTCTCTTCGCCCAAATCCGCAATTGACACCCGCTCAGCTCCAGCCAGCGGATGGCTCGGGCTCACAATCAGCGCCAGGCTGTCGCCATAGACCGCGATGGTGCGAAAGTGCGCCGGGTCGGGCTTGAAGGAGATCATTCCCAACTCGAAGGTGCGCAGGTTCAGTTCGTCGGGAATGTGCGAGGCCAGCATGCGGTGAACCGCGACGCTGATGTGCGGAAACTCGCGCCGATAGCGGTCGATGGCCTGCAACAGATACATGCACGTATACTCATTGGCCGCCAGTTGCAGGCGGCCGCGCTCCAGGCTCTTCAACTCGCCCAGCGCGCTGGCCGCCTCCCGTCGCAGCGCCAGCAGCCGCAGCGCGTAGTCGTGCAGCAGCACGCCGGCTGCGGTCAGAGACCCATCCCGCGCCGCGCGGTCGAAGAGCGTCTCGCCCACCGCCGCCTCCAACTTGCGAATCACCTGGCTCACCGCCGGCTGGGTTCGGTGCAGGCGCACCGCGGCTTTCGAGAAGCTGCGCTCCTCGGCCACGGCAAGAAAAGTTTCTAGTTGATGAAGTTCCATAGCGGTTGTCCGTTCTCAGTCTTCAGTTGTCAGAAGTCCGCCGTGCGCCATCGGACACCCAAAGTATAACGAATTCTAATCGCCATCAAAAGAATAATAACTTTGCCTTATGCTCCTCCATGCGAGACACTATCACCAATCGGTACAAAAAGCTTCAGCAGGCAGGAAGAAAATGACATCGGATCACGTTTACTTTTTTGACACTACGCTGCGCGACGGCGAACAATCTCCCGGATGCAGCATGACCACGCAGGAAAAGCTGACCATGGCCCATGCTTTGGAAGATCTGGGCGTGGACATCATCGAGGCCGGCTTCGCCATGGCCTCCGAGGGCGACTTCGCGGCCATCGCCACCATTACGCAAGCCGTCCGCAAGCCCCGCATCGCGTCCCTGGCCCGCGCCAAAAAAGAAGACATCGAGATGGCCGCGCGCGCCTTGCAATTTGCCGACCGCGCCCGCATTCACGTCTTCCTCGCCTCCAGCGACCTGCACCTCGAATACAAGCTCAAGATCAGTCGCGATGAAGCACTGGAGCTGACCGGCGAGTCCGTGCGCCTGGCCCGCTCGCTCTGCGACGACGTCGAGTTCTCGCCCGAGGACGCAACCCGCTCCGACCGCGACTATTTGGTCGAGATGGTCCGCATAGCCGTCGAGGCCGGCGCAACCACCATCAACATGCCGGACACCGTGGGCTACACCACGCCTGAGGAGTACGGCCGCCTCTTCGCCGAGGTCCGCGAGCGCGTGCCGGCCATCGACGCCCAGGAGATCATCCTCTCATCGCACTGCCATGACGATCTCGGCCTGGCCGTCGCCAACTCGCTGGCCGCCATTCAAAACGGCGCGCGCCAGGTCGAGTGCACCATCAACGGCATCGGCGAACGCGCCGGCAACGCGGCTCTGGAAGAGATCGCCGCCGCGCTTTATGTGCGCGCCGATCGCTACGGCGTCTCCACCGGCATCAACCTCAGCCAGATCTACCCGGCTAGCCAGGTGCTCGGCCAGCTCATCACCTTCCGCCCCTCGCCCAATAAAGCCATCGTCGGCGACAACGCCTTCGCGCATGAGTCCGGCATTCATCAGCACGGCATGTTGGCCAACCCGCTCTGCTATGAGATCATCACGCCCGAGCTGGTGGGCGTGGCCAAAACGCATTTGGTGCTCGGCAAGCACTCCGGCCGCGCGGCGCTGCGCAATCGACTCGAACAGTTGGGATTCTCCCTCACCCGCGAGGAACTCCAGCACACCTACTACCGCTTTGTCGCGCTGGCCGACCGCAAGAAAAACATCTACGACCAGGACTTGATTGGCGTCCTGCCCGACCAGATCCGCGAACGCCGCCGCGAACCTGTCTCCGAACTGGATTGAGAGACGCTCAATGATTTATCCTTGAGAGATGGGTCTTCGCCGGTAGGATGCAGGGCTTGCAGGTCAATGATTTGCGAGCTACGGAAAACCTTATTTGAGCCGGGATTTGTATCAGGGCATGGCTTCAACCGTGCCGCAAAAGTTGCATAATCAACGCTGAATATGTTGGCTCTTGAAGCAAGCGGAACCTGATTTGATTGGATTGCTCTTCCGTACTACGGCCCAGGAACCTTGTGCGCTGGAAAAGTCCTCCACGGATCGGATCACTCGCTGCAATTCCTTCAGATCGCGATTGTCTTGAATTTTGAACTAGTCTGAGACCTTTTGCCGTTTTTTTGTGAAATTGCCTGAGGTATCAATCGTAAGATTGAAGCTCAGAGCCGCAAACTGACCGCTGACAACTGATAACTGACTACTAAGGAGAGTAAGAATGAAGTTGAAGATTCTCGTTACCCCAGGGGACGGCATCGGCCCCGAAATCGTCGAACAAGCCATCGGTGTATTGCAAGAGGTTGCGGCCGCCGGCGGTCACGCGCTGGAGCTGGATTACAAACGCATCGGCGGTGTGGCCATTGAGCAGGATGGAACGCCTCTGCCCCCTGACACCGTTGCCGCGGCACTCGACTCCGAGGCCGTCTTTTTAGGCGCGGTGGGCGACGACAAATTCGACTCTCTTCCTCCAAACCTGCGCCCTGAGGCCGGTCTGCTCGGAATTCGCGCGGCCCTGGGCGGCTTTGCCAACCTGCGTCCCGTCTTTGCCTTCAAGGAACTCACGGTGAACAGCCCCCTGCGGCCAGAGATCATCGATGGGACGGACATCATGTTTGTCCGCGAGTTGCTCGGCGGCCTCTACTACGGCAAGCCGCGCGGCTGGGACAAGGAAAAGGGCGTAGCCTTCAACACCATGATCTATACCCGCGCCGAAGTGGAGCGCGTGGCCCGCACATCCTTTCAGTTGGCGCAGAAGCGCCGCAAGAAGCTCACCAGCGTGGACAAGGCCAATGTGCTTGAAGTCTCGCAGCTTTGGCGCGCCACGGTGATTGAAGTCTCCAAGGAATTTCCCGATGTCGAGCTCGAGCACCAATTTGTCGACGCCATGTCGATGCACCTAATGAAGCGTCCGCGAGATTTCGATGTGGTGGTGGTGGAGAACACATTCGGCGACATCCTCACCGACGAGGCTTCCGTGATCACCGGCTCGCTGGGAATGTTGCCATCGGGAACCGCCGGCGGCAAGATCAATTTGTATGAGCCGGCTCACGGCTCCGCGCCCAAGCACGCCAACAAGAACATCGCCAATCCGCTGGCCACCATCCTGACCGGCGCCTTGCTTCTGCGCTACTCGTTTGGTCTCGAAGTGGAGGCCGACGCGATCGTCAAGGCTGTCCGCAAGGTGCTGGAAGAAGGCTTCCGCACGCAGGATCTGGCGCGCACCAATCCCGAAGGGTTGACCGTGCTCGGAACCCGCGAGATGGGCGCAAAGGTCCGCGAGACGGTGAAGGAGCTTTTAGCTGTTAGCTCTTAGCTTTCAGCTTTTTTGGCCGCTGAGATTCAATCATCGGCCTGAAACGGAATTGACATCTGAGAGAGCAAAAACCCGGTTGCAAAGAGACAAAGCTAACAGCTAACAGCTAACAGCTAACAGCTAATAGCTAAAAGCTAATAGCTGGCAGTTAAGGAGTCCAATGAGTACCGAACCGAAAACATTATTCGAAAAGGTCTGGCAGCAGCACGTTGTCGTCGAGCCCACCGGTGAGCCCACCGTGCTCTATATCGACCTGCAACTGCTGCATGAGGTCACCTCGCCGCAGGCCTTTGAAGGCCTCAGGCTGGCCGGCCGCAAGGTGCGCCGCCCTGACCGATGTATCGCCACCGTCGACCACAATGTGCCCACCACCATCGCCGGCCGGCTCAACATCGTAGATCAGATCGCGGCCAAACAGATCGCCGCGCTACGCAAGAATTGCGCCGACTTCGGCATCGAACTCTACGACGTTGACTCGCCCGATCAAGGCGTCGTTCACATCATCGGACCGGAACTCGGCCTCACCAAGCCCGGCATGACCATCGTCTGCGGCGACTCGCACACGGCCACGCACGGAGCCTTCGGGGCTTTGGCCTTCGGCATCGGCACCAGCGAAGTCGAGCACGTTTTAGCCACGCAGACGCTGCCGCAATCCAAACCCAAAACCTTCCGCATCACGGTCGAAGGCGAGCTGCCGCGCGGCGTCACGGCCAAGGATATGATCCTCGCCATCATCGGCCAGATCGGCACAGACGGAGCGACCGGCTGCGTGATCGAGTACGCGGGCTCGGCCATTCGCGCGCTCTCCATGGAAGGCCGCATGACCGTCTGCAACATGAGCATCGAGGCGGGCGCGCGCGCCGGCATGATCGCTCCCGACGCAACCACCTTTGCTTATCTCAAAGGCCGCCGCTTCTCGCCTCAAGGCGCGGCTTGGGATAAAGCCGTCGCCGAGTGGAGCAAGCTCGTCACCGACCAAGGCGCGCGCTTCGATCGCGAACTCGTTATCGATGCCTCCACGCTTGTGCCGTACGTCAGTTGGGGCACCAGCCCCGGCATGGTCGCGCCCGTCACAGCCTCCGTGCCTGACC
>CAZDYU010000077.1:0-21540 GCA_964509755.1 uncultured Occallatibacter sp. | reverse complement strand
CTCTCTGTTTAACAGAGTCGAAAAGACCGTTTACACAAAATGTTTTACACCCTCTGATCCTGGCTTCTTCCATCCTTTGGCCCAATCGGATCTAGAGCTCCCGGGTGGCAAAACGTAGCCCATAGGTAAATCCTCCTCCAACGATTATTGAGAACTTCAGTATAGCGTCTCAGTCGTATTCAATTCGTCGTGAAAAAAGTTGAACACGACTGAGACGGAACTTTCATCTCTACTACTCTCCCGGATCATCCGCCGTAAATGCGGAGCAGCAAGGCTTCTCCGTCGCATGGAAATTCATCAACTCCACGCGTACCCCATCCGGATCGTAGAAGTTGAATTGCCCCTTGCCGTCCTTGCCCATCTGCGTATGATCCTGGGCCTCGACGCCGGCCAGCCGGTTGCCATCCTTGAGAGTTTTGAACGCGTCATCCACAGAAACTTCGCCGATGGAAAAATGATCCAGCACGCCCAGATCGTGCGCTGAAATATCCGGCTTGGCGTTCAGCATGTATTCCAGCCAGTCGTGACTGTCCGGCGTCTGCTGACTTACCCAATCGACGCGGCCCTCGACCATGCCGCCGTACCAATAGGGCCGGAAGCCGAGCAGATCGCGATAGAAAGTATCTTCAACGGCGCGATTATGCACCAGCATTCCGGCATGGATAATGTGGCTGCCAATCGCATTGGGCGCGACCACGACCTGAGGCAAACGCGGCAGCTCGAAAAATTCCACTTTGTTGCCCTCCGGGTCAAGCACCGTAAACCAGCGGCTTCCGTCAGCACCCCGCTGCACCACGGACGGAGTCTTATATGCCTTCGCGGCCAGGTACTTGCGCAACCCATCGGCGTCGTCGGTGTTATAAGCGATATGGTCCAGCCGGTTGATGCCCGCGCTCGGCGGCAGCGGCAGGACCTCAATAAATTGGGTCGTGCTGAGCGCGTAGCGCACACCCTTCGGACTCTCAGGGTCGGGCAGCCGCACTGCACCTACGGTTGTGCGATAAAAGCGGTCGGCTGCCGCCGGGTCTGAGGTGTAAACGGCCAGATGAGAGATGCCGGTGATCTTCGGACGGCTGATCGCCTTGACGGGCATTTGAGCGGTTGCGGCAACGGCGGAAGAGACAATAATAATAGCGGCAATTGCACTGAAATTCATCCTGCACCTCATAAGTAGTAGCGGGTCTACCATAAATCGATTCCGCAAGGCGCGCAAGCCGTAATCCGAGCATCTCTACGCTTTTGCCGATTGCTCGATGGAAAACTCCCGCGCGTATCCTGCCGGCTCGGCGGAAATTCTGACCCGCAGGCTGCCGCCCGCATCGCAGATATACTGCTCGCGAATCCTCAACCCCTCGGGATTGGCCAACAGCGCCACTGGCACGGCCGCCAAATCCGCGCAGCCTTCCAGTTGAGCATCGAAGGGAAAGAGAATCTGATCCCAATTGGCAATGTCGCCCGTTGGCTGTCCATGTTCGTCAAGCTGCGAACACTCCAGATAACGGAAGTGGCCGATGTTATGTGCCGGCTGGTAGACGCGCTCCACAATCAACGGCGACTCGCCGGGCGCAGGCAGCCGTACGCCGCGCGGAAAGATCAGATCGAAAATAATTGTGCCGCCATAATCGGCCTCGCGCCACATGCCAAAGTTGCGATTGAACTGCTCGTGCAGTTCATCGGCCGCGGCTGCGGCGCGAATCGCCAAACCGATGGCGCTTGCCGAGCGCATGTAAGCCGAGCGCCGCACCTTGCGCCCGAATCCCTCGCGCAGAATTCGTGCCACGGGTGGCAGCTCCGCGCCTCCGCCGGTAACATACAGTGTATCCAGAGGCCGGTCGGCGTGCGCCGCAAGCAGTTCTTCCACCACGGTGCGCGTCGCCTCAATCATCGGCCGGCAGCGCTCGTAAAACTCATCCGCGGGGATCGTCACCTGCGCCCATCCGCCGCGCACCCAGTCCATATCGATCGTTACTTTGCGCGTGTTGGGATTCAATGTTTCTTTCTTTTCCCGGCACTCTTCCAGCAGCCGGTATAGCTCCGGCGCGCTCAGCGCGTGGTGCTCTCCAAGAGCCTCCAGCGCCAGCGCCGCAAGGATCTCATCAAAGTCGTCGCCGCCCAGGCTGGCAATGCCATCGGAGGCTTCGACCGTGTGTTCGCTCTCTCCCATCGTCACCAGTGAAACATCGAAGGTGCCGCCGCCCAGGTCGTATACCATCAGCCCGCTGCCCACGCGGCTCTTGCGCTCGTCGCTATTGCGGTGTGCAAATTCAATCGCTGCCGCCGATGGCTCGTTGAGCAGCCCCAGCACAATAAAGCCCGCCTCCTGCGCGGCCTCCTCGGTGAGAAAGCGCTGATTGCTGCTAGCGCTGGCCGGCACGCCCAGCATGATCTCCAGCCGCTCATCAGGTTCCGCGCCTAGATTCGAGTGCTCCAGCAACTGCGTGCGCAGCGCCGCCATCATCTCGGCCATCAGCAACCGCAAAGGCAGTTGCTGGCCATCCACATGTAATTCGGTATGCGGACCGGCGCTGCGCAGCGCGCGCTTCAGTGAGCGCAGAACTGTCCAGTGCTCGTCCTCCTGCGCCGCCACGGCCTCCCAGCCATAGAGCCGCTTGTCGCCGCTGACGGCAACCACCGGCGGAAACCAGTCGCGAACTTGCCCGTCTGGCGCTTCAAAATTCACCAACGGAAAATTGCCGCGATCCACCACCGCGACAACCACACGAGTCGTTCCGAAATCGACGCCAATTCTCATTACCTCTCAGTCTACCGAAGTTA
This sequence comes from uncultured Occallatibacter sp., assembly GCA_964509755.1. GTDB lineage: Bacteria > Acidobacteriota > Terriglobia > Terriglobales > Acidobacteriaceae > Telmatobacter. The sequence goes on along the minus strand of CAZDYU010000077.1, from coordinate 18,765 downwards.
CTTGCGCGCGCAGCGAAGAAATAGCCTTCTTTTTTATGATTCCTTTGTGCATTAATTGCATCTAGTAGCAAAGATGCTGCATTACAGCGGCGGAAGCGCCACCCATCGTCTTGGCATAACTCGCAAATACATCTCATGGAGTGAGGCTATGGAAACAGTCCTCAAACAAGGCCGGTTGCTCTTCGCCATTGCGATGGCGGAATTCGGCATTGAGAATCTCATTTGCGCTCGCACGGCCCATCCATCTATGCCCGTCATTCCCTTCCTTCCCAGTTATTCATGGCTGGCGTACCTCACCGGTTTGGCGCTTCTTTCCGCCGCAGTTTGCATCGCGGCCAATATCGGCGCGCGCCTTGCGGCCACTCTGCTGGGAATTCTCTTTCTTTTATTCGATCTCTTGATTCAAGTCTCGCGAGTAGCCGCTAGCCCTTGGGATGTTGGCATTCGCACTTGCGCCTTTGAGACACTGGCCATCGGCAGCCTGGCTTTGATCCTGGCCGGATCTCTGCCTGCCAAGGCTGGAGTTGCCGGGTTCTGGCAACGTGCCGCCAAAGCTCTGATCCTATCGGGACGCTATCTCTTCGCGGTCTCCGCTATTATCTTTGGTGTCGACCACTATCTCGTCTTCGGATTGATTGTCAGTCTGGTTCCGTCCTGGATTCCCGGAGGTGGATGGTTCTGGGCGAACGTCACAGCCATAGCCTTCATCGCTGCCGGCCTGAGTATTTCAATTCATTGGTTGGATCGCTGGGCCGCGGCGCTGCTGGGGCTTATGTTCGTGCTATGGTTCCTTGTTCTTCATGCGCCCAGAGTTTTGAGCCTGCCACGGTTTTACAATCCGGATGAGTGGTCAAGCGCCTTCATCGCGCTGGCAATCGGCGGGGGCTCGTGGGTTCTGGCTTGGTCGCTTAGGCCGAATTCTTCAGGAAGGAGTAGTGACTCCAGGAGTTAGATTTCCAAAACCGTTCCGCGCTAATTTATTTTGCGGGCGTTTGTGCGCCCGGACCTATGCCCAACCCCGCATCCACGGCATCAAGCAGCGCCCCACTCTTATCCGCTTCATAATCCCAGAACATCACGCCGCGCAGATTATGGTCGTGTACATACCTGCACTTGGCCGCCAGCGATTGCGGATCGTCGTACGAAACAAATACTTTCCTTTCCGAGTTATATAAATAAGGCGCGGAAGCAACAGAATCCCAGTAACGCAAGAAGCCATTCTTCAGCAATTCCCCTGGAACCCCGCTCTGCCCCTCGGCAGGCGGTTTTCCTGGCTGAAAAAGTCCATTGTTTGTACTGGGAACCTCGCTCCAGACATGGCTGTAAAAGGGCACGCCCAGTACTATCTTTTCAGCGGGAACTCCGGCCCGCTCGTATTCCTGCACAGACTGGTCTACCGAGATTTTCTTCGGGTCGGCGGGATTGGTGAATAGTGGCGCATGATGCCCGGTGGTGGCGTCCGATGAACCCTGATAGAAGTCGTAAGCCATCAGATTCACCGTATCCAGATACCTCTGCGCCTTACTCATTTCCGTGTGATCCAGAAACTCCTGCGACGCTCCAACCGCGGCCGTAAGATAGAGCGGCCTGCCAAGTTTCTTTTCCAACTTATCAAAGCTTTGTCGCAATTCTTTCAGCAGCAGCGTGTAATTTTCTTTATCTTCGGGGCGATAGTTATTGGTAGCCCCGGGCAGCGCGGGAAACTCCCAGTCAATATCCAATCCATCCAGTTGAAAACGAGTAATAAATTCGGCAGCGCTTGTAATAAACTCGGCGCGGCTTTTCTTGGTGAGAGCAACGTCGGTAAAGCCGCCCGACCAAAGCCATCCTCCCGCTGAGACCAGCACCGTCAGCGAAGGATTCTGCTGCTTCAGCGCAACCAGCGTCGCCAAATTCTTCTCGTCGTTGGCGTAGCCAGTCGCAACGCGCCCGCCCACAAGATTGGCAAAGGCGTAATTGACACGCGTCAACTTCTGCGCGGCAATCTCACCCGGCTGGATCACGCTGTCTTTGGCGAAAACATAAGCAACCACCACCGGCTTCGCGGCGGTCTGCGCAAGCAAATATGGGGAAAAGCAAAGAATTTCCATCAACAGAAGACATGATCCCGTATGAACACGCATATTCGCTCCAGTAAATCGATCCCCGCCGATTCTTTCACACGGCCTCTACAGGACACAATCTCAAGCCTACACAGTACACCACTCATTCAGCGCCTCCAGCGCGACGAACGCCGATGCGCGCCCAGTTTATCAGTTGGCCGCCGCTGCTAAACTGGATGTACATGATTCTCCCGTTCGTCCGCGAAATCTTTGCGGAGCTGGAGCACTCTTCCGGATTCGATCGCGTACGAAGGCATCTGAGCCTTGGTGCGGGGCGGAGGCGTGTCTCCGGATTGACTCAGACGGCGCGCTCACTCTACATTCCGCTCTTTGCGCGCGCCGCCCGCCTGCCCGTGTTTGTGGTGGTCGCGGACAACAAGGCCGCCGAGGCTCTGGAACCGATGTTGCGCGCCGGCTGTGAGCTGACCGGTGCATTCGATCCCGCCCAGGTAGTCCGCCTGCCGGCTCACGATGTCCTTCCCTTCGAAAATCTCTCGCCTCATCCCGACGTGCAGGAGCAGCGCGCGGCAGCTCTCTGGAAACTCGCCACTGGCACCGTCTCCATTCTCATCGCGCCGGTCGAGTCGGTAGCGCTGCGTCTCTTTGACCGCGACTACTACGCCGGACTCGCCGTGACGTTAAAACGCGGCGAAGAAGTGGACGTCGAGGTGCTCACCGGCCACTTGGCCAGCGTCGGTTATACGCAAATGGATCTGGTCGAAATGCCGGGGCAATTTACACGGCGAGGCGGGATTCTCGACGTATATTCTCCTGAATCTGACCGCCCCGTTCGCATCGAATTCTTCGGCGACGAGATAGAAACCATCCGTAAATTCGATCCTGAGACGCAGCGCTCCCAATCCGGTCTGGACGAAACGCAGTTACTACCGCTCACAGAGACTCCAGTTACCGAGCGGCTGCTGGCTGCCGTGCATGGGAGGCTGAGCAAGCAGCGGGTTGAGTTGGAAGGCGCGGACGAAGACGAGAAGTTAGCCGCCGAGGCCGCGGTCGCCGGTGGAGTGACTGTTTTTCCGGGCTGGGAATTCTTCTCCGCCGTTGCCGGAGCGGATAAGTCGCTGTTGACACTGCTGCCTAAGTCTGTGCTTTTTATCGAAGAGCCGGCGATGGTGCGCAACCAGATCGACCGCTGGTGGAATAAGGTTGAGCAGCGCCATGAGCGCTCCGCAATGGGTTCGCTGATAACTCCTGAAGATATTTATCTGCGCCCTGAAGTTTTGCAAGACGCCCTAGATTCTCATATTGGCCTCGACCTCGATCAACTCGGCGTGGTGGACGTGCTGGACGATGACAACACGCTGGGCGAGATCGAGTTGAACACGCGGCCGACGCTTCGCTTTCATGGCTCCATTCCCGCGCTTACCGAGCAACTGCGCACGCTGATTGCGGCCGAGACGCGCATTGTGCTGGCCGCGCCGCATCAGGGCGACGTCGAGCGCATGGCCACAGTGCTGCGCGAGTACCAGATTCCCTATCGCCTCGGCAGCCGCAATCCCCATCCCGGCGAGACCGTGCTCGACGAGGGGAGTTACCTGGCCGGCGACCTGCGCGTGCCGACAATTGTTCGTACGCCGATTGCAGCGGGAGTTAGTTTTCTCGACGCCAATCTGATTCTCTTCGGAGCCAATGATTTCTCTGACGACGCGGATGTGGCGGCGCGCCCCGAGCCGCGGCGCTCGAAGACAGCAGCCTTTGTCTCCGACTTCCGCGACCTTACCGTTGGCGATTACGTAGTCCATGTCGAGCACGGCATCGCGCAGTATCAGGGCCTCAAAGAAATCATTCAAGACGGGCTAGCGGTCGAGTTCATGATTCTGGAGTTTGCAGAAGCCGCCAAGTTATATGTGCCGCTGACTCGCCTGGATCTGATTCAGAAATACCGCTCCACGGATACAGGCCCCGCGCCCGTTCTGAACCGCCTCGGCTCACAGCAATGGGCCAAAACCAAGGCGCGCGTTCGCAAGGCCATGCAAGACATGACCGGCGAGTTACTCAAGCTATACGCCGAGCGCACCACTGCACAGGGAACTTCTTTCTCCAAAGACAATGAATTCCAGAAAGAGTTTGAAGACTCCTTCGACTATAGCGAGACGGAAGATCAGTTATCGGCGATCCGCGCCATTAAATACGACATGGAATCGACGCGCCCCATGGACCGGCTGCTCTGCGGCGATGTGGGCTACGGAAAGACGGAAGTAGCCATGCGCGCCGCTTTCAAGGCTGTGCAGGATGGCAAGCAAGTGGCTGTTCTTACCCCAACGACAATCTTAAGTTTTCAGCATTTTGAAACTTTCAAGAAGCGTTTTGCGCAATTTCCCATCAATATAGAAATGATCTCGCGCTTCCGCACCGCCAAAGAGCAAAAAACAATTGTCGAGCGGGTAGAAACCGGCAAGATCGACATACTTATCGGTACGCACCGTCTGCTTTCAAAGGATATCAAGTTCCAGGATCTTGGTCTGTTAGTGGTCGATGAGGAGCAGCGCTTTGGCGTACGCCACAAGGAACGGCTGAAGCAAATGCGCAAAGAAATCGATGTACTCGCGATGAGCGCCACGCCGATCCCGCGCACACTGCATATGTCGCTGGTAGGCCTGCGCGACATGAGCGTGATCGAAACGCCGCCCAAGGATCGCATGGCAATTCAGACCGTTGTCGCCAAATTCGATGAGAAGATCATTCGTTCGGCGGTCGAGGTTGAGTTGGAGCGCGGCGGGCAGGTTTATTTTGTACACAATCGCGTCGAGTCGATTTATGAAATTGCCGCGCGCATTCAGGAGTTGGTGCCAGCCGCGCGTGTTTGCGTCGGGCACGGGCAGATGGGTGAGTCGGAGTTGGAGCGTGTGATGCTGGCCTTCATGCGTCACGAGTATGATGTGCTGGTGGCGACGACGATCATTGAGAACGGGCTCGATATTCCGTTGGCGAATACGATGCTGATCAACCGCGCTGACCGGCACGGCCTCAGCGAGTTATACCAGTTACGCGGTCGCGTTGGGCGCTCCAACCGCCGCGCTTATGCGTATCTACTCATTCCGCCGGAGAAGGAGTTGACGGAGATCGCGCGCAGAAGGCTGGCAGCTCTCAAGGAATTCAGCGACCTGGGCGCAGGCTTCAAGATTGCCGCGCTGGATCTGGAACTGCGCGGCGCGGGCAATATGCTGGGCGGCGAGCAGAGCGGCCACATTGAGGCGGTGGGCTTCGAACTGTACACCTCGATGCTGGAGGCCGCCGTGAAGGAGATGAAGGGCGAGTCGAGCGACGAGCGGCCCGCGACGCAGCTTAACCTGGGCATCGCATTGCGCATCGATGAGAGCTATGTGCCGGAGGAGAATCAGCGGCTGCGGCTTTATAAAAAAATTGCCGGCTCGGCCAGCGAAGCGGCTATTGGCGAAGTGCGCGCAGAGATGGAAGACCGCTACGGCGCGCCGCCCGATGCGACAGTCTATCTGCTGGAGGCTTCGCTGATCAGGCTTGAGTGTGAGCGCATCGGCATTGCGCATGTGGATCGCAAGCGCGCCGAGTTGCAGATTCGCTTCACGGAAAACGCGGCCATCGATCCGCAGACGCTGATGCGGGTTGTGGCGCGCAATGCCAAGCGCGGCGCGCAGTTCACGCCACAGGGGCTTTTGAAGTATCCTTTGACATCGGCGCGAAGCGACGAGATTCTGTTGGAGATTCGCGAATTGCTTGCCAATTTGGCGCCGGCGCTGGCGAATGTATAGGACTTGCAGGTCGATAATGAGAGGAATTATGACAAGAGTTGTTGCTCACTTTGCGATTGGAGTGCTTATGTCTTCGGCGATGACAGCTTATGCCGCGAATGAGAGTTGGAAGCAGCAGTTTCAGAAAGCATCGGACGAGTATCTCGACCAGATATATCTGCGCTATCAGCCGACGCAGGGAACGCAAGCCGGCTATCACCAGTTCGATACGCAGCTGGAAGATCTTTCGCGCAAGAATATCGATGCGGAGATTGCCGCGCAGAAGAACTTTGAAAAACGCATCGAGGCAATTCATCCCGATGCGGATGCGGCTGATTTTGTTCCGAAGAGCGACCGCGATATTGTGCTTGCGACTATTCGTTCAAGGCTGCTGACTCTGGAAACCATTCGCCCCTGGGAGAAGAATGCGGACAATTATTCGAGCACCTGCGCGAATGGGGCTTTCACGCTGATGGAGCGTAAATTCGCCTCACCGGACGACCGGCTTCGTTCACTTATCGCGCGGGAAAAACAAATGCCCGCGCTGCTGGCCGATGCGCGCGTGAATCTCAAGAACCCGCCGCGCATCTTTACTGAAATTGCCATTGAACAATTACCGGATATTGTCGGTTTTTTTGAGCACGATGTTCCAACGGCCTTTGCCGATGCGCAAGACCCAGCGCTGAAGGCGGAGTTTGCACAATCCAACTCATTCGTTGTTGCCGCGCTAAAGAGTTATCTCGCGTGGCTCAAGTCGGACGTGCTGCCGAACTCGAATGGCGACTTCCGCATCGGCGCTGAGGCCTTCTCAAAGAAGCTTCAATACGACGAGATGGTCGACCTGCCACTCGATAAGATTCTGGAAATTGGCTGGGCCGATCTGCGCAAAAATCAGGCGCACTTCAAAGAGGTTGCTCATGAGCTTGAGCCGGAGAAGACGCCGGCCGCCGTGCTTGAGGAGTTAGGCGAGAATCATCCCGCGCCCGATCAACTGCTCGCGAGTTTTCGCGCCACCTTCGACGGATTAGTCGGCTTCATTCGCTCGCACCATATTGTAACGATTCCATCGGATGTGCGGCCTATTGTGGAAGAGACGCCGGCCTTTTTGCGCGCCACAACCTTTGCCAGCATGGACACGCCAGGGCCGTTTGAAACCCGCGCTACAGAAGCCTACTTCAATGTGACGCTACCGGACCCATCGATGACGCCCACGCAGGTCGAGGGCTACATGCATTCATTCAATATCGGCACTGTGATTTCTACTGCGGTGCATGAGGCGTACCCTGGGCATTACATCCAGTTTCTCTGGCTTCCAAAGGCGCCGAGCCGTGTGCGCAAACTGCTGGGCGCCAACACCGACATTGAAGGCTGGGCGCATTACACCGAGCAGATGATGCTGGACGAAGGCTATGGGCTACCCGGCGCGGGCGCCAAGGACGAGCGCGAAGCAAAATTTCTCCGCCTCGGTCAATTGCAGGATGCGCTGCTACGCAATGCGCGCCTCGTCGTCGGCATTGAGATGCACACGGGTAAGATGAGCATAGAAGAGGCGGAGGATTTCTTTCAAAAGGAAGGTTATCAATCAAAGGAAACAGCGGTGGTTGAGACCAAGCGCGGAGCCGGCGATCCGACTTATCTCTATTACACGCTGGGCAAGCTGGAGATCATGAAACTGCGCGAAGATGTGAAAAAGAAACAGGGAGCGGCGTTTTCATTGGAGAAATTTCACGATGACTTCTTGCAGCAAGGATTTCCGCCAATCAAGATTGTGCGGGAAGCCCTGCTGGGGGATGATTCGCCGACGTTGTAGCAGCGCAATCAAGCATTCTTGCTGCAGAAAGAACGCGCAAGGTTGAGACACGGAACTTATACTCCTGTCGTGATGAGGATGATGAAATGAGCAAGGTTGTTCGCAAGGCGGTTTTTCCCGCAGGCGGCCTGGGTACGCGGTTTTTGCCGGCAACGAAAGTAATTCCCAAAGAGATGCTGGCGCTGGTCGATAAGCCCATCATCCAGTACGGAGTAGAGGAGGCGATTGCCTCGGGGATCGAACACATTATCATCATCACCGGCCGCGGCAAAGGTACGATCGAAGATCACTTCGATCATAGCTTTGAGCTGGATGCGATGCTGGAAAAGTCTGGCAAGCACAAACTGCTGGCTGTCTCGCGCGGAGTATCTTCGCTGGCGCGCATTAGTTATGTCCGCCAGAAAGAACCGCTGGGACTGGGCCACGCCGTCTTGTGTGCAAAGGATCTGGTGGGCGATGAGCCCTTCGCCGTCATACTGCCCGACGATGTGATTGACGCTGAGATTCCATGCATTAAACAGATGATAGAAGTCTTTAACGAAAAGGGCGGCTCGGTGCTGGCGACGCAGACCGTCGAAGGACCGTCGATCAGCGCTTATGGCGTACTGGCTGGCTCGCAAGACATGGCCAATCCGCGCATCTATAACTGCACCGGCATGGTGGAGAAACCTAAATATGAAGATGCGCCGTCGAAACAGGCTATCATTGGCCGCTACGTTCTAACTTCGCGCATCTTTGCATTGCTTGAGCAGACCAAGCCAGGCGCGGGCGGCGAGATACAACTTACCGACGGACTCAAAGCGCTGGCCAAAGAAGAGAAGGTCTTTGGTTATACGTTTGAGGGTGAGCGATTCGACGCCGGCGACAAGTTGGGAATGCTGGAAGCTACCGTCGAGTTTGCACTCAAGCGCAGCGACCTTGGGCCGGACTTCCGCGCCTATCTGAAGGGGTTGACGCTATAGGAAGCAAGTCAGCATCGGTTTGCTGACTTGCCCGTTTCTAAGTCTTCCACTTGATATTGCATCCAATGGACGGACGCTGGTCTTTGAGCGGGGGCTTGCTAGCAAGCGCTGCTTCGATGGCAGCGCGCAGGTCTTCGCCAGTTACTGCGATGCCATTGCCAGGGCGGCTGCGGTCGAATTGTCCGCGATAAACCAGGTGAAAATCGCCGTCGAAGAGAAAGAAGTCAGGCGTGCATGCGGCCTTGTATGCATGAGCCACAGTCTGCGTCTCGTCGTATAGGTAGGGAAAGCTGAAGCCGAAGTTATTGGCCTGCTGCTTCAGTCCCGCCGGGCTATCGTCGGGATGAGTCGTTATATCGTTGCTGCTGATGGCGACTATGCCGATTGGCTTGGCTGCATAATCGTTCCCCAGCGCGGCCAGAGCCTTTTCGATGTGCTTCACGTACGGGCAATGGGTACAGATAAACATGACTAGCAGCGCCTTCTGTCCGCGAAAGTCGTCGCGGCGAATGATCTTGCCGGCGACTACGTCGGTGAGTGAAAAATCAGGTGCCGCGACGCCTAATTTCAGCATGGTGGATTCAGTAAGTGCCATCGAAAAACCCTCTTTGATTAATTAGCGAATTGTGAGTCAGCAAGTTAGTTTGTTGTTCCAGTTTTTGCTATCCCAATCTTGTATGTTACGAGATGAGACGCAAAAATAGGATCACTCTTTGGCGCCGAGGCCGTTCTCAGCTCAGGCCAGCGAGCGTTGAGTCTGTGCAAACGATTGGCCGCCGTTCCTCTTTTGGATCCCGTGGAGAATCGAAGGCTTTTGAGCCTGCATCTTCAATGTCGGCAAAAAGCGTGAGTCCGTTAACGCAAACAAGGACGGCTGCTGAAGCTCATCCTAACGCCAAAAAGGCTTGTGAGCAAGCGAAACGTTTCCGCCCGCCCGCCGGTTCTATCGGCCAATGAGTTAGCCAAAGCCCAACAGGCAAGCGTGCTTTGCGCCATCGGGGTGAGCGCAAAGACTCTGGTCGCAGCGGTTTTGATACAGAATCGATTTTTCAACAGCGCGAGTTTGCCAACTCGTCTCCTGCGACGAAAACCCGACGCTGGGGTCTCAAGATACTACAAGCCATTTTGGCATCTTCAAAAGCCAGACGTCCTACGACAGAAAGGGGCATTTTTTGCAATTGGTAACTGCATAAAGTCTCAATCGTATTACCAAGTGAAACGAAAGCAGGCCCTAATGGGAAGCAATCATGGCAAGGAAAAGCTAGGCGGCTCATTCTGACGAGGAACCAAGGGTCGGGCGGGAAGTTTTTAACCCAGCCCGATGTGTTTCCGGTCTTGGTCACCCGTTCAATTCGGTCATTCCACGAAGCGTTAAAATCGTCTAATATCTTCGTTGATTGGCAACACTGGAGCGGAGGTGCGATCCTATGCGCGTTTCAGTAAATGAAGGATGGAAGAGGATTGGCGAAAGAATGCGGCGGGCGATGTGGGTCGCGGCGGCAGGACTGCTGCTTGCAACCACGGCGGCGGGCTGCCGCGGGGCTGGACTGGCAGTTCCCGTTAGGCTGGAGCTGACGAGCCCAAGCTTTCAGAATGGCTCCTCGATTCCCGCGCAGTTCACCTGCGATGGCGCGGGCATCTCGCCGCGATTGATCTGGAGCGCGCCGCCAGCCGGGACGAAGGCTTTTGCGTTGATCGTCCTGGACCCGGATGCGCCGGGCGGACCGTTCACGCATTGGGTGCTCTACGATCTGCCGGCGGGGACGCGGTCGCTTGCCGAGGCTCTGCCGGCGGAAGGCCGGCTTGGCGACGGCGCGCGGCAGGGGCGCAACGATTTTGGCAAGACTGGCTATGGAGGGCCTTGTCCTCCGGGCCATCAGCAGCACCACTATCTCTTTACGCTTTTTGCATTGGACAGAAGGTTGAATCTGACTGCGGGAGCGACGCGGAGCCAAGTCGAAGCTGCGATGCGGGGGCATGTTCTGGCACTGAGTGAGTTGACTGGCTTGTATCGGCGGTAGACAGTGTGTGCTGTGAGCCTTGTCCGCTGCTGCAGTCTGTTGGTGGGCCGAGGCCGAATCAAGTAAGGCTGGCTCTGATCTCAGCGCTCATTCGGGTTCATCTGAACTCTCGGAAACTGCTTTACTCGAAGTAAGCAGAGGCAGCAGGCGCGTTAATGCTCTAGACTGAGAAGGCGATGCCAATGATCGACAAGCTTTGTTGCTGGGGCGGGCTGGCCGCGGGGCTGGCAGTCCTGCTGATTTTGTCTGGCTGCGCGACGCCGGGTGCGCCACAGCCGCCTTCACTGAACCTGCCGGAAAAGGTCTCCGACCTGGCCGCATCCAGGGCCGGCAATCGAGTGTCGCTCACCTGGACAATGCCCAAAAAAAACACCGACAAGCTGCTTTTGAAGGCTGATATAGCGGTGCGTGTCTGCCGCAAGGAGGGTTCGGAAAGCTGCCTTCCTGCCGGTGGAGATTTGCACATGGCTCCTGGAGCCGACGGTGCCTTTACCGACACGCTGCCCGAGGGGCTGGCCGCCGGAGCGCCGCGCCCGCTGAGTTACTTTGTCGAATTGAAAAACCGCAACAGCCGCTCAGCGGGGTTGTCGAATGCAGCCGTGGTGGTGGCTGGCGCTGCGCCCGCGCCGGTGACTGGACTTGCCGCCGATGTGCGCAAACAGTGTGTGGTTCTGCGCTGGGCGAAGCTCGATGCTACTCAGGAATCGTTGCCAATGGTCATTCGTCTGCACCGAAAGCTGTTGAGCCCGGCAACGGCCAAGACCCAACAAGGATTGCTTGCGCCACAGCCTGAGCCGGTTGAAGAAAACCTACTGGTAGACTCCTGCGCGGAATTTGGGCATCGCGGCTTATGTAGTGCAGTGGACAAGAACATTCGCTTTGGCCAGACGTATGAGTACCGCGCTCAGCGCGTGGCGCGCGTTACGATAGAAGGCAAAACGGTGGAGTTGGCCGGCGAACTCTCGGATGCGGTGCGCGTCGAGACTCTGGATATTTTTCCGCCCGAGATGCCAACGGGACTGGCCGCTGTTGCTACGGTGGGCGAAGGCGGCGCTGGTTCGGCGATCGACCTGAGTTGGCAGCCTGTGACGGATGCGAGTCTGGCGGGCTACATCGTTTACCGCCGCGAAGGCGAGAATGCCTGGCTGCGCATCAGCTCTGCCGAGCCGCTGGTTCCTCCGGCATTTCACGATACTGCGGTGCAGGCCGGCCACAACTACCGTTATGCAGTCAGCGCGATCAGCCAGAACGGGCATGAGAGCGCCCGCTCCGCAGAGGCTGAAGAGACTGTACCCAACCCGTGACAAAAATTGCAGCGCAGAGAGGCTTGCAATGAAATACTGCCGCTTCAGATTCGAGAATCAAACCCGTTACGGCGCGGTGGAAGAACGCGAAGGCGAGCTCTGGATTGTGGACTTTGCCCGTGCTCCCGAAGAGGATCTTGCCTATCGTCTGGAGCACCAGAGCGACCCATCGCGGAGTTTCCACTTTGATCCGATGCCTCTCGGCGTGGCCGAGTTGATGACGCCGGTCACGCCCTCGAAGATTGTCTGCGTGGGCCGCAACTATCGTGACCACGTAAAGGAGATGGGTAGCGAACTGCCCACCGAGCCGCTGTTGTTTTTCAAGCCGGTTTCGGCGCTGCTCGCGCCCGGCGGCGTGGTGCGCATGCCCGCCGCCTCCGCGCGCGTGGATTTTGAAGGCGAACTGGCGCTGGTGATCGGGAGGCGCGTTCGCAACCTTGACCAGAAGGATTGGCGCGGGGCGGTGCGCGGACTTACGCTGGCCAACGACGTAACCGCTCGCGACTTGCAAAACAAAGACGGACAATGGACCCGCGCCAAAGGCTTTGATACCTTCTGCCCGGTCGGCCCAATCATCAGCGATGAAGTGAACGTCGAGGCCGGCGTTCAGATCGAAACACGCGTCAATGGCGAGGTGCGCCAGCACGCCACGACACTTGACTTCATCTTTCCAATTTCCAAGTTGCTGGCTTACATCACCGCTGCCATGACTCTGGAGCCCGGCGATTTGGTACTGACTGGAACGCCCTCAGGCGTGGGTCCGCTCAAAGGCGGGGATTGCGTGGAAGTAAGCATTCCAGGCTTAGGCAAACTTGCTAATACTTTTCAGCCGGACGAACAGGAGCGCTGAGACGCCGCGACTGACTCAGCTACAAAACTTCTCCTGTTTCAATCGGCGGAATTTCGTCTGGTTCCTCAAAGGCCTTGCGGTAGTAGATCAAGACCGCTGCAATAGCGAGAAGCAGCAAGGCCGAAAAGCCAAACGATACAACATACAGTGTGCTTTGAAACTGTTCCGGTAGCTGCTGCTGCGGAAAGTTAAAACTTTGTTGAACCTCCGCGTTGTAGCGCAGGAATAACGAGGGACGCACGAGAAAAACGACGCAGTTGAGCAGACCGAAGGCCTGCATAGCCAGGGCAAGCCGCAATCCCCACTGCTGCAATCGCCACAAGCCGATACCAACTGCTGCGGTAAGCGCGGAAAAGGTCAGATAAAGCACTGTCTTCTCCCAACCATGCAGAGTCCACCCCAAGAAAGCCGCTGGAATCGGAAGAAATGCCGTCGGCAGGCAAAAAGCCGCCCCAATCAGGTTCAGAACAGCGATAACTGAAATCAAAATCGGGCGGCGGCTGGGAACAATATTCTCAGCCGAGCCATTCTCAATCGAGCCGGCAAAGACTTCATGTACTTTTTTCCGATTGAAGTAAACCAGCCACCAAACGCCGACGGCACAAATAAATCCGTAAAAGAACGCGATGCCCAGAAAGACGATTCTGGTCATTGCTTGCGTGGTTTGTGCCTGTGCGGCGTCCACGTTGGCCGGCGTGGGCAGCGGGATCTTCAGCAAGAACAGCGAAAATATGCAGGAAAAAAATCCAAAAAATGCCAGCAGACCGCCAATCACCAGGATGGAATAGCGCGCCCAGCGGCGCAATTTGAGCAGGCCAACCGTGGTCGCGATTCCCCACACTGCAAGCGCGACAAAGAACCCGCACAAAACGACCATGAATCCAGCCATCCAAGGCGGCGTGGTCGGGCCAGAAGGCGCGGACGCAAGCCCACTGGCGCCAAACCCTTTCCGCTCCATCACCGCGGCAAGCGCCATGCCCATCGCCATCAGCAATTGAAACAGCGATGCCAGCAGCAGCACCACTGCGGAAAGAATGACTCCAGTAGGACGTTTCATGGTTCTCCTTTAGAGCAATTAATGTGCTTGAACTTCCCTGGAAACAGGAATCTAGCCACGGCTTTTGATGAGTTTTTGACTCGCAAGCAATATAGCACTTGAGCCTTGGCGCAAGGAATACGTCCTGCGGCGCTTGATGTGCAACCTTGATCGCCGGTGTGAATCCAATAGCGGTAAACTAAATCCGAAGCGCACCCCCAGGAGGAATGATGCCACAGAATCTGCCAGGAAACTTGCTTGACCAATTGCGCCAGTATACCGTGGTCGTCGCCGACACTGGCGACATCGAGGCGATCGGGAAATTTCGCCCGCAAGACTCGACCACCAATCCATCGCTGATTACCGCCGCCGCGCAGATGCCGCACTACCAGCCGATTGTGGACGCCGTCTTGCTGGAAGCCCGCAAGGAACTGGGCGCGGAAGCTACGGATGCGGCGATTGCCAATCTTGCCTTTCAGCGGCTGGCCATCGCCTTCGGCAAGAAGATTCTGGAGATTGTTCCGGGGCGCGTCTCGACGGAAGTGGACGCGCGGCTCTCTTACGATACCGACGCAACCATTGCGCAGGCGCGCCGCATTATTGCTCAGTACGACGAGGCCGGCATTGGCCGCGAGCGCGTACTGGTGAAGATTGCATCCACCTGGGAGGGAATCTGCGCCGCCAAGGTGCTTGAGAACGACGGCATTCATTGCAACCTGACTTTGCTCTTCGGACTGCATCAGGCCGTTGCTGCGGCCGAGGCCGGCGTGACGCTGATTTCGCCCTTTGTGGGCCGCATTCTCGATTGGTACAAGAAAGATACCGGCAAGGACTACCACGGCGCTGACGACCCTGGCGTGCAATCTGTAAGCAGCATTTATAACTACTACAAGAAATTCGGATATAAGACGCAGGTGATGGGCGCGAGTTTCCGTAATATAGGAGAGATTACGGAGTTAGCCGGCTGCGACCTACTAACGATCTCTCCGCAACTACTGGCTGAACTGGAAGCAACCGAGGCAGAACTGCCGCGCAAGCTATCGCCTGAAGATGCCCAGTCGCTTGTAATTATGAAAATCGAAGTGGATAAACCAGCCTTCGATGCAATGCACGAGTCCGACCGCATGGCCACCGACAAGCTGAAGGAAGGCATTGAGGGATTTTCGGCGGCGCTGGTCAAGCTGGAAACACTGCTTGCCCAGCGCCTTGCCGAGTTGGAAAGCACAACTCAAGCCTGAGAAAGCAACTACTCAGACCAGACGCCCATCAGATTGCCTGCGCCATCGGAGAAATGGAAGCGCCGTCCGCCGGGAAATTCGAAGGTGGGTACGACGATGGCGCCGCCTGCAGCTACGATTGCCTCTTCAGTGGCTTTGAGATCCGCCGAGTAAAGCACCACCAATGGTGCCGATTTTGGCTGCAATTCGGGCGGTGCACCCTTGGCAATGCCGATGGCGATTCCAGAGCTTTCTGCGTTGCTGTCGATGTAATCAGGGCCCCAATTCTTGAAGCTCCAGCCGAAGACAGTTGAGTAGAACTGCTTGCTGCGCTCAATGCTGTTGGTGGTGAACTCGATGTAGTTGATCTTGTGATGCAGCGCGGGATTGCTCATGACTTCTCTCCTTTTTCGTTCCGTTGCGTAAGGTGGAGGGAAAGGCGGCGCGAATGCGGGCGCAGGCACACCTTTCCCGGTGTGCTCTTGAAGCGCCCCCATCCACAATCCCTCAAGAGCCGGAGAGTGCGGGTAGAGCCCTCTGGTTCAATCGAGGGCTCGCGAGGTACGAGAACAGGTTACCAAATTATTGCGCCAACCGCATAAAGTTTTAACCAAAAGTTATCGCCCCAGCCAAAGTGAAACGCCGCCAGTAATAGAGCGGCCTGGCATGGCGACGCCGTTGATCTCCTGATAGCCGGTGTTACTTAGATTTCCCAAGCGGAGATAAGGGCGCATCTTACCAGCATCGCGCGTGATTGAGGCATCCCAAACGGGATAGGGGTTTGCATTCCACGGCAAATTTCCTGGCTGCTGATAGGGTTTTACAAGCGCGACAGAGTTAGTAGCAATAATCGAGTGTTTCAGCGCGGCAGTCCAGGTAGCGCGAAGATTCTGGACCGGATAATTCAGCGCATACTCCGATTGAAGATTTGCAAGATAAGCCTGCGCGCCGTAAAGTCCCGTCCATGCTATCTTGATCTTCTCTCCCTTTGCGGCGATCCATGTGGCAGAGGTTTCGACTCCGGCAAAGCGAACGCCGCTAAGATTGACCGCGCACCATGTATTCACCTTGCACCATGCGGGAAGTGAAGGATTGGGAATGGTTGCCGTCCTTACGTAATCAATAGTATCGTGCTGGCGATTATAAAAACCCGTAGCCGAAAGTGAGAATCGGCTGGACGCGATCCAATCTGCTCCGGCCTCGCCGGACCACGCGGACTCGGGCTTAAGACTCGGATTGCCGATGGTTGCCGGATCGGAGTAATAAAGATCGGTATAAGTGGGAAGCCTGAATCCATAGCCCCCGCTGGCGCGCAGCTTTAGGTTATCGATTACTCGCAAACTGCCGGCCAGATGCGGCGCAAGCGCAGAGTGCAAGCCCCCGGAGAATAACTCCTCGCGCAGGCCGCCGGAGAGATTCCAGCGGCTTCTTGCGGGGCGCAAATCCAAGTCAACATAACCAGCCCCGCGATTGCGGGCATGAATGCCGAGCGCGAGCGACCGGACTCCTCCTGAGAGGTTGTAACTGCGAATGCTATCTCCGTCCGATTCCAACCCGACGAGAAGAACTGATGAGGATTCAATAGGAATGGTGTGGCGCAGAGAGGCCTGCCAGGATCCATCGATGTGATTATTTTCGTAGGGAGATGGATTGTTGCGCGCCAAAATGTACTCATCGGTGTGGCGACGATAACCAAAGGCAGCGACGGTGCGACTGCCGAATTCCTGGCGTCCGGAGGCAAACCATCCTTTGGTTCGCTCCCAAGAGTTATAGGGCCCATAGAACTGGTTAGCGCCGAAGGAGCGGTCGCTCGCGGCAAAGAGCAGGTCGGAGATGCCGAGCTTGGAACTAACCCAGTTCTCCGAAGAAGCATCCATGTTGCGGTAGTCGCGATCATTTTGGCAATCCGAATAGAGTTGCTGTGCAGTACAGTTGCCAGTGAAGCTGTTGCCGATGTACCCGCGATCCGCGAGAAAGCCCGTGGAGAGATTGTGCTCTGCCGTCAGCCTGCTGCTCCATTGCCTACGCGCTAGATCACCCAGCAGCGACTCTTCGTTCGAGCCGAAGTTGCCATACCCTGAGCGAAGGCGCAGAGCGGATGCCGACGGCGCGGCGGTGAGAAAGTCAACGACGCCGCTCAAAGCATCCTCGCCATGCAGCGTTGAACCAGCGCCGTGCAGCACTTCAATCGAGTCCATTGCATCGAGCGAGATGGGCAGATCGAGATTGTGATGCGCGGTCTGGCTGTCATTGACGCGGAAGCCGTTGATCAGCACAAGCACCTGCTCGAAGGTTCCTCCGCGCAAGACCAAATCCGCCTGTCCGCCGCCCGCGCCGCGCTCTTCAAGAAAAACAGACGAATCCTGGCGCACCAGATCCTGCGGCGACTCAAGTGTGAGGGATTGGTCCTCGACAGGCAGCACGACGACCGACGTGGAAGACTCGGCCAGAGGCACAGGAACCGGTGAACCGAGAACGACCAGGGTTTCTGTAGGATGAGGAAGCGGGGAAACCTGGGAAGCCGCGGATAACTGCGGGGAAGCCGCTTGCGGAAATACCGTTCGTCCGCAGAGTGCTAAGAAAAGGCCGGCGGCAAAGCACATCGATTTGGCAAGAGGCATATTTTTCGATTTTCTTTTCCATTTTGAGCTGAGGGAGACCGCATCGCAAGGACGATTTGATATTGTTTTGAATAGTTGAGTATTAAACCATTATGATGAGGCCATGCGAATCGATGCTTTTCTTTCTGAGAGTCCCATGTTCGCGGTCAACCGGGCGGCACGGCGCTTTGAGTCGCTGGCCGCGCAGGTTTTAGCGGCGGACGGGCTTGGATTTCTAGAGGGGTTGGTGCTGGCGGCTTTGTTCTTCGAGACGCCGCGAACCATCAAACCTTCGCAACTGGCGGAGGTTTTTGGAACCACGCGAGGCAATGTGAGCCACTGCGTCTCCTCTCTTGAGGGCAAGGGACTTTTGCAGCGGAAGATCGATCCAGAGGACGCGCGGGCTTATCAGCTAACATTGAAGCCGCAAGGGAAAAAGTGCGCGGTGCGGGTGATTGGGGCGCTAGACAGGTTGCAGCGGGAGTTTGAGCAGGAGATTGGAAAGGTTGCACTGGACGAGACGCTGAAGAATCTGCGCAAGCTGGAGGCGCTCTGCGGGGGGAGGCAGTAACTCGCATGACTCAAGCTTGAATGCCGCCGGTTTCGCGCCTGGCCGTCACTCTGTTATCATTTTGACAGGACAATTTTCTTCGCCGGCGCTTTGGAACGGGACGGCCTTTGGGCTGATGTCTCAGAAATGCCAGAGCGAAGCGAACGGCCCGTCGCATTGCCAGCCAACGGATGCGGGAGTAGTTCAGTGGCAGAACGTCAGCTTCCCAAGCTGAATGTCGCCGGTTCGATCCCGGTCTCCCGCTCCAATAGAATCAGTTAATTACAGAATCTACCGGAACAGTGAACTCCATTTGAACACCAATCAGCGAGTTTTCCAGCCTGTTTACGGCAATCTGGCGTTTTGATACCGCCGATTGCGTGTAAACGTTCTGGTTGACATCGAGGCTGTGCCCGAGCTGATCGGCCACCAGTTTGCCCTCGACGCCAAGGTCGCTCATGAGGCTCGCATGAGTCCGGCGCATCACCTGGAAATTTACCCAGCCAAGACCGACTTTATCCAGCTTCGGCCCAATGGACCTCCGCCAGACGTTTTCCTTGGCCATCGGCGTCATTCGCTCCGACGGAAAGA
>CAZDYU010000076.1:0-21823 GCA_964509755.1 uncultured Occallatibacter sp. | reverse complement strand
CCGAAGCAAAGCTGACCGGCAACCCGGAGCTAGCCGTAGCCGAAAGCGTCAAACTCGTCAGCGCATACTGCGTGCCCGTGATGGCCGGGAAGGTGATGGTCTGCGCGGTGGTTCCGGCAACGAAAACCGTAGCGGCGCCGCCAGCTCCGGCGTAGGTTGAAGAGCTTGAGGAATCCGGTGTGTAGATGACCGCCAGCGTATTGCCGCCGATTGCCAGCACTCCGGCTGGAATAGCGATCGTTACGCTGCCGCTGCTCAAAGTTTTGGATCCCGATGAAAATCCAGCGGCAGTCAATGTTACCGAACCCGTGGGAGTACTACCGCCGCTATTGCTGCTGACCGTGACCTTTACCGCCAGCGCTTGCGCCGTCGTGATGCTCGACGCGGCTGGCGCAACCAGCACTGTCAGGGCAGCAGGCGGCTGATACTCCCAAAGATCGTCTAGGTAGCCATGCTTGCCGGCGGCATCGTAGCCCCAACCGCCAAAGAGCCAGAGATTGCCTCTGCTGTCGGTCCAGTTTTGACCGAAATACCGTCCTCCGGGGATGCTCCCAGCGCTAGGTACTCCCGGCGAATTGTAGACGCCGGGCCGTCCGCTTGATCCGCTATTGTTCGGAAGAGAACTGCTTCCGCCCTTCCATGTCCATTCATTTGTGGAGAGATCGAATTGCCAAAAATCGTTGAGATAGCCGCTGTTTCCAATTGTGTCGAAACCGTAGCCCCCGAAGATCCAAAGATTGCCGTCGCTGCGGGTCCAGCCCATCACGCAATTGCGGCCTCCAGGGATGTTTCCACTGGTGGCTGTGCCCAATGAACCGTAGACACCGGATTGCCCGCCATTGCTGCTAACCGCAAGGTTGCCGCTCTCCCACCCCCATGAGTTTTCGGCAGAATGGATGCCCCATAGGTCGTCGAGATAGCCCCATTGCCCGTCGGAGCCGAGGCCATATCCACCAAAGATCGAGGGAATGTTGTTGGTGTTAGTCCAGCTCACGGCACATTCCCGGCCTCCGGGGATGTATCCAGCCCCAAAGCTGCCCAAAGCGCCGTAATCGCCGAGTTGGCCGCTATCAAGGGAGGGTACCGTGCTGCTTCCACCCATCCATGTCCATTGGTTTGACGAGGGGCTGTACTCCCAAAGATCGTTGAGATAGCCATAGTCTCCGGCGGAACCGAAGCCCAGGCCACCGAAGAGCCAGAAATTGCCGCTGCTATCAGACCAGCCCGCAGGCTCCTCCCGGCTTCCGGGGATGTTTCCGGCGGCAGGCGTTCCCAGCGAGCCGTAGACTCCCGGCTGGCCACAGACAGAATAGCCGGAAACACCCACGCAGGAACTGTTAGCTGTACTGGTTCCACCCATCCATGTCCAAAGGTTGGTAGTGGGATTATAGACCCATAGGTCGTTGAAATTGTCGTAATTGCCGTTGGCGTCATAGCCACTGCCCCCAAAGAGCCAGAAATTGCCACTGGCGTCGGTCCAGTTCACGCCGCCATTCCGGCCTTCGGGAATATTCCCAAGAGCGGGTTTGCCCAAGTTGCCGTACACGCCGGGCTCGCCGCAAGATCCATTGGTGCAACCTCCAACGGTGCTTCCTCCCATCCATGTCCATTGATTCGTGGCGATGTTGTACTGCCAGAGGTCGTTGAGATTCCCCCAAAGTCCGTTGGAATCAAAGCCCCCACCGCCAAACATCCAGAGATTTCCATTGCTGCCGGTCCACGTCGCCCCGCCGCCGCGGGCTCCCGGGATATTCCAGGCGGCAGGCGTTCCCTGCATTCCGTACACCCCAACCAGAACATGATTGCTAGGCAATGTACTGCTTCCACCCATCCATGTCCAATCGCTCAGAATCTCTGAGTTGACCCACTGACTCACGGTATTCGACGTACTGCCCGTGAAGTTCGAGTCGCCGTTATAGACGGCCGTGATGCTATGCGCTCCCTGAGCCAGTTGCGTAAAAGTAAGAGTCGCCGAGCCGCCGTCGAGAGGAGCAGCGCCCAACCTGGAGCTTCCATCCTTGAAAATTACCGTGCCGGTAGCTACGCCGCCAAACTCGCCGCTGACGGTTGCCGTGAAACTCACCAGTTCTTCGTAGCTGGAGGGATTGGGCGAAGCAGTCAGGGACACTGTCGTAGTGGCCTGGCTCACTGTCTGGATGACCGCGGCCGAGGTGCTGCCGGCTAAGTTCAAGTCGCCGCCATAGACGGCCTCGACCGTGTCGGTGCCCGCCGGCGCCAGTGTCGAGGTGAAAGTTGCTGAGCCGCCGCTCAGAGCCTGCGACCCTACAACCGTTGTTCCGCTCACAAACCACACCATTTCTCCATTCGGAGGGGCCGGAGTGACGGTGGCAGTAAGCGTGATTGGTCCTCCATAAATAGATGTGCTCGATTCGGATTGGAGCAAGGTTGCAGTCGCCGTCAGCGCGGGTGCGTACACAAACCCATGCAGAACGGAATTCGAGTCCGCGTAGCATCCCACAATCGTCCCCGAAGCATTGATAGCCAGGCTCCCGGTTCCTTGCTCAGTAGCTGTACCCGCGCTAGGCGCGTCAAAGGTGGTTATCGTGCCATTGGTGGCGCGCAGAAATCCGTGTCCCGCGCCGTCGCCATTCGTATAGACTCCAGCAATCTCTCCCGATGCATTGATGTGAAAGCCCGCCGTTGCATAAGGCAATCCGCTGCCGCCGGTGAGAAGGCCGCTGGCCATGCTGTTCGATTGCCCCATGACGCTGAGGATCGACTTGGTCTTGCTGGCCAGGCTTTTTGAGCTTTTAAGGCTGAGGGAAGCGGTGCGCGAAACCCTGGCCGTCTGAGCCGAGGAATAGTCCACGCCCGGCGCGTCAAAAATGGTCATTGTGCCATTGGCGGCGCGGAAAAAACCGTGCCCCACGTTGTTTGAGTCCGTGTAGCTTCCTGCAATGTCCCCCGCTGCGTCGAATTCTCGCGCATAAGTGCCCTGATAAGTTCCCGTGCCCGCGCCCGGCGCATCAAAGGTGGTAATAACACCCCCGGCTGTGCGCACATAGCTATGAATTGCATTGGTCGCATCCAGGTAAACTCCGGTCACGTCTCCCGACGGGTCGATGCTGATGCTCATGGTTCCCTGATCGACGCCTGTGCCCGCGCCCGGCGCGTCGATTGCTGTGATAACGCCGCCCGCTGTGCGGACAAATCCATGCGCCCGGCTGCTCGCATCAATATAGGTTCCCGCAACCACGCCGGAATCGTTGAGGCTGACAAAATAAATTCCCTGATTCGATTTGCCTGAGACGCTGCTGATCGTAGCCGCGTCAAAGGTCGTGAACGTCCCCGTGGCCGTACGCACAAAGCCGTGCGTGATAGAGTTCGTGTCAATATAAACTCCAGCAATCTCTCCCGACGCGTTGATCGCGATCGGAACGGTCCCTTCATTCGTTCCGGTTCCAGCCGCCGGCACGCTGAAGAGGGTGATTGCGCCGCTGGATTTCGTGCGCACAAATCCATGCATCACCTTACTGGAATCCTTATAATACCCGGCCAAATTTCCTGTCGCATCGAAGCCGATCGGAATGGTCAGAATGTTGTACCCGCTCACGCCCCCAGCGTCAAAAGTGGCTATTGAACCACCGGCGGGAAGTATAAAACCGTGCTCATAGTTGCTTCCGTCAATGGAGATTCCCGCCACATCTCCAGCCGCGTCAATGAAGGTGGCGGCGGTTCCCTGCTTGGCGCTCGTACCGGCGCCGGTCACATCAATGGCGGAAAAGGAAGAAGTTGCAGAAGCAACTGGGAAAAACGTAAAAGCGATGAGTCCCGCTCCGAGCAGAACTCGTAAACTCTCAAGCCGCAAAGCTGCGAACATGGCGCCAAACCTCGTGGACTGGCAGCCCTGCATCAAGATCCGTGAAAATGGCCCGGGAATGGCCGCTAGTCATTTTTTTTTGATACTGGCACCAGATTACGCCACGCGGGAGCGGAATTCCAGCTAAAAACCGGCGGAATACCTCGCGAAGGCTTTTTGCTCCTGTTTGTCACTAATCTTTATCGGTCCAATCCTAATGCGTCCGGCGATTTTTGCGGAGATTAATTTAAAATTCGCGCGTTTCTGCCGTCCACCGGCTTCATTGAACCGCAAAATAGATAAAACTCAAGTCCTCCCTAATCTACTGTTTACTTGCTATCTCGCTATCTCCCCGCAGTAGAGGCTAATTCGCTGCATTTGTATCTATAGGCTGGGTGTCCCATTGTGGCTGGCGCCGTTTGATGTCAGTACGTGTCCCATCCATTTCACGTTCTTTGTGAAATGGATGGGATACCACCTGACCCCCTGCGAGCGAATAGCGAGCTTCTGCCCCACCGCAGGTGGCGAGCTTCTGCCCCACCGCAGGTGGCCTACTGAATCGACCGTAAATAGGCTACAACCTGCCAGCGTTGCGCCTGCGGCAAACTCGACCACGAGGGCATTCCGTGAGCCAGATCGCCCTGGCGCAAGAACCATTCCAGATCTCCATCGCTGGCCGCGCGCACCCGTTCACTGCGCAACGATGGCCGCTTCTGCCCATCGCCCCGCGCATCGGCCTTGTGGCACTGCAAACAATGCTCCCGATAGACCAGCGCCCCG
The DNA here is from genome assembly GCA_964509755.1 of uncultured Occallatibacter sp. Lineage (GTDB taxonomy): Bacteria > Acidobacteriota > Terriglobia > Terriglobales > Acidobacteriaceae > Telmatobacter. The sequence goes on along the minus strand of CAZDYU010000076.1, from coordinate 17,223 downwards.
GCGACAGCCGCCTCCGGATGCTCGGCCAGAGGATTGACGCGGGCATGATCGCTGGCCGGAACATGCTGCCAGCGCGCGCTTGAAACCGCGGCAACGGCCGCTGCCGCACTCAGCAAAATCAAGAGAATTCCCAAGCTCCGTCGCATCATTTTCCACCTCCAGCAGAACTGTGGAACCAGTTGCCAATCTGGTCGAATTCCCATGCCAGGCCGACGCGGTAGACTCGCGCCATGCTGGTGCCGGTCAGCCCGAAGGCCGGCGAAAAGCTCAGCCGCGCGCCCCGCGGCAGTTGCCATCCAATCAACGGCGCGATGTAGTCCGAGGTGTCGCGCACGGTCAGCGCAAAGGTGTCGCCCAGCCCGCCGTAACCCTCCGCGCCAACAATGAATTTTTCCGCGCAAAAGTTGCATTCCCGGCCGCTGGCCGCGCTGCGCAGAGGGCGCGTCGCTCCCACGGCGTAGCCAAACTCCCAGGGCGCGTGGCTCATATCCTTCTCTGAAATGAAGTTCTCGCTGACATTCCAGTCCTTGATGTTGGAAGAGAGAATCAGCTTCAGCTCCGCCTCGTGCTGATGCTCCTTGCGCAGCACGCCATTCGGCGCAGCCAGATCAGCCTGCCCGTCGTGACCCACAAACTCCAGAATCGTCTTATCGGCGCCGGAAGTATTCTCGTACTCCACATAAAAAACCGGATTCACCGCATGATCCCGCATCAGCGGCCGCAGCCGGTTCTCCAGCCGCCAGCCGGTAAAAACTGTCGAATCGCCGCCCGTCGCCTGCCCGTCCAGATAAAGCTCGGTAGTCCACCAGGCGCGCGTTCCGTACTCCAACTCCATCGCCGTCGCCCCGTAGCGGTTGCCGCCCTCCGGCCTGCCCAGCGCCGTCTTGGTCTCGATCTCCAAATTGCCGGGCTCCTCCAGATCGTGCGAGTAGGTGACAAAGTAAGGCTTGTCCTGCGCCCTGACCGCCGCGGAACACAAAAATGGAAGGCATAAAGCCAGCCAAGAGATTGATTTGAAAACTTTTTTGAGTAAATCTTGACGCAAAATAAACCCCTCCTTGAATATGCGACTATATTAGTCGTCTTTTTATAAGACTAAATCAGTCCGATATTATCCGCAAGCCCGCCTTCCGCCACCGCTGATCGGTTACACAACACCTCCTAATTCCCCTATTCCTTTGATTGCACGGAGAATGCACGCAAAGCAACGCCATTATTTCGGATCGCTGTCAACCTTGTTTTCTACGGCGCGGATGGTCCTGACAATGCTTGTCATCAGGTCGTCCAGCGTCCGGCCGGGAGCAAGCGTGCAACCGCTGAAGGTGTCGGAATCGATCTGCTGCTTGGCGCAGGTCAACAGAACACCTGTCGCATCTCTTACCGCGAAGTTATAGATAGTATTGGTAGAAGCAGTATTCAGCTTGTCCGCGGCGGCGACGGGCGCAGTGGCTTGGGTGCGTTGCGGCTTGGGTGTTGAGGCGGTCACCGGCGCACTATAGAAGGCCATGGCGATTGCGGGCAGTAGTAGCGTTGCAGTTCTTTTCATAATCACCTTTCTTCTTGCTTGTGCCAGTATTCCGTTGGTAACTAGGGTATCGGCTGAATGAGCAGTTTGGATCACTATGCGCGGGCCTGGACCCAGAACCAAATTCGTCTGTGCTCTCGATGAGCGGCTGCAAAGTGAGCAATATGGTACACAACAGTGGCATGAACAGCGGAAATAAGCAATTGAAATCGAAAAGATACCACTTTGGCTAAGGTATGGGACAAGCTAAAAGAAAATCTTATAGATTTCGCATCATATAAAGTTGACAATAACTCACTCACTATGCCATCCTAGAAAAGTCGGAAATTCTATTCACCAGACAGGAACCTCCACCATGGCAAAAATTATCGGAATCGATCTCGGTACCACCAACTCCTGCGTCGCCGTCCTTGAAGGCGGCGAGCCCAAAGTCATTGCCAATGAAGAGGGTGCGCGCACCACGCCCTCCGTCGTCGGCTTCTCCAAAAGCGGCGAGCGCCTCGTCGGCCAGGTGGCCAAGCGCCAGGCCATCACCAACCCTGAGAACACCGTCTTCTCCATCAAGCGCTTCATGGGCCGCCGCTATGACGAAGTCAGCGACGAGATGAAGATGGTTCCCTTCAAGGTCATCCAGCAGGGCGACCACGTCGGCGTCATGGCGCAGGGCAAGGAGTACACCCCGCCCGAAATCTCCGCCATGATCCTGCAAAAGCTCAAGAAGTCCGCCGAAGCCTACCTTGGCGAGACCGTCACTGAGGCGGTCATCACCGTCCCCGCCTACTTTAACGACGCTCAGCGCCAGGCCACCAAGGACGCTGGCAAGATCGCCGGCCTCGACGTCAAGCGCATCGTCAACGAGCCCACCGCGGCCGCGCTCGCCTATGGCCTCGACAAGAAGAAGGACGAGACGATTGCCGTCTACGACTTCGGCGGCGGCACTTTTGATATTTCCATCCTCGAAGTCGGCGAAGGCGTGATCGAGGTCAAGTCCACCAACGGCGACACCCACCTGGGCGGCGACAATCTCGACCAGCGCATTGTCGAGTGGTTGATTGCCGAATTCAAGCAGGAACAGGGTCTCGACCTGGGCTCCAAGGGCAACGAAATGGCCCTCCAGCGCCTCAAGGACGCCGCGGAAAAGGCCAAGATCGAGCTCTCCACCACCATCGAGACCGAGATCAATCTCCCCTTTGTCACCGCCGACGCCACCGGCCCCAAGCATCTGGTCCGCAAGCTCACCCGCTCCAAGCTCGAGCAGCTTGTCGGCGACCTACTCGACCGCTCGCTCGAACCCTGCAAGAAGGCCATCGCCGACGCCGGCATCAGCGTTGACAAAATCGACGAAGTCGTGCTGGTCGGCGGCCAGACCCGCATGCCCCGCATTCAGGAGATCGTCAAGAAGCTCTTCGGTCGCGAGCCCCATCGCGGCGTCAATCCCGATGAAGTCGTAGCCATCGGCGCGGCCGTGCAGGCTGGCGTCCTCGGCGGCGAAGTCAAGGATCTGCTGCTCCTCGACGTAACGCCTCTGACGCTCTCGATTGAAACTCTGGGCGGCGTGGCGACCTCGATGATTCCGCGCAACACCACCATCCCCACCAAGAAAACCGAGACCTTCTCTACCGCTGCCGACAACCAGTCCGAGGTCGAAGTCCACGTCTTGCAAGGTGAGCGCCCGATGGCTGCGCAGAACAGGACGCTGGGCAAATTCAAGCTCGGCGGCATCATGCCCGCTCCGCGCGGAGTGCCGCAAATCGAGGTGACATTCGACATCGACGCCAACGGCATCCTCAACGTCAACGCCAAGGACAACGCCAGCGGCAAGGACACCCGCATCACCATTACTTCGAGTTCTGGCCTCAGCAAGGACGAGGTCGAGAAGATGGCCAAGGAAGCCGAGGCCCATGCCTCGGAGGATAAGGAGAAGCGCGAAGAGATCGACGCCCGCAACTCGCTCGATGGCATGGTCTACAACATCGACAAGATGCTGAAGGACTCCGGCGACAAACTCGGCGGCGCGGATGCCGCTCCAGTGAAGGCGGAGGTCGAAACAGTCCTTGCCGAATCGAAGAAGCTGCTCGAAGGTACGCCAACTTCCAAGGAGCTCAAGGCCCAGTACGAGAAGCTCACCCACGCCAGCCACAAGCTAGCCGAGATCGTCTACAAGGCAACCTCGGCGCAAGCCGCCGCCGGCGCACCCCCGACCGGAACAGACGCCCCTGCAGCCGAGCCCAAGAAAGACGAAGGCGTCATCGACGCCGAGTACGTGGACGTAGAAGACAAAAAGTAAGCAAGTCAGCAGGTCAGCAAGTCACGGGGTGGGCGATGCAATATCGCCCACCCCGCTTAGTTTCAGGATCTACGGTATGGCATGTGAATAACCCCTTGGAATGGATCCAAGGTTCCTTGGATCAATCTCAAAGACGAGCTTGATCGTAGTGTTCACTTCCACTGGCTGACCGTCGAGGATATATGGCTTATAGACCCACTTCCTTACAGCATCAAGAGCCGCCTGCTGTAGCATCGCCGGTCCACTAATAACACGCAACGACATAACATGCCCGAATTTTCCGATATTCGCTTGCAGAACTACTGTTCCCTGCACGCGTGCGGCCCGAGCAATTGGTGGATAAATCGCCTCGGGTTGTTGAAGTTGATTTTCCTGAGCCTCCGCCGATGAGATCGTAACGTTCGGCTGTTCTGGCATCGCATCGGATGGCGGCGTGAAGTCGGCATCGTTGATTGTCTTGAGTGTTTCTATAGACTCGATATGCGCCTTTAGCACAGGTTTTGTTCCTAGAAAACCTTCCAGATCGCGGGGAAGATAACGGCTCCGAAAAATCGCGATATTATTATGAACAAACTCGGGGACTTCCCCCGATTGTTGTCTGATTCGCAATATGGGTGTCTCACTGGCAAGACAATATACCGAACCGAAAAACTGCCGTGGCGGCGAAGTCGAATAGCCCTTTTGCTGCACGCAATGGAGTTTTATACCGCCCAGATTTCGCTCTTGCTGGTCGAAGCTCAAATGCTCTGTCCCATCTTCACTGAACAGGATCGGTTTGACAAACTCATCGGCAACCTGGGTAATGAGTTTCGGCACGTAATGCCGAGATTCGGTGTGCAAGATGCCCTTATCCGTGCCATAGTTGGTTTGTGAGAAATCGACGCCTGCGTACTCGATTTTAAATTTATGTTCACTTACCCAAAACTCCTCAAAACTCCCATGATCCGTAGCATTGCCGTTTTCATCCAGCAGAGTATAGCTCACCTTCAAATGCCAAGGCTTCATATCGTCCCCAGTGAGGCCGTTGGATTTGGCGGCCAACAACATCAATTCCTTGGGGTCGCTGGGCATGGAAGCGGCGGGTGCTTCTTTGGCTGGCGGCGCGGCGGACGCAGCATCCTGCGCAATAACTGGCATCGAGATCAAGCCAAGCAATACAAGCCATAAGTACACAGAGATCGTTCCAACGAAGGTCGTTTTTCGCATACCGGCAGGGTACCACAGGCGGGTGGCCCCGGTCTTGATGCTCATTCCAATCCAGTCTGAGGGTGCCCCCGGTCCCTCGCTTTTGGGGACCGGGGATGAAGACCTCAAACTTTCAAGGCCGGTCACCCCTTCCATCCGCGCTCTGTGCGAAAGGATGGCAACCACGAACCCGAATCAGCCGCCTTGGTTCAGGGCACGGCTTCCGTCATCTAGTGAGGCACCCAGCGTTTGTGGTTTGTTCATTTTTGAACGTAACTCAGTTCGCGAGTCGTTAGCTCAGGAGCGAAATGGGTGGGGGCGCGGAGCTTCCTTGCACTCTCCATCAGTTTTGCGGTTTCAGAGGCGCGCCGGTGTACTCGTTGAACTTGGCCGGTGGATTCTGGCCGTGGTTGAGCGTGCGCATGGCAAAAGGCTCCGCAGCGGTCTTGGGTCCGGTGGCCTTCCACCACGCGGGCAGCGTCTTGAAGGCAAAGACCATGTCGAAGTCGGTGGCAATTGAGCCGGACTTCGGATCGAAGGGCTGCGTACCCTCGCGATTCTGGAACCAGCGCCACCAATCCGCCGAAGCCGGCGCGGGCGAGCAGACATACGGATCGCTGGCCAGGCCGTTGGGGCAGGGCTTGTATGGAGGCTGATGGGGCTGCGTGTTCGGGTTGGGGTAGGAGGGGAAGAGGAAGGTGAGCATCTTGTGCTGCGTTGGCTGCCACTGGGCAGGACTATGACAGCTCATGCAGGAGGAATCGGGGTGATTGATCATCACCTGCTTATCGACCTGGATGTCGTTGCGCGCGCCGTCATTGGGGCCGGAGAGCCGTCCGCCCCAGCCCAGCGTTTGCGTCGAGTAGAGCGGCGCGGCGGGGTTGATCCAGTTCTCCTGGAGTTTGGCCGCCGGGTTGGTCTCCGGATCGATGCCGGGGTCGTTGCCCCATTGCACGCCCAGCGGAACCATCTTGTCCCATGCGTCGCCAGGGGCGTTGAGGTCATAGACCAGTGTGCTGAAGACCCAGCCGGTCTTGGGCGCGGCCACTGAATCCTTGACGATAATGTCGAATTGCATCACGTAGCCGGTTTGGACGATAGGCGGATTGGACGGGTCGGCCTGTTCGGGGATCGAGAAATAGATCGGCCAGGCTGCGGCGCCGCTGGTCACCGGCCACCAGTTCTGCTGAATGGCGGGATTGTCCGAGGCGAAGATGGCGGCCTTGACGATCACCGAGCCCTCGGGAAATTGAAAGTTCGAGGTGAAGATCTGCGGGTTGGTGGCTGCCGTACCCCATACCTTGTGGAGTGCATAGGCTGCGCGCTCGTCGTAGTACGTGAGCACATGGGTGTCAAAGGTGACCAGCAGGCCGGTGCCGGGAAAGACCGGCGAGCCGAATTGGCCTGCCTGGTAGGTGCCGTGAATGCTCTCGCGGATGGAGCCGAGCCAGGGTTCGGTGTACCACTTGGCCTTGGCGGCGTCCCAGTTCTTGTAGTCCAGCAGCAGGACGCGCGCATTAGGGGTGACGTATTGCTTCAGCGCATCCACATAAGCCGCGGCGTTTTGCGTGGTGATCTGCCCGCCTCCGATGGCCTTCTGCCAGGGTGGATCTTTCATGGGCAGCGGCGGCTTGATGGGCCAGGCATGGCTGAGAGTGAACATGGGGCCGGAATACTCCGAGGGAGGCGGAATCTGGCCGTTGTTGGTGACAAATGGGGCGTTGGGAATCACGGCTTCAGTTGCGGTAAAGGTGTGTTCCTGCGCCGCTTGAACGGCGATGGTGTGATGGCGAGTGCCGGACAAGAAACAAGCCAAGGCCAGCACAAGAGTGAGAGCAAGAATGCGCCTGGTCGAGAAGCGCATCAAGGGAGATTTCATCGGACGACCTCCATGATCGTGGTTAGGGGAAGTGGAATTTGCGCCGCACCCCTGGGGAAGAGGGGTAGAGCGGACTTTATTTTGGTTCGCAAAAATGCGATTGTCAAGAAGTAATCATGCCTTCAGTAATCATTTTATGAAGAATGCATGTTCCTGTTGAGATGAAAATGGCGAAAAAGGGTAAGAAAAGCGCAAAATACTCTCGCTTTTGCTGGCGGCATCGGCTGGTATTCCTGAGCTCGAGCCTTGACGCCGCTCTCTGCCGGGGAACGAATCTTCGCTGCAAGCCTTGCCGATTCAACGCTCAAAATCGCTTCCTAGCCAGCACGAATTAACATTTGCAATGTTACGAACGTGTTAATATCGAAACTCAAGGAGCTGGCGAACCTTTTCTGCCCTCCGATGGTAATTCCCCGATGAACCTCTACATCATGCGCCACGCCAATGCTGGATTGTCCCGCGACAATCAAGCTCTCGATGCCAAGCGATCCCTTATCAAAGAGGGAAAGGATCAGTGCATCCTGATGGCGCGCGTACTGGCGGCGCTGAACGCGCAGGTGGACGCGATTCTCTCCAGCCCGCTGAAGCGCTCACTGCAGACGGCGCAGTTGGTGGGCACGGAACTGGGCTTTGACGGCCGGGTGGAGATCTGCCCAGCGCTGGGGCCCGACGCGGACTATGCCGATTTTCTGGATCTGCTCAACAAGTATGTGGCTTACGAGGGCATTCTGGTGGTGGGCCATAATCCCAACATCTTTCAGTTTCTGGGCCGGCTGATTACTGGCAACGGGGGCGCGGCCATCCGCATGAGAAAGGGCTCGGTGGCGCGCGTGGATATGGACCGCCATCCGCCGCTTTTGCAATGGCTGATCGATCCGCGCACGGCCCGCGGCCTCTATGCCAGTATGCCCAAGGCTCCGCGGCCCAAGACGAAGAACGCGCGCCCGAAGCCGAAGAAATAGCGCGGCTGCGTCGTGGAAAACTCCCGACGGTCTGGCCTGTTATCATCGCTGGCAAATCAAAGTTCATCCGTTTGTTTGGGGATTGACAGGAGAGGACTGCTTTGCCAGAGACAAGTAAGAATGCAAGAGGATTTAGATTGGGCGATTGCATCTGGGGTTGCCTGTTGGTTTGTTTGCTGGCGGCGATGCTTTCAGGCGTCGCGGCTCACGCTACGGAAAACGGCGGAAGCGTTTATCCGGTGGGAGCGGAGACGGTTTTGCAGGGCATGATGCCGCCGCCGCATGAGTCTGGGCTTTACACATTTCATCTGGTTTATCCGGCAAACGAATTGGACGACGGCTCAGGCAAGGCTCTGCCGATCGACTTCAAGCTGCGGGTGGTTGCCAATGCGATCAAGATCGAGCACAACTGGGGCATTCCGGTTCTGGGCGGGAATCTGGAGAGCATGTTTGCGGTTCCGATACTATATGAGGGATTGCGCGTGCCGACAGGGCCGGATACAACTCAGAAATACAACAAATTCGGCGTGAGCAATTGCCTGCTGGTTCCGCTTGGAGTGACTTATCACAAGGGAAGCTGGAACGGGTTTATCCAGGGCGATTTCTACACTCCCGGCGCGCCATTCGACAAGAACTCGCCGCTGAATGTTGGGCAGCATCATCTGGCCGCCGGACCGACGGGCGCATTCACCTTTCTGGCGCCAAAGGCCGCATGGGAGTTCAGCTCGAAGGTGGACTATATCTTCAACTTTCAGGATGGAACGACGAAGTATAGCAGCGGCAATGAACTGACCTGGGAGTACACCGGCATGAAGGCGGTTTCAAAGAAGGCGGCCGTTGGCGTGAATGGTTACTTTTACAAGCAGCTTACCGACGACAAGTTGAATGGAGTCGCGGTTGCAAACGGGGGCTATCGCGGCCGCGACCTGGCCGTTGGTCCGGAGTTCCGCTACTTCTTCGGCGAGCACAAGGCCTTTGCGTTCAAGTACACGCGAGACACGCTGGTTGAGAACAAGCCGCGCGGAAATTCTTTCTGGTTTCAGTTGGGGCTGCCGCTCAGCTTTGGAGGGCGCAAGTAGGGGCTGGCATACTTACATGATTTTGGCCGTTTTCCATGGATTCTATGGCAGCATAGTTTCAGGCTAGTTTTTGGTGGAAATGGTCAAACATCAAACGAACTCCGGCGCAGCGAACAGAAGCCGTCCAGACTCCGGCTCCAAAGCTCAGGGCGATGGAGCGCGGCTTCTGGGTGTTCAGGCGCTGCGCGCCGTGGGTGCGCTCCTGGTTGCCTGGGCTCATGCCATCGATGAGGTGCAAGGTTCGCTGGGCAATCCACTACAGGCCCGTTTCTTTTACTTTGAGAATTTCGGATCGTCGGGTCTTGACATTTTTTTTGTAATCAGCGGATTTGTGGTTTCGCTGGTGGCTGCGCGTGCCGCAAACCGGGATAAGGAATCCAGTGGATCCAGCGCCGTGCATTTTCTCAGCCGGCGCATCACGCGGATTTTTCCTCTTTTCCTGATGATCACAGCCTTTCTTCTGGCAAGGGTTCTGAAAGCCGGTAGGCTCCATGAGGCGAAGATCTCCTGGCTGCCTACGCTTCTGTTGCTTCCCTCATTTGATTTTCCTGCCAGCGGCCCTTTGCTGTCTCTGGGCTGGAGCCTCATCTTCGAGCTTTATTTCTATCTATTGCTGGCGGCGTTCCTTCTCTTCACGAAGCGGTCCGTAGTCCGCAGTACAGTTACATTTCTTTGCGGCATGGTGGCGCTGGGCTTGATCGCCGGATTTCGCCACCCATTGCTCATCTTCTGGATGAATCCACTGATTCTGGAGTTTGTATTTGGCTGCCTGATTGGCCTGCTCTTCGACCGTTGCAGCAAGGCCAATCTATCTTTTGGCAGACTGGGGCTGGGATTGGCGGCACTGGGGGTGGCGTTGCTGGCTGCGACCGTGTTTACCGGCTACGGCGCGGCTAGTGCAGCAACGTCGATCCTGGCCGGGCAGGACTGCTGGCTGCGCGTAGCGGTTTGGGGGTTGCCCAGCGCACTGCTGGTAGGCGGCGTGATCTTCTGCGCTCCCGCCATGCGCTCTGTGCCCGCGCGCCTGCTGGTTTTTCTGGGCGATGCATCCTATTCAATCTACCTTTGCACGATTCCGGCGCTGGATGTCATTCGGCGCTTCTGGCGCCACTTTGGAAGCCCAGGAGCGGATGTTGGCGTATTCCAGGGAATCTTGTCTTGCGTGGTAGCCGGTGTGGTTTGCTACCTGATAGTGGAGCGGCCTCTGATGCGCTTCTTCCACAACTGGTATAAGCCCATTCCATTCCATGCAAAGCAAGCCTGATTGGGTTGTGCTTGCGCCGTTTTCCGATCAAAATCGCAAACCATGAGCGATTTTTGCAAGTATCAAACTTCGACTGTCGCCTGGGCAAAGCTAAGAGTTTTTTTACAATAACCCTATTGATCCGGCCCGAAATGGAGTGGAGGTATCCCACCCATTCCGCAAAGAACGCGGAATGGGGCGCGGAGCTTCCTCACATTATCACTAGAGCAAAACCAGTGAAACTATACCCTGGTTTTGCCTTAGCTCTGGAGAGACTGTCAGAGCAGCCGGATCGACTTTGGACCTTCGGCCATCAATTGCCCACCTCGGCCTCATTTCTTGAATCAAAATTGTTTACCCCAATTGCCGCCGAGCGCGAAAATAACATTGACTGTCGTATCCACTTCGACCGGTTCTCCGGCGAGTGTGTATGGTTTGTACGTCCATCGCTTGACCGCGTCCAGCGCGGCTTGCTGCAGCATGGGGGGACCGCTGATTACATGCAGATGTTCAATGCGGCCATCCTTGCCGATAGTGGCCTGCAAAACAACGGTTCCCTGAACGCCAGCAGCTTTGGCGATAGGCGGATAATCGGGAGCCACCTTGTGGAGAGCCATTCCCGCCATCACTCCGCCGGAGATAGAGATTTTTTTCGGCAGTTCCAGGGTTGCGTCGGCGGGCGGAAGAAAGACCGCCTCATCGATATGATTGAGCGCCTCAATCATATCGATATGCGCGGTCAGAGTCGCCTTTTCCTGTTGAACAAACAGCAAGTCTCCGGCAATAAAACGGTTTTGAAAGCGCAAGATCCGGTTATGTATGACTCGCCCTTCCTGGGGAAGAAAATCAATTCGAAGAATAGGCTTATCCGCAGCCAGGCACCAGCCAACGTCAAGTAGATTACCGTTCGCGACCTGATAGTTCAGGCAGACATACTTGATTCCGCCCGCTTCGTGTTTCTGTAGTGTAAAGTTGAACTTCTCGATCATCTCCAGATTTGGCATCGGATTAAAAAACTCATTCCGAATTTTGTATCCCTGTCTGAATTGTGCATTCAGATCACCGGAAAAGAAGTATCCCTTTGAAGTTCCGTACTCCGTTTGCGCGAAGGTCTTGCCGGTAAAGGTGCGCTTGTACTTCTTCCCGCTGACCCAAAACTCCTCATAGATTCCTTGGTCTTCCACCTTGCCCTGATCGTCGAGCAATTGGTAACTGGCCTTCACATGCCACGGCTTCACATCGTCCCCGGTAAGGCCGTTTGACTTAGCAGCCAGCAGCATCAATTCCTTGGGATCGCTGGGCAAGGCGGCGGGCGCTTCCTGGGCCGGGGCGGTCGTTTGAGCAGGGGCAGGCGGCGCGGCCGATGTTGAATCCTGACCGTAGGCGGTCAGGGTAACGACGCCGAACGAAATAAAGCAGAATAGGCCGAAACAGCAAGAGAGCGTTCCCACGAAGATCGATTTTCGCATATCGGCATGATAATACCGTGAGCCCACTGCTTGCGTTGAAGACCGACGCACAAGGCTCACTGACCGGCTAGCGCGGAACGCTGTAAGGGCCGGGCAGAATGGTCTCTTTCGGCTTGCCGGCGGGCTCCGGCTCGGCGTGAACGGCTGTGCGCTTGGAGAAGATGCGAAACTGCACGATCAGATCGAGAAGCACTGGAACCGGCTTGCCGTCCTTCATCGCCGGCTGAAAGCTGGCCTTGCGAATCGACGCCACGGCGTTCTCGTCCAGCCCAAAGCCGATGGGCCGCGCCACGGCAATCTCGCCGGCCTTGCCGTCCGGGCCAATAACCACGTGATAGAGCGCCATGCCGGCCACCGCGGCAGCCTGCGCAAACTCATTCGAGTCCGGCTCGAAGTTGGTCAACAGCCGCGCCTTCTGATCCACCGTATTCTGGCGGAGGATGGATGGGTCTTTAGGCCGGTAATCCACCTTGCCGGCAACGGCCTGATAGTAGAGCTTCCAGAAGTCGGGCATCGCGGCCATCATGCGGTCGTCAAAGGCCTGCGCAAAGATCTGGTCCAAGGCGTCTTTGAGAACTTTAGTCGCGTGCGCCGCGTAGAGCGTAGTGGTCACGCTGTCCGGATCGGCCGGGCGCTCCTCTTCGGGCGTGGCCGCAATCGAAGCCTTCAATTGGTCGGCGGGGCTCAGTTCTTCAGGCTCTGGAGCGGCCGCCGCCGCTGGAGTTGCCGCTGCCGCAGCGCCCGCAGCCTTGCTTGGCGCTGGAGCTGCCTTGGCGGCTTTCTCCGCCTTCTTTTCCTTTTCCTTCTCGGCCTTGGCCTCTTTCTTCTTCTTCGGCTTGACTACCATCTCCCGGTCGATGGTGATCTTGAGCACCTTTTTTTTAGGAGTGATGCGGACGCGATCGACGGCCTTCGACGGATCCTCGTAGGCCAACTGCCCCACAAAGTGCAGCCCGTAACGCGAACCCTCAAGAAAAACCTTGTGCTTGGTCAAGCGCACGCGTTCAATCTCAACCGCGCAGAGCGTAAAGGAGCCCTGCGGAGAGTGCCCGAACAGACGGCCATTCTCGCTGAAGCTTAGCGAGTTCTCCAGATAGCCGCCGCGCAGATAGAGCGCCTTGCCCACCAGCAATCGCTTGAGTTCCTCTTCGGTAATGGCGCCAGATCGCGCCGCCTCGATGGCATCGGCCTCGTCGGCTTTGTCAGCCGCAGTCCGCACTTCGCCCTTTGGCGCGGGCGGTGCCCCGGGTGCGTCCGCGGCCGGAGTTGCGGGCGCGCTTGGCACAGCTTGCGTAGAGACCGTGGCTGGATCGGTTGGGGCTGGAGCGGCTGGCGCAGCGCTTGCCGGAGCCTGCTCTGCCGGAGCCGGCGCCGACTGCGGAGAGGCTGGCGCTGGTTCGGCAGGCGTCGCAGTGGGAGCTTGAGCAGCGCTCGCGCTGGAAGCCGGTGCGGCTGGATGCTGCGCGTCGGCGGGCTGGGCAGGTTGCTGAGCCTGAATGGAGACAGCAAGCGTCAGCACCAGCAAGCCAAGGCTGGCCAGAGCCGTCCATGAAGCCAATCGAGAGCATAGGGGAGCCGCGTTCATAAAGAAAGCCTTTGAGCGAACTCTATCAGAGCTTTGTACCTGCGTCTAAACAAAATTGCGAGTCCTTCCCTATTCGGTTCTTTCGTCACGATTTGTACCACGCTTCAGTCGCCAGAGAATACGGCGAAAGAGACCCAGAATCCGCCGCGTATCGTGCGCGGAGAGGGCTAACCGCCTCAGCAACAAGCGCAGATCGTGGCGGTTGGCCTGCTGCATCCCGAGTGGCGAGTAGCCGGCGGCCAGCATGGTTTCTTCCACCACCCCGGCCAGCAGATCCAGATGGCCTGACGCGGCCCGGCTCGGTGCAAGCTCCCCTGAACCTGTTTCGCTGGCAGAGGCGCGGACAGCCAACTCATAAAGGCAGACGGCAACAGCCTGGCCCAGATTCATCGAGGGCTGAATCGGATCGGTGGGAATCTCGACCAGAATGTGGCAGAAGGCAAGATCCTCGCGCGTAAGGCCATGCTTCTCCGGGCCAAAAACCAGCGCAATGCGGCCTCCGCGTGCCAGCTCTTGATTGACCCGCGGCCCTAAAAGTGGAAGCTGCACCACCGGCTGCTCGGGCTTGCGGTAGGTGAGGCTGCCCGTGCCTGCTACCAGCGTACAGCCGGCGACAGCCTCAGCCAGCGTCGCAAATTCTTGTGCGTTCAGCAGCAGTTCCGGCGCGCCCACGGCCGAGCGGGCCTCTCGCCAGACTGGCGCAAAGGGCGCAACAACCAAGAGCCGCCGGAAGCCGAAGTTGGCCATGGCGCGCGCCGCGGCCCCCATATTGAGCGGGTTGCGCGGCGAAACCAGCACCACTTCAAACGATTCGCGTTGAGCCTCTGAGAGCAAGAGATGATTGTAGAGCAGCGGGGATTGTTGCGGGTAGGGCAGTCTGAAGCTAAAGTTTTTGCGTTCTCTGCACGGCTCGTACGCCATTGACCCGCCGCAAATTCAGAACCATGCGGTTCAAGTGGCGAACGTCCTCGGCCTCGGCAATCAGCTCGACCACAGCTTCGCCATTCTCGTCCTTGCGAATATCCACGCCGCTGATATTCGAGTTGTCGTCGGAGAGGACGGCGATCAGTTCCTTCAGCATTCCGGCGCGGTCGTCGCAGGCTACGGTGATCTTCACCGGGTAGCGCTGCGGCTTGCCCGCCACATCGGCGGCGCGAGACCACTCGACATTGATGCGGCGATCACTCTCATAAAGCAGGTTCTGCACGTTGGGACAGCCGCGCGCGTGAACGGCGACACCCTTGCCGCGCGTCACGTAGCCAACGATCTCCTCGCCGCGAATGGGGTTACAACAGCGCGCACGATAGACGAGCAGGTCGTTCTGGCCCTCCACCTGAAGCGAGTCCGAGCCAGTGAGGTGCAGCTTGCGCACCGCGTCCGACATGGCCGCCTCGCCCGAGCCGCCGGGCTTGATCTCCGGAGTCGCCTCGGCCTCGGGCTGGGTCGTCGAGCCGGGCGCCAGCTTGCTGAGAACCTGGCGCGCCGAGTGTTTTCCCTGGCCCAGAGAGGCCAGCAGGTCGCTGGCTGTAGCCACGCCGTATTCGTTGGCGATGCGGCCCAGATCCTGGTCGCCCACCAGGCTGAGCGAGACCTTGAATTTGCGCGCCTCGCGTTCCAGCAGTTTGCGGCCAATATCGACGGCGCGGCGGCGGCGGTCTTCGTTGAGCCAGTGCTTTATCTTGTTGCGGGCGCGGGGACTTTTGACAAAGGTCAGCCAGTCGCGGCTGGGTTTGTGATCTTTTTGCGTGACGATCTCGACAATGTCGCCCGTCCGCAGTTTGCTGCGCAGCGGCGCCATGCGGCCATTGACCTTGGCGCCCACGCAGGTATGGCCCACCTCGGTGTGAATGGTGTAGGCAAAATCCACCGGCGTGCCGTCGGAGGGAATCACGACCACCTTCCCCTTGGGCGTGAAGGTGTAGACCTCGTCGGGATAAAGGTCCATCTTCAGGCTGGAGAGGAATTCATTGGGGTCGGTCATCTCCTTCTGCCACTCGACAAGCTGCCGAATCCAGTTGAGCCGCTCCTCGTCGCGCGCCGTCACCACGCCGCCGCCGGCCTTGTACTTCCAGTGCGCGGCAATGCCTTCTTCGGCAATGCGGTGCATCTCTTCGGTGCGAATCTGCACCTCGAACTGGTGGCCGGCCTGGCTCATCACCGTCGTGTGCAGCGATTGATAGCGGTTGGCGCGGGGCATGGCGATAAAGTCCTTGATGCGCCCCGGCACCGGCCGCCACTGCGTATGAATCAGCCCAAAGACCGCGTAGCAGGCAGCCACATCCTGGGTGATAACGCGAATGGCCAGCAGATCGTAGACCTGATCGAAGCTCACCTTGGAGCGCTGCTGCTTTTGATAAATGGAATAAATACGCTTGATGCGCCACTCCACCCGGGCCTCGATCCCGTTCTCGCGCAACTGCTCGTTGAGCGTGTCTTCCACGCTGCGCAGAAACTGTTCGCCCTCGGTTCGGCGCGACTCAACCGCCGCCGATACCTGCTCGTAGCTGACCGGGTCCGTGTAGCGAAAGGCCAGATCTTCCAGCTCGCCGCGCACCTTGCCCATGCCCAGACGGTGCGCCAGCGGCGCGTAGATGTCCAGAGTCTCGCGCGCAATCGCTTCCTGCCGTTCTGGTTTGAGGTGCTCCAGAGTGCGCATATTGTGCAGCCGGTCGGCCAGCTTGATCAGAACCACGCGCACATCGCTGACCATGGCCAGCAGCATCTTGCGCACGTTCTCCGCCTGCCGGTCCTCGCGATTGGCAAACTGAATCTTATCTATATTGGTGACGCCCTCGACGATGTGCGCCACTTGGGAGCCGAACTCCGCCTCGATCTCTTCATTCGTGGCCGGCGTGTCTTCAACCGAATCGTGCAGCAGGCCGGCCGAGATGGCGGTCGAATCCATCTTCATCTCCGCCAGAACCTCGCCCACCTCCAGCGGATGAATGATGTAAGGCTCGCCCGAGGCCCGCATCTGCCCTTCATGGTGGCGGACGCAGAACTCCCAGGCCTTGCGGATCAATGCAATGTCGTCGCTGGGGCGATTGGCGTGGACGCGGCGCAAAAGCGCTTCGATGCGCCGGTCGATGTCGTGCTGGTCAACCAGAGGCAAACCAGAGTCTTGCTGCTCAAGCTGCGCCTTGTCTTCTCGAGCCAAGGGCGCGCCGGAAATCTCTGCCAGCTCGGACGGATGCACAGTCGCCATGCTTCATTATAGGCCGGGTTCGTTTGCAGCGCATGAAAAGACTGAAAGGAGCCTCGATTGCCGGTGGCGGGGAAGAAGCGCATGGAGCATTTTCAGCGATCGTGCAAGAGCGCTTCGTGCCCATCCATTTCACTTTCTGCGTGACATAGGTGGGAAGCCACAAAAACCGCCCGCCAGAGGCTGTCAAAATGCACTTGTCCCGCCAACGGTTTCAGCCAGCGCGCCGCTTCGCCAGCGCAAAAGCGGCAGCAGTGTGGGCGAATATCTCAAGCAATGGGGATTATCGCCGCGGATTGTGGCGTGTTTCCGCAGCCCGAATAGCCCCCTCAAAACAGGCAAATACGGACAAAACGAGGTAATAACGGAAGAAAAACCCATGATTTCCTGATTTTTTGTGGAAATCACTCTTTTGGCCTTGACTTTCCTGCCCTGAAAGTCGCATTGTAACGAACGACGGGTACTCCGACCCGCATGAATACAGGGCTTTTCGACTCAGCAGTGCCCAATTGCCTTCATGCGGCGCGCATTGTGCGGCGGAAGCCCCTGCAACAAAGGCGTACCCAAGGGTTCGCCCACATCAAGGAGAGCAACAGATGGCAACTGGATTGACCAAGACCGCCCTGATTCGGCTTCTGGCCGAGAAACTGGAATTGACCAACAAGCAAGTCGCAGCCTTCCTCGAACTTCAGGCTGAGACCGCCGTCAAGGAGACCAAAAAGAACGGCGTCTTCGTGATTCCCGGCATCGGCCGCCTGGTGAAGGCGGAGCGCAAGGCCCGCATCGGCCGCAACCCGCAGACCGGCG